>NZ_JBMFQT010000005.1:0-217862 GCF_049968455.1 Hydrotalea sp. | reverse complement strand
GCATTGTCTGGATTATTTGTTAATGTAGAAATAAAATTAGAAGATACTATATGGGCTGCAAGCAATTTTAAAACACCGGCTTTTGTAGTAGTAATCATTGCACTTTCTATATATTATTCATTAGTATTTGTTTATGTAAAAAAAAGAAGGTATGAAAAAATTGCTAATAAAAATTTTGGTGTTAGTAAAAAAGTGGGAATAATAATTTCTCTTATTACTTTCTTTTTTTGTGCGATGAGTGCGCTCATATCATATGCGATTGAAAAATTACTTATACAATAGTTCAATTTAAAACGGGTATATTTATATTTATTGCAGCAACGAAAGCCCGGTAGATGTGTTCTTTGATAATGTACAGGTAGTGCATACACGAGGGCCTTTGTTGGAGGAAATGTAGCGAAGCGAAATTCGCCCATGCCCACTACAATAAAAATAACATGGGCAAACGCATTATTATCCGTTCGGACTCACCATGGCGGGCATTAGCAGCAAAGCGGCGGGGAACCTGGAGAATAAATACAAATACAACGGCAAGGAATTACAGCACCGGGAGTTTAGTGATGGCAGTGGTATAGAACTGTATGATTTTGGGGCTAGAATGCAAGACCCCCAAATAGGCAGGTGGAATGCTGTTGATCCATTGGCAGATAGGATGACTGACATGTCACCATATGTATATTGTTTTAATAATCCTTATCGATATATTGATGTGAATGGAATGGAGGGTAATGATGCAAATGGTGATGATGAAATGGTGCATGTTCGGTATGAAAGAAATAAAAAAACGGGTGAAATAACTGTTACACAAATAAGTGACGAGGAATATAACAATTCCACAAATGGGGGAACAGAACATGTGGTTTCATTTGAAAAAGGAGATGGTGATTTTGTATATGCCAATAATAGTGGTTCAGGGATGTTTCAAACAAAAGGATATCATGGTGAAAACAGCCAAACCGAAGGAGAAAACTACAATTATGTGGGCCATATTAATTGGGGAAAGGGAAATGATAAGCAAGTGGCTCAAACAAATTGGGGGGTACATAAAGGATTGGAAGCTGCACATACGACTGTTGACGCACTTGATAATACGGCCCGAATTACAATTGAAAAAGGCTTTGAAGCAGCTAATAAATTAAGTCCTGCTGCAATACTTGAAGAAGGAGCATCTGCACTTAAAACAGGTGGTAATATATTGGGCGGCATTGGTATAAGTCTTACAGTTATTGATGCAGCGACAGACCACAATGGACCACAATTAAAACATGCTATTGATGCTGCAGTAGGTATCGCTACCCTTAGTATTCCTATTGTTGGAGAATTTATTGGCGTCGGGTGGTTTGTTGGGAACATGGTTTCAATGGGGATTAATCATAAAAGTTTAAGTGAAAATATTCAAGATGTAATTGAAAAATAATATTAATACATCATGATTTTTTATAACAATATCTTTTCCTCTTTTTATCGCTACTACGCAAAATTTAAAGGAGAGGTTCCTTTAATTAAAAGCGTTTGTATTGTCTTTGTTTGTCAAATGACTTTAGTCTTTTTAATCTTTGCAATTATTAAAAAAGTGACAAGCATTAACCCCTTTCTATTGCTGCCCAATAAATTTTACTATATCCCCTTTTTTCTTCTGTGGATATACGGCTTATATAAATACTATTCGAAAGAAAGGGTTGCGGAGATAGTTCTGGAATTTGAAAATAAGTCCTCAAGTCAAAGAAAATTATGGGGGATAATAGGAATTATATCTTTTATTTTACCACTGATTTTAATTTTTATTTTATTGAAGAAATGAAAAGCGCTGCTATGCGTAGAAGCTTTAAACAATAAAGCACTTTTGTCCCGTACGTCTGAGACTAAGGACATTTTACTAAATGCGTTTAAATATAATCTTAATAAAAAAAATAGAGAGCTAACTTTAAGAAGCATAAGTTTTGCGGCCTTTGGAATCACGTATGTAAGTATCAATTAAATTAAAGATTGTTTTCTTTTTATCTTCCCTATCTTGAAGTAGTTTATAACGTCAAACAATAAGGGAAGTTACTCGGTGTATGGCTTTGCATACGCCGTAATTTCTTGCAGCTCCCAGTTACCCGAGGCAAATTTCATACAATAATTACCTTTATATCACAATCCTAACAGAGCCAGTACATCCTCTAAAAAGTTAGAACTGTTGATAGGCAAGCCGACATTATTACTCAAAAAGCAATCTTGCAAAAGGTTGCTTTTTTGTTTTAAGTATGTTGCATACTAGTAAGATTATTTACGCATGTTAATTATTTTGTATTAATAGAACAGTTTTAATAATAATACACCAATGGCATAAATTACGGTTACTACAAAAATGCCTTTAGCTGTTTTATCTTTTCTTGTGTTGATGTATAGCGTAAATACAATAGCATTGGCTAATAAAGCAAAGCTTAACATGGCAGTAATTAAATGTTTTTCAATGCCTAAATATTGAATAAATTCTGTAATGGTTAAACGTTGAAATCGCCATAAATAAAAGCCAAATATGCCGGCTAATGGCGCTAACAAGCCTAATATTACACCCAGTTTTGTATTATCTTTTTGTAAAAACATTATAAGTCCCAGTTGGTTTCTAATTCTTTTTTTAAAGCATAATCAGTTAAATCGAAAGTTACGGGAACCAAGCTTACATAATTATTGTTCAGTGCCCATACATCGGTATCTTTTCCTTTATCAAAGTTCAAAAAATCGCCGGTAAGCCAATAATATTTTCTGCCATGTGGGTCGGTACGTTCAATAAAATCTTCCTCATACTTAGCATAAGCTTGCCTGCAAACTTTAATCCCTTTAATTAAGCCGGCATCTAAAGCAGGAATATTCACATTAAATAGTAAATGTTTGGGTAGCTTTCTTTTTAGTAGTTGTTCTGTAATTTTTCTAACATATATTTTGGCTGCTGTAAAATCAGCTTCCATACTATAGTCTAATAACGAAAAACCTGCAGAAGGAATGCTTTCAATAGCTGCTTCCATTGCAGCACTCATGGTACCACTATAAATTACATTAATGCTATGGTTTGCGCCATGGTTAATGCCACTTAAACAAATATCGGGTTTACGGTGTAAAATTTTGTCAACAGCCAGTTTCACGCAATCAACGGGTGTGCCATTACAGGTGTATGCTTCAACACCATCAATAAATGCCACTTTTTGTAAACGAAGGGGGTGGCCAATGGTGATGGCATGCCCCATGCCACTTTGTGGCTTATCGGGTGCTACTACTACAATTCTTCCTAAATCCATTACTGCTTCAACCAATGCTTTTATTCCCGGTGCGCCAATGCTATCATCGTTCGTAACCAATATAATCGGTTCTTCTTTTTTTTGTTTTGATTGTTTCACTTTTTTTGCCATAGGTGCAATATACTTATGAATACTATTTGTTGTTTATTTTTTTGCTATTTGTATGTCCATATATGTAGGTGACAAAAAAGAAAAAACCGCCCCATGATACAATGAGGCGGTTTTATTGATAGTTGAGTGGTTAATTAGTTTAAAGGCCTAAAAATCCTCCTTTATTTAAAGTTTTTTGTGCTTCACCAATCTTAAATCCATTGTTATAAATTTCAATTTTATAATTACCACCGGTGAATTTACTTCCGGGTTTCCAATTAAAGCTAACCGGTAAAGTTTTGCCTTGTTCATAATTTACTTCAACCGCATTTGAATAAGCTTTATCACTTCCATCTCTTAATTTAAATGTACCTTCTGTGCCGGATGGGGTGCCATCGGGATTGGTAACACATACATACAATGTTTTCTTACCACTTGGTGTAATTCTATTCTCATCAATATTGCAAGTAATAACAAACATATCTGCACGTTTTGCATTATTGGTGCTTACCTCTTTACCACTTTTTTTCACAATAACAGCTTTAACCTGAATGTTGGAAGCATGTAAAGTGGAAGCTATGTCCTCTATATTCGCTTTTTCAGTTTGGGTTTTGGTAAGGTTACCTTGCAATTCAGTATTTTGATTGGTTAATTGCGTTTTTTCAGTTGTTAACTGCTGGTTAGCTGTAGTTAATTGTTGATTTTCGCCTTTTAACTGCTGTATTTCAGCAAACAAACTATCAATTTTTGCATTTAATTCAGCAATCATGGCTTTGGCTTGTTTTAACTCTTCTTCTGTAGCATTCTTTTTATTTAAAATGCTTCTAATGTTTGATTTTAGCTTTAAAATTTCACTATTTCTTTCAGCTAAAGCACCTTGTAATTTTACATTACTTCCTGTTAACGAGTCTGCTTTGGCAGAAGCATCATTAAACAAAACCTGTAATGAATCTTTGGCAGTTAAAGCCGTAGTAATTTGGGTGTCTTTTTGAGTAATAATTTCTTTTGTTTTGCTTTTATCGTAAATAATATAACCCCATGTTAATACCAGGGCAGCTATTAAAATGCCATAAAAGGTTTTACGATTGTCTCTTCCCGATGAAGATTGGTTTTGCGGGTTTTCTGTTGGTGTTGTATAACTCATAGTTGTATGTTTTACAGTACTAAAATAATCTTTGTTTGTGTATTATTATAATATAAAAAATATTAATTTTTAAAAATTCTTATTTATTGATGTTTTTTGGGAATTTTTAGCCGAATATGCCGCTTTTCCTAAGTAATATAGAACCTTGCCCAATTTTGTAGCCATTTTGATAAACAATAATGGTATAATCGCCGGGCTCGTAATTGCCGTTGTTGCGCCAATTAATGTTTACCGGAGCCGTTTTTCCCTGTTCGTATTGTACAGCTACTTTAGTAGTATAGGGTATTGTACCATCTAAACGGGTATTCATGGTATTACCTGAGGCTATAATTTTACCATCAGGGCTTACAATGCAAACAAACAGTTCTTTTTCACCACTGGGTGCAATACGGTTGGCATCTAAATCAAAACTTATGCGTAATACATCTGTTTTTTTGGCTACGGTAATCATTTTCTCTTTACCATTATTATGCACTTTTAATGCTTCTATACTAAAGTTTGAAGCATGCAGGGTTGAAGCCTCATCGGTTACATATTGATTGTAGGCTACGGTTTTATTTAAAGTGTCTTGTAATTGAACCTTGTCATTATTCAACTGCGCATTGGCTAAGGTTAATTCTTGATTTTTATTTTGGAGCAAAGCCAGTTCATTATACAAATCATTCACTTTGCCATTCAATTCATCAATCATTTTTCTGGCCTCTAATAATTGTGTGGCTGTCATATTTTGTTTTTGCAACAGTCCAGCAATTGTATTTTTTAAATGTTGAATGGTTTTGTTCTTATCGGCCAGTTTATCAATTAACTGAATATGCTTCCCGGTTAATGAGTCTAAACGGGCCGAAGTGGCATTAAATTCCAACTTTAATTCGGCCTTTGAACTGTCAATAGCATTTATTTGGGTTTGCAATTGCTCTTTTGAGTGGGTGGTAACACTTTTATCATAAATAATATATGCCCAAGTACCTAACAACAATACCACAAAAAGGGTGTAAATTAAGTTGCGTTTATCTTTTTTCTGCTTGGGTTGATAATCTAATGGCTCGTTCAACATAACTTTAAGGTACTATTTATTTAAAATTAAATTCATGCAAATTAGTAATTTATTGGTATTGGATATTGAAACCGTTCCGCAGTATGCCGACTTTCATCAGCTTTCGGAAAGGGTTCAGTCGTTATGGTGGAATAAAATTTCTAAAACCGTGCCAGAAAATATTTCTCCTGAAGAAAGTTATCGGTTAAGGGGTGGAATATTGGCAGAATTTGGTAAAATTATTTGCATTTCTACCGCTTTTTTTTATGAAAATGAGGCCAGGGAAATATGTTTAAAAGTAAAAAGCATATTTGGGCATAATGAAACAGAAATATTAAAAACTTTTTCGGCTTTATGCACTAAAATGAGTCAAATACACCATGGGTTTACCTTTGCAGGACATAATATTAAGGAATTTGATATACCCTACATTTGCCGACGTTTAATTATTAACGGTTTGCCTTTGCCGGAATGTTTGCAATTGCATGATAGAAAACCTTGGGAAGTACGAATGATGGATACTTTAAATTGGTGGAAATTTGGGGATAACAAAAATTATGTTTCATTAGATTTATTAGCTGAAGTATTACAAATTCCTACCTCTAAAACAGATATTGATGGCAGTATGGTGCAGGATGTTTATTATAAAGACAATGATTTGCCCCGCATAGTGCACTATTGTGAACGCGATGTAGTAGTAACTGCTAACATTATTCTAAAATTTTTAAACCTGCCTGCTTTACCTGAAAGTAGGGTTGTGGTTGTTAATTGAATGTTTGGGAAAAAGTGCTTGTTTTTAACATTTTCTGCATTGTATGCCAATACACTAATCACTACTTATTTTTGCCGGTATGAGTTATGAAAAAATTTTGGCCGACTGGCAAAAGAAAGTTTTTAAGCCTATTTATTGGCTGGAAGGGGAGGAGACTTATTATATTGACCATTTAATGCAATATGCTGAAAGCAACTTGCTTTCCGAAACAGAAAAGGAATTTAACTTAACCATACTCTATGGGCGTGATACAGATTGGGCTCAATTAATTAATGCCTGCAGGCGTTATCCCATGTTTGCCGATAAACAGGTAGTGTTGTTGAAAGAAGCCCAACAAATGAAGGATATT
Organism: Hydrotalea sp.; assembly: GCF_049968455.1. Taxonomy (NCBI): domain Bacteria; kingdom Pseudomonadati; phylum Bacteroidota; class Chitinophagia; order Chitinophagales; family Chitinophagaceae; genus Hydrotalea; species Hydrotalea sp. The sequence continues at coordinate 211,196 of NZ_JBMFQT010000005.1, read as the reverse complement.
GAAAAACTGGAAGCCTATATTGAAAATCCATCTAATGCTACCATTTTAATAGTTGGATACAAAGAAAAAAAATTAGATGGCCGTTTGAAACTGGCCAAACTATTAAAGCAAAAGCACGAATTACTTACTACACGTAGGCTATATGAAAATGAATTGCCTGCATGGGTAAAGCAAACAACTCAATCATTAGGTTACTCCATTCAACCCAAAGCCTTGGGTTTATTGGTTGATGCTATTGGTAATGATTTAAGTCGCTTATACAACGAAATAGAAAAATTAACCCTAAACTTAAAAGGGAAAAAAGAAATTACCGATGATGATGTTGAAACCTATGTAGGAATTAGTAAGGAGTTTAATGTATTTGAATTGCAAAGTGCCATTGCACATAAAAACATGGCTAAAGCCATCAAAATTATTCAATACTTTGATGCCAACCCCAAGGCAGGTCCGTTACAATTAGTTTTACCTGCCATTCATAATTTCTTTTGCCGTGTATTAATGCTGCATGCAGAAGGCAGCAGTAAAAATCCTGCAACCATTATTGGCAGTAATCATCCCACTGCCATTGCTGACCATATGGCTGCAGTTAAAAATTATCCGCATCAAAAAACGCAACAAATACTATTGTTGCTGCACGAATACAATTTAAAAAGTATTGGTATTAACGATGCCGGCAATTCCAGTGCCGATTTACTAAAGGAATTAACTGCTAAAATTATTTTTTAATGCATGATTTGTATTAAACCAATTGGCTTAATACGGCTTGTTTATCTAATGCTAATTGTTCTTGCAAACCTTGTAAACTAGTTAATGGCATATCGCCACGAATAAACGCTTTTAGCGTAACCTGCATAGTACATTCGTAAATGTCTTCATTAAAATCAAAAATATTTACTTCAATTACTCTTCGTTTTCCATTTACAACTGGTCGACTTCCAATGTACATCATTCCTTTTAATGAGGGATAAGCAGATAAATTATTTTTACCAGCATTTACAGAACAATACACCGCGTAAACCCCATCGCCGGGTACTAATTTATCGGTGTTATTGAGTTGAATATTGGCCGTGGGGTAGCCAATGGTTCGTCCAATTTTATCGCCGGAAATAATGGTTCCTGAAAAAAAATAATCATAACCCAATAAATGGCTGGCTGTAGCAATATCATTTTGTAACAATGCTTTCCGAATGCGGGTTGAACTAATGGCTGCTGTTTCAATTACTTGAACAGGAATTTCTTTTACCATAAATCCCATGGCTTTACCATACGTTTCCAATAAACTAAAATTGCCGGTGCGATCGTGGCCAAAATGATGATCGTACCCGATAATGATGGTATGCGGCGTAAATTTTGCTACTAAAAAATTTTTAATATATGCATCGGCACTTAGTTGCGAAAATGCTTCATTAAATGGTACTACTACTAAATGGTCAATACCTTGCTTTTCAATTAATGAAATTTTTTCATCTAATGTGGTTAGTATTTTAATATCCGGAACATCGCCCACAATTTTTCGGGGATGCGGATGAAAAGTAATAACCACTGTTTCGCCGTTTACTGACGCTGCTTCTTCTTTTAATTGTTGTAAAATGGTGGTATGCCCAATATGTACGCCATCAAAAGTGCCGATGGTAATTACGCAATTTTTAAAATGGGGCAATGCATCTATATTATAATGTACCTGCATGGTTGTATGTATTGTGTACAAAAGCCAAAAAATGAATGGTTTTATTGGCTTAACAGCAAATGTACAGTAAAGCATAACTATAAAAACGGCTAATTACTGTTGTATGAATGCTTTGTTTAACTTTGCCCGAAACAACACATTAATTTTTTTTCATGTCATTATATGCGCAGCGCGGCGTTTCAGCCCAAAAAGAAGAAATACATGAGGCCATTAAGCATTTAAACCAGGGATTATTTGCACATGCATTTTGTAAAATATATCCTGACTTTTTAGGTGGTGATGAGCAAATGATTAATGTTAGCCATGCCGATGGTGCTGGAACAAAATCTATTTTAGCTTACTTGTATTGGAAAGAAACTGGCGATGTTAATATTTGGAAAGGCATTGCTCAGGATGCTGTTGCTATGAATATAGATGACCTGCTTTGTGTTGGTATTTATAATAACATGGTTTTTGCATCAACCATTGATAGAAACAAGCATTTAATTAATGGTGCAGTAATTGAGCAAATTATTAATGGTACACAAGCATTTTTCAATCAACTTGCTGCGCATGGTGTTCATATTCATTACTTAGGTGGCGAAACTGCCGATGTAGGCGATGTGGTTCGTACCATTGCAGTAAATGGAACCATTACAGCACGCTGGCCTAAGCAAAAGTTAATTACCAATCATAAAATCAGTGCCGGTAATGTAATTGTTGGTTTTGCCAGTAGTGGTAAAGCTACATACGAAACAACCTATAACAGTGGCTTGGGAAGCAATGGTTTAACCAGTGCTCGCCACGATGTGTTAAGCAAGCATTATGCTCAACTATATCCTGAAACTTACGAATCCGGATTGCCGTCAAACGTGGTGTATATTGGCAATAAAAAATTAACCGATGAATGGGTTGTCAATAATGAAACTTATACCATTGGCCAATTATTATTATCACCCACCCGAACCTATGCTCCGTTGGTAAAGCAATTGTTGGAAGAACAGTTCAATGATATTTACGGAATGATACATTGCAGCGGTGGTGGACAAACCAAATGCATGAAATATTTACCACAAACTTTAAAAGTGGTGAAGAATAATTTATTACCGATTCCACCTATATTCGAGTTGATACAACAAAATTCCGGTGCTGATTATAAAGAAATGTTTCAGGTATTTAATATGGGGCATAGACTTGAAATTTTTACCAATGAAAAAGCTGCCCAAAGAATGATTGATACCGCTAAACAATTCAATATTGATGCAGCTATAATTGGTCATACGGAAGCTGCCAATAAAAATAATTTGGTGATTGAAGGCAACTTCGGCAGCATAGAATACACATATTAACAATTTTGCTTGCTCAATTTTACTTAATTTTAAACGTTGTTATAAAAAATTAATTTTTTATGGAATCGGTTGTAACGCTTACAAACGCAAATATTTATCAGGGTTCGGCACTTATTTTACAACAAGTAAATTTTACAATAGAAAAGGGAGAGTTTGTGTACTTGGTAGGTAAAACAGGCTCGGGTAAAAGTAGCTTACTAAAAACTTTGTATGGCGAATTACCTTTGAAAGAAGGGCAGGGCAACGTAGTGGGCTTTAACCTTAGGGAAATGAATTGGAAAAAAGTTCCATATTTAAGACGAAACCTGGGGGTAGTGTTTCAAGATTTTCAGTTATTAACCGATAGAAATATTTATGAAAACCTGCGTTTTGTTTTAAAAGCCACCGGATGGAAAGATGAACATTTAATGAATGAAAAAATAAATGATGTGTTAGATAAGGTTGGCTTGAAGAGCAAAGGCTTTAAAATGGCTTATGAAATTAGCGGTGGCGAGCAACAAAGGGTTGATATTGCTCGTGCTTTATTAAACTCGCCCAAACTTATTTTAGCCGATGAACCTACCGGTAACCTTGATCCTGAAACAAGTGATGAAATTATGCAGTTGCTGTTTCAAATTACAAAAGATTATGGTACCAGCATTATAATGGCAACGCACGATTTTATTGTTATCAATCGTTATCCTTCGCGTATGCTTAAAACCGAAAATGGGCAAGTAACCGATATTCCTTTATCTGCCAATGCCACTTTTGCCGGATAATTAAATGAGTTGTTTCTTCAATAATTTTACTGTTGATTGTCCCTATGCTTTCGCATTTAATGATAAAAAAAGTTACTGCTGATGAAATACCATTATTGGTAGAAATTAGTCAATCTACTTTTTGCCATACCTACCAAGCATTTAATACCGAACAGGATATGCAGCTTTATTTAAATAAACACATGAATGAAGCAGCTATACGCGATGAATGGAATAGCCCCAACAATGAATTTTATTTTGCCTGGCTCAATGAAAACCTTGCAGGTTATTGTAAACTATCTTACCAAACACAACCGGATACTCTACAGTTTTCAAATGGTTTGGAAATTGCCAGGCTTTATGTTAATGAGCCTTTTAAAAAGTTGGGAATTGGTAAACGGTTTATTGCATTTGCCGAAAATTTGGCTCAACAACAAAATTTAGAACAAGTTTGGTTAATTGCCTGGCAGCAGAATAAATCGGCAATTACTTTTTACCAAAAAATGGATTTTGAAATTGTAGGTGAACAACAATTTATTTTAGGTAATGATGTACAAAACGACTGGGTAATGCGAAAATGGCTAACAACAAAATAATTGTTTACGGTAATAACGAAAACACTAATGTGGCAATTTTTCACGCACAGCACCATATACCCAAGTACCAACCATTGCGCTTAGCAGTACAACAGCAATAACGGTTATACCCGAACCGATTAAAGCATATAATGGCCCCGGGCAAGCGCCGGTCATAGCCCAACCTAAACCAAAAATAAGCCCACCATAAATCTGTCCTTTACTGAATTGTTTTTTTACAAATTGAACAGGCTCGCCATGTATGGTTTTTAATTTCCATTTTTTTATGCACCAAACACCCAATGCACCGGTAACTACGGCAGAACCTATTACCCCATACATATGAAAACTTTGCAGGTGAAACATTTCCTGAATGCGGAACCAAGAAATAACTTCCGCTTTAATTAAAATAATGCCAAATAAAATACCTGCTGCCAAATATTTTAAATTATACCACCACGGATGTTTTAATTGACTATCATTAGTACACATGGCATCAAGACTCCTTACCTCAAAATCGGTGTTATTGAGTGTATTGCTATGGTGAATAATATTAGTTGAGGATTGCTCAGTAATATTTTGCATATCACTTAAAGTTTTAAAATGAAGGGTAAAATAAGATTAGCCATAATAAATCCGCCGGCCATGAAGCAAATAGTGGCAATTAGTGAGGGCAATTGTAAATTGCTTAATCCGTTTATGGAATGGCCCGAAGTGCAACCTCCGGCATAACGGGTACCAAATCCCACTAAAAATCCGCCAACTACCATCATGATAAATCCGCGAAGGGTGAAGAGTCCTTCCCAACTAAAAATTGCCGTTGGTACCCAGCTATTGCTTTCCTGTATTTGATAGGTTTGTAGCTGTTCCGTTAAATTAGGATTGACATTTAAGGGCATACCATTGGTTAGGTAGGAACTTGCCAACCATCCCCCTATGATAATGCCGCCAACAAAAAACAGATTCCATTGCTCTGCCTTCCAATTGTATTGAAAAAAAGGGATTTTTGCCGGAAAACAGGCCGCACAGACATGCCTTAATGAGGATGAAATGCCAAAAACTTTATTACCTAATAATAACAGTAACGGAACCATCAAGCCAATTAATGGTCCGGAAACATACCAAGGCCAAGGGGCCTGCAACCAATGAAGCATATTTTTAATTTCCTACAAAAATAGTAGATTAATGTGAAAGTGCATTCTCAACTATTTCCTCCATAGCAATGGCGAAATGGCTTTCATGATAAACACATTGACCATTTTTAATGAGTAAAATTTGAGGAGATTCATGCTTTACCTGAAAAACCTCGGCCACTTTTGCGGACAGTGAACGATATTGTATTAAGTCTAAATAATAGAAATCAATATCCGCAGGTGCTTCAGCACGTTCCAAACGATGCAAAGCAGTACTACTAATACTACAGCGAGTACTATGTTTAAAAATAACCTGTGGCTTCAGAAAGGAGGCTTCTTGTATTTGCGCTAATTGTTCTTCTGATGTAAGTGATATCCAGTTCATTATTGCTTTTTTATGCAAAGCAACAAAAAAAAGCCCATTAAGGTTTAAAGTAGTTTTTGTTGGTGGTTGGGCAGCCTCTTCCCCGTGATGAAACACAGGAGCTGACAGTAAAAGCTACCATAACCAAAAGCACTAAGGCAATTAACATTTTTTTCATAAAATAGCTATTTGTTCAAGCTGCGGTATTACCGCAAAAATCAAAGATAAGAATTCGTTACAAAATGTTGCTTTTATGCAAATTTTTTAATTATCTATGCACATTAACGAAAAAGTAGAGAATAAATTTTATGCCAAATATTCATTTTATTGCCATTGGCGGAAATGTTATGCATCAGTTAGCTATTACTTTAGCGCAGAAAGGGTACCATGTAACAGGTTCAGATGATGAAATTTTTGAACCCGCTTATTCCAACTTAAAAAACGCCGGATTGCTGCCTAATGAATTGGGCTGGTTTCCCATAAAAATTACTAATAATTTAGATGCAATTGTAGTGGGTATGCATGCAAGGGATGATAATCCCGAATTAGTGCAGGCTAAACAATTGGGTATTCCCACTTATTCTTTCCCCGAATTTATTTTTAACGAAAGCAAAAATAAAATGCGGGTAGTAATAGGGGGTAGCCATGGTAAAACTACCACAACTGCTATGGTAATGCACGTGTTGCAACAAGCCAATCTTAATTTTGATTATTTGGTGGGTGCCCAATTAAATGGTTTTCCACAATCCGTACAACTTACCAATGCGCCGGTAATTGTGTGCGAAGGCGATGAATACCCGGCCAGCACCTTAGATAAAAGGCCTAAATTTCATTTTCTGTTTCCCAATATTGCCGTAATAACCGGCATAGCCTGGGATCATATTAATGTCTTTCCTACGTTTGATATCTATTTGCAACAGTTTTCCATTTTCATTGAAAAAATTGAACCCGACGGTACGTTAATTTATAATGCAGAAGATGCTACTTTAAAACAATTAGTATTACAGCAAACCCGAAAAGATATTCAATACATTCCCTACACTTTACCAACCCATAAAGTAGATGCCGGTATCACTTACATAACTATGGAAGACATTACGGTGCCCTTGAAAGTTTTTGGTAATCATAACTTATACAATTTACATGCTGCCTATTGGGTATGTAGAAAACTGGGGGTAACCAATGAGGTATTTTTAAAAGCTATACAAAGCTTCACAGGTGCCAGTAAACGATTAGAAGTAATATTGGCGAATGATTCCATTACCATTTTCCGCGATTTTGCCCATGCGCCCAGCAAAGTAAAAGCAACCATTGAAGCGGTAAAAACACAATACCCGCAAAGACATTTAACCGCAGTTTTTGAATTGCATACCTATAGTAGTTTAAATGCCAACTTTTTTAAAGAATACAATGGTGTGTTTGAAAAAGCCGATTCCTGTGCCGTATTTTATGCCGAACATGCATTGGCCATAAAAAAAATGCCGCCCATTGATGAAATACTTTTACGAGCAGGGTTTAATCAATCTAATTTAGCCATTTTTCATAACAAGGAGGCCTTGTTAAGTTGGTTACATCAACAGCCTAAAATCAATAGTAACCTTTTATTAATGAGTAGCGGCAATTTCGATGGGTTAGATTTGGAAGCATTAAAAAGCAATTATACTCCCAACTAAATTTTTATTAACAACAAACTACTTTATTTTCGTTTCCTATAAATCCTTTAATTTATATTTGAAAATGCATAATATGAAAATTCAGCTTAGCAAACCTGTTGCAACCATTGATTTAGAAACCACCGGTGTGAATATTGGATCTGATAAAATAGTGGAAATTGCTATTGTAAAAATATTACCTGATGCGACAAAACAAATAAAAAGAAAATTAATTAATCCTGAAATGCCCATTCCAAAGGCTGCTTCTGATGTGCATGGTATTACCAATGAAATGGTAAAAGATGCGCCCACTTTTAAGCAAGTTGCCAATGAAATAAAACAATTTATAGGAAATGCTGATTTGTGTGGATATAATAGCAATCGGTTTGATATTCCTATGTTAATTGAAGAATTTGCCAGAGCGGGTCAGGAATTTTCTACGGAAGGACGCAAGTTTATTGATGTGCAAAAAATATTTCATTTAAAAGAACAACGTACCTTAAGTGCAGCATACAAATTTTATTGCAACAAAAATTTAGATGGGGCACATAGTGCAGAAGCGGATGCTGTTGCTACTTGGGAAATTTTAGAAGCGCAGGTGGAAAGATATGGGGATATTGGAACGACGGCAGAAGAGTTGGCTAAATTTTCAGGTGAAGAGGATATGGTTGATTTTGCACGGAGGTTCATAAAAGTTAATGGTGTAGAAATTTTTAATTTCGGTAAACATAAAGGCAAGCCGGTTGTTCAAGTATTGAAAGAAGAACCGCAATATTATGATTGGATGATGAAAGGTGATTTTCCGATGAATACCAAGCAAAAGTTCACCGAAATATTGAATAGAACCTATTTGAAAAAAGATAAAAATTAAAAAACGCTGAAGATTTGTAAATTTTAGTAAACCATTTAGCAGCTGTTTTGAAAGAACTTCGTACTTTCAGGTTTAAGATATTTATACGTTGGAAAAATTAGTTATCATACCTACCTATAATGAAGTTGAAAATATTGTTGCAATATTAGATACTGTATTTGCGTTGAATCAAAATTACCATGTATTGGTAATTGATGATGGCTCGCCCGATGGTACTGCATTGGCCGTAAAAAATTTAATGACTAAATACAAAGGATGTTTGTTTTTAGAGGAAAGAGAAGGGAAATTGGGGTTAGGTACAGCTTACATTCACGGATTTAGGTGGGCATTAGCTAACGGATATCAATATATATTTGAAATGGATGCCGACTTTTCTCATAATCCTAACGATTTAGAACGCCTATACGAGGCTTGCAAATACAATGGTGCTGATGTTGCCATTGGCAGTCGTTATGTAAGAGGCGGCAAAATTGAAAATTGGCCTTTAGACCGTCATCTGTATTCAAAAGGTGGCGCTATTTATACCCGTATTATTACTTTCATGCCCATTAACGACCCCACAGCCGGATTTATTTGCTATACAAGAAAGGTATTACAAACTATTAATTTTGATGCCATTACTTTCGTGGGTTATGCCTTTCAAATTGAAATGAAATTTGCTGCATGGAAATTGGGCTTTAAAATTAAAGAAGTACCCATTACTTTCATTGATAGAAAAATTGGTGTGAGTAAAATGAGTAAAGGCATTTTGAAAGAAGGCGTATTTGGTGTTATTAAAATTCAATGGCTGAGCATGTTTAAAAACTATCGAAAAAAAGTTGCAGCTATTGCTACTCCTGAAATTGTTCAACAAGTAACCGACGTACAGTAATTTTTTTTCATTTCCTTTTCATGAAGCAATCGCTTATACAACTTCATATTTCTGTTTTGTTGGCAGGATTTACCGGAATTTTAGGGGTCTTTATTCAATTAAATGAATTGCCACTTGTTTGGTATAGAATGGGAATAACTGCCATTACTTTATTGATCATATTACTTTGGCGAAAACAGACATTCGCCATTACACCTCGGAATATATTATTGTTTTTGGGTATTGGAGTGCTTATTGCTTTGCATTGGGTATTCTTTTATGCAAGTATTAAATTGGCTAATGTATCAATAGGTTTGGTATGCTTTGCAGCAACCTCATTCTTCACGGCTGTATTAGAGCCATTATTCAATAGAAAAAAAGCACATGCAGTGGAAGTTGGTTTGGGCTTATTGAGTTTACTGGGCATCTATATTATTTTTCAGTTCGATGTAAAATTTAGAACGGGTATTTTATTTGGATTAGGCTCGGCATTAATTGCTGCTTTATTTTCCATATTCAATAAAAAAAATATTCATAAGGCAGCACCGCAAACCATAATGTTGATTGAAATGACAGGCGGGTTTTTACTTTTAACCATTTTGTTGCCTTTTTATTTACAGCAAAATCCTACATCAAAGTGGATTCCAACGATGCCCGACTTATTTTGGTTACTGATACTTGCCTGGTTGTGTACCGTTTTAGCCATGGAATTAATGTTGAAAGCATTGCGGAATATTTCTGCATTTACTCAAAATCTCACTTTAAATCTGGAACCGGTTTACGGTATATTATTGGCTTTTGTTTTATTTCATGAAAATAAATACTTGAACAGCAGTTTTTATTGGGGTATTTTTTGCATTGCATTATCGGTCATCATTCAAATGCGTAGGGTAAACAAACTTTATCATACCTAATTCCGGAACAAACAGTCGGCAAGTAAGTTACTAAAGCAATTTGTCTTTATTGGGGAAGATAAAATTTCTTTACATCCGTTTATCAATAGTTTTTTATGGCATTTCCTGCATTTATTTATCTTAGTAGGTCTTCAATAAATGCATATGAGAAAATTTTTATTTTTAATTGCTGCTTTAGTTGCAGCATCATCCCTGTTGGCACAAAAAAAAGTATTAGACCATTCCGTTTATGATAGTTGGCAAAGTATTGGTGAAAAGCAAATAAGTAACAATGGTCAGGTAATTACATACACCATTGTACCACAAGAGGGGGATGGCTGTTTGTGGATTAGAAAATATAATAGCCAAAAACAGCAGTGGGATACCGTTGATAGTGTTCCCAGGGGTTATCAAGCCAAAATAACAAATGATGCAGCATTTGTTGTATGTAAAATAAAACCTTTGTATCAACAAATTCGTGAGTCAAAAATTAAAAAGCTGAAGCCGGAAAATATGCCGAAAGACAGTATGGCTATCATTAATATACAAACCGGCTCTATTACAAAAGTTGCCGCGGTTCAAAGCTTTTTATTGCCCGAAAAAGGGAATAACATATTGATTTGCTTGAAAGAGAATATGATTGCTCACACACCTGCAAAAAATGATTCTGCAAGTTTAGTTCAGCAACTTAAAAAGCAACTTTCCGGTACACAACATTTAGAAGACAGTTTAAAAAAGCAATTACAGTTATTGCAAGAAAAGGGTTTCGCCAACTTTAATGCTTCTGTTAAAAAAAGCAACGATACGCTTTCAAAAGCAACAGAATCATCAGTTAAAACTGATTTATATATTTATCGTTTACCCAATACCGAACCCGAAATTATACATAAAGTGCAACAGGCTATTGTGGCTAAGTGGGGTACTGCAGTGTTATTGAGTGAATGGATAGGGCCTGAAAATTTTTCTGTAAAGTATTATCAACTGAGCCAAAACAAACCCATTACTGTAGCAAATGGCCTGCATGAGGTAAGTGCTCTAACTTTTGATGAATCCGGAAAACAATTATCATTTGTTGCAGAAAAAGACAGCAGCAGTAAAGCATTGCAGAAGTTTTATGGTTTGTATTACTATACAGCAGGCGCAGATAGTGCTACATTAATTGTAAACCGCAATACTAAAGGCATGCCCGTTAATTGGAGTGTAAGTGCCTTTAGTAATACACATTTTAGTGAATCAGGCAAAAGATTATTTTTTGGAACAGCACCTGTTTTACCTCCAAAAGATACTACTGTACCAGCCTTTGAACAGGCCGGTTTAGATATTTGGCATTATAACGATGATGATATAATGCCGGCTCAATTAAAAAATTTAGAAAGGAATTTGAAAAAGAATTATTTAGCTCGTTATGATTTTACTACACATACAATGGTGCAATTGGCTAATAATGTATTTGAAAATGTAGTAGAAACCAATAAAGGCGATGGCAAGTATTTTTATACCTATACTGATACCGGCAAAAGGGTTCAAAAGCAGTGGCAAGGATATACGTTTAAAGATGTGTATGCAATAAACCCCGAAAATGGCGACAAGCAAAAAATAGCTGCTAATATAAAAGTACGCATGTATGCTTCCAGTACGGGAAAATACCTGGTATTGTATAATGAAGTGTTGAGAAAGTATTATTGTTACAATGCCGATATCAATAAATTGTATGCCATTGCCAATGATGTTACTATGCCTTTATATGATGAGACTAATGATGTTCCCGATGATCCTTCAAATTATGGCATAGCAGGATTTACCAGAAATGATAGTTATGTATGGATATATGACCGATTTGATATTTGGCAGGTAGATCCGTCGGCAAAATTAGCATCACATAAAATTACCAATGGCCGAACTACTAAAATGCAATACCGTTATATTAATATGAAAGATGAAAACTTTATCCCTGCAAATACTGATGTATGGTTGCATTTGTTTAATGAACAAAACAAGTTTAGTGGAATTGCCTTATCAAAGCCTGTTAATAATCAACAACAGCCCTGGCTGCGTAAAAACGAAATACTTTTAAATGTTCCGAAATTTATCAGTGGAACGGAGCTTGATAAAAATGCAACAGAATTAGTATTTACAATGGAAGACTATCAAAATAGCCCAAATGTATTTGTTTTGAATAAACCGGCAACCGCCATTAATCAACCACAACAATTAACTGATATTAATCCACAACAGCAGCAATACAATTGGGGAACAGCTACCTTATTTACCTGGCGTGCCTACAATGGAAAAATGGCTGAAGGTATTTTGTATAAACCTGAAAATTTTGTGCCTACTCAAAAATATCCGATGATTGTTTACTTCTATGAAAGAAACAATCAAACAATTTACAACTACATTCCACCTACACCAACGCCATCACGTTTAAATATTTCATTTTATGTTAGTAGGGGATACGTTGTTTTTGTTCCGGACATTTGGTATTCTAAAGGGCATCCAGGGCAAAGTGCATATGATTATATTGTAAGTGGAACAAGAGCTGTGGTAAAATTAGGATTTGTAGATAGCACCAAATTAGGCATTCAGGGACAAAGTTGGGGCGGTTACCAAACTGCATATGTAATTACCAGAACCAATTTGTATAAAGCTGCATGGGCAGGAGCACCGGTGGTAAATATGTTTAGTGCTTATGGAGGTATAAGATGGGAAAGTGGTGTGAATAGGCAGTTTCAATATGAAAAAACACAAAGCCGCATTGGTGCCGATATTTGGCAAAGACCCGATTTATATATTGAGAATTCCCCTTTGTTTCATTTAAAAAATGTAAAAACACCACTCGTAATTATGAGTAATGATGCAGACGGTGCTGTGCCATGGTATCAGGGCATTGAATTTTATACTGCTATGCGCCGTTTACATAAACCGGTTTGGCTATTGGTGTATAATGGTGAAGCCCACAATTTAGTTGAACGTAGAAACAAAAAAGATATTCAAATTAGAGAGCAACAATTTTTCGACTGGCTTTTAAAGGGTGCAAAACCTGCAAAATGGATAACTGAGGGTGTTCCTGCCATTTTAAAAGGAAGAGATTGGGGCTTGGAAACAGTTAACTAATTAAGAAGAATTATTCAATAAAAAAGCGGCTTAGGATTATGTATCCAAGCCGCTTTTCTGTGTTTAACTATTTTCATTAATCAATGTAATGTTCCTGAACTACCAATTTTAGTTCACGGTTCACATCCCATGCTTCAATTTCTTTGGCAACTTCGTATAAAAAGCTGGCGCCAATGCTACCATCAATAATTCTATGATCATAGCTCATGGATAAATACATCATGTGTCTAATGCCAATATAATCGCCTTTATCTGTTTCAATAACAACAGGACGTTTTTTGATAGCACCTACTGCTAAAATTGCAACTTGTGGTTGGTTAATAATGGGCGTTCCCATTAAACTGCCAAAAGTTCCCACATTGGTTAAAGTAAAGGTACCACCTTGGGTATCATCCGGCTTTAATTTATTATTTCTGGCATTGTCAGCTAGGCTATTCACAGCCTTGGTTAAGCCCACTAGGCTTAAATTTTCTGCATTTTTAATAACCGGCACAATTAGGTTACCGTTAGGTAAGGCAGTGGCCATGCCTATATTTAAATTTTTCTTGATGATGATTTTATCGCCATCAACAGAACTGTTTACAATAGGGAAGCGCTTTAAAACTTTTACAATACACTCAATAAACATGGGTGTAAATGTAATTTTAGTGCCTTCAACTTTTTCGAAGTTGTCTTTTACTTTGTTGCGCCATAGTACCATATTGGTAACATCGGCTTCAGTAAAACTGGTTACATGCGGACTAGTATGCTTACTATCTACCATGTGTTTGGCAATTAGTTTACGCATACGGTCCATTTCAATAATTTCCACATTTTGTTGAGGAATGGTAATGGGTGCCGGTGTTTCCGGAGCTGCTTTTACTTCTTCTTCAATAATATGGGTTACATTAACAACAGGACTATCGGGTTGAGGCGCAGGTGCAACAGCAGGTTTTACTTTTCCTGCTTTTTTATCGGATAAATATTGTAAAATATCTTTTTTAGATACCCTGCCTTCTGCACCCGTACCGGGTATATTTTCCAGTTCGGCCATGCTAATACCTTCACTATTGGCAATATTTAAAACTAAAGGTGAGTAAAAGCGGTTGTTGCCTGAAGTATTGTTAGTAATCTGTGCTGCATTAGGTGCAAACGGAACAGCAACAGGTTCATCATGTATTGCAGGTTCCAGAGTTTTAAATTGTCCGTTGGCATTAACCTGCATGCTTCCGGTTTCGGGTTTGGCAGCAGCGGGAATTGGTGTTGGCGCAGAAGATGAATTTCCTGCAGTATCAGCCACTTCAATTTTCGCTAATACGGCACCCACCGGAACCACATCATTTACATTATATAAAATTTCTTTAATGGTTCCCGCAACAGTACTGGGTACTTCGCTATCTACTTTATCAGTTGCAATATCAAGCACGGTTTCATCTTGTTTTACAACATCGCCCACTTTTTTGTGCCAGCGCAAAATAGTAGCTTCCATAATACTTTCACCCATTTTGGGCATCACTAAATCTGCTAAAGCCATAAAATACAATTTTGGTGATAATATACTGTTGAAGTATTACTTTAGTAATGTTGGCAGCAATCGTTTAATAGCCTATTCAACAGTAAAATTCAGGGTCAAAAATAGTGTTTTAGCATGGTACCTGCACACGATTTTTGCTAATAAGCAATAATTTAATGTAAATGTTAATTTTTGTCATTCATTAGTTGAATAAGAAGCAATAGCGCATTAGCTGCAGTTAATTGAATATTGCGTTGTCTATTGAAACGGAAATGCATTTTTTTAGTAATAATTTTATGATTTCCCGATACAGCCATCCAAACAGTACCTACGGGTTTATCGGGCGTAGCACCGCCGGGTCCCATAATACCGCTAACTGCAATAGCATAATCGGTATGTAACATTTGTTGTGCATTGTGTACCATTTCTCGCACTACTTCTTCACTCACTGCTCCATATTTTTCAAGTGTTTGCTTTTTTACATGTAACACTTTTTCTTTTATATCATAAGAATAACTAATGATACTTCCTTCATAGTACGAGGAAGAGCCGGGAATGGAAGTAATTAAATGCGATATGTAACCGCCTGTACAACTTTCAGCAGTGCCAATGGTTCTCTTTTGTTTCAATAAAATTTTGCCTACCACTGCTTCAAGCGGTTCGTCCTTGTCGGTAATCATTACATCGGCCACCAATGCTTTCAAGTTTTCAAAATAGGTGTTAATGGTTGTATTTACTTCCGTTGCATTTTCGCCATTTAAGGTTAACCGTAAACGAACCATCCCATAGTTGGGTAAGTAGGCTAACGACAAATTCTTTGGTAATGATTTCTCAAATTCTACCAATCTTTCTGCTAACATTGATTCGCCAATACCGGCAGTTAGCAAAGTTCTATGTTCAATACTACCTAAGGTAAAGCGTTGTTGTAGTAAGGGAATAATTTCATTTTGCATTAATCCCTGCATTTCATGCGGAACACCCGGTAATGAAAAAAATAAACACCCATTTTTTTCAAACAACATTCCCGGTGCAGTACCCAATTCGTTTTTTATAATAGTACAATTATCGGGTACTTCTGCTTGTTTTATATTTCTTTCAGACAATGGAAGACCTCGCTTAAAAACATGTTCAAATAAATATTCAACATGTTGTAAGGTGGGTTGATGCAACACTAATTTTCCACCAAAATATTTACACAATAGGGGCTTAGTTATATCATCTGAAGTGGGGCCTAATCCGCCCGTAATGAAGATAAGGGTTGATAAAGCACTCTCTTGGTCAAGCGCTTGCCAAATTTCGTCCCATTTATCTCCTACAGCTATTCTTCTATGTACTGGAATGCCAATTTTATTCAATGCCTGAGCCATCCAGGCGCTATTGGTATCAATAACTTGTCCTATCAGTAGTTCATCACCTATCGTAATAATAGAGGCAGAAATGGTATTCATATCACTAAAAATTGCCTGCAAAAGTAAAGTAGTTAATATTTTAAAACCCAATTATATTTTTAAACGGGATTCTGTATAATTCAATATAATATACTTTAGTACCTGTTATTTAAAGTAAACTGCGAATTTTTCGTATAAATGTTGGGGCATATTTGTTTTTTCCTTTGTTTTTGCATTAATAAAATACAGAACCACCCTGCCTAGGGTTATTAATTTGTGTTGTTCATTAAAAATTTCCTGATGAAACTCAATTTTATGATCCGTTGGCAAATTTTTTAAAGTAGTGGTTATGGTTAATAAATCATCATAATGCGCCGGGCGCAAATATTTAGTATGTATTTCAACAATAGGCATTATTATACCCATGGCTTCTATATCCTTATAAGTAAAGCCTAATTGGCGAATGCTTTCTGTTCGTCCTACTTCAAAATATTGTACATAATTGCCATGATAAACCACATTCATTTGGTCGGTTTCTGCATATCTAACTCTAATCTGTGTGCTACTTTGATACATTTTTTTTAAAAATTTGTTGGTAAAGGTATTAAGCTTTACTGTTTATCCACAAAATGTGGAATGGTATTTGGTTACAAAGTGAGGGTATTAACTTTAGACTAATTTTACGTTTATTTAAGATTCCGTTCATAATCTTTGTTCATAATATACGTTTCAATTATATGCAGATAAAACATTTTTTTTTATATGTATTGTTTAGTGCTGTCATTTATACCGGTTATGCACAGGCTACAAAAATAAATAATGATCCTGCTGCACTCTTTAAACAGGCTAAGGAGTATTTTCAAAACAATGAATACAGTTTAGCCTATCCGGTTTTTAAAAATTTGCAAAGTCCGCAATACGGTGCTACACTTAATGATGCCACCATACGTGAGGAAATTAAATATTACACCATTGCCTGCGAACTTTATTTAAAAAATACAGCTGCAGCTTCGCAAGCTGTAGAATTCATTAGCCTTGAAACCTCTACTCCGTTGGTTCAAATGATGAGTTTTTATTTGGCTGAATATTTATTTGAACAAAAAAATTATACGGATGCACTTACTTATTATCAAAAAGCCGGTATTGATAATTTAAGTAATAGCCAAATTTCCAATTTGAAATTTCACATGGCTTATGCCTATTTTACTTTACAAAAATTTAATGATGCCAAAACATTGTTTGATGTTATCCGACAAATAAAAACCGATCCTAATTATATTGATGCGAATTATTATTATGGCTTTATTTGTTTTTATGAAAAAAACTATACAGCTGCATTGCAAGCATTTACTATAATTGAAAAAGACAAGATGTACAAAAACATTGTACCTTTCTATATTGCTGAGATTTACTATTTCCAAGGAAATTACGATAAAGCCCTATTGTATGCTGAAGCTGCTTTGTTAGCAGGCAATCAGTATTATGAATTACCATTAAAACAGTTAATTGGTCAGTTGTATTTCGATAAAAAAGATTATACCCGTGCTAAATCGTATTTAGAAGCATACATTAATGCTACGCCAACCCCTAACCGTGAAGATGTGTATGAATTAGCCTATTGTTATTATGCTACCGGAAATTATCAGCAAAGTATTACAGGATTTAAAGAGTTGGGCGGGAAACAAGATTCATTAGCCCAAAATAGTATGTATTTGTTAGCGGATGCTTACTTAAAAACAGGCCAAAAAGCCAACGCAAGAAATGCTTTTTTGTTTTGTGCAACCAATAATGCTAACCCAACTCAAAAACAAGTATCCATTTTTAACTATGCAAAATTAAGTTACGAATTAGGATACTTTGATATTGCTCAACGTGAGTTGGAAAATTTCATTAACAATTATCCCTCATCTCCTTACATTCAAGAAGCCAAAGAAATTCAAGTAAGTGTATTGACCAATACAAGCAATTATAAGGGTGCATTAATGTTGTTTGAAAGCTTACCGTCACAAAGCGAAAACGTTAAGAAAGTATATCCTCGAATTTTATATGGCCGAGCTGTAGAATTGCTGAACGACCAGCGTGTAAATGAGGCCAATGCTTTATTGCTTCGTTTATTACAAGTGCCCTATAACGAATCGCAATTGCCATATGCGTATTTCTGGTTAGCTGAAATTGCCTATAGAAACGGAAACATTGATGCAGCCATACAATATAATCAGGCTTATTTAAAAAATCCTGTTGTTTTAGGTGAAGTGAATCCAATCAATGCACACTACAATTTAGGATATGCTTTATTAAAAAAAGAAATGTATAGCGAAGCCCTCAGCAATTTTCAACAAGTTGCCAGAACCATTTCTTACAATCCAACCCCGGTTCAGTTAGATGCTTATATACGTTCGGGTGATTGTTATTTCATGAATAGAAATTACAAATCGGCATTAACCATTTATGATAAAGTAATTGATATGAATGCCAAGGGTGCCGATTATGCCTTATACCAAAAAGCCATTATAGCAGGTGCTTATAATAAAAATTCCGAAAAAATTAAATTACTGCAATCACTTATTAAACAGTACCCTAACTCTGAGTTTTCTAACGAAGCTAATCTTGAAATTGCCAACACATATATGGCTGCTGAAAATTTTAATGCTGCAATTCCTTATTTACAAAATATTTTAAAAAATAATGATGCCGCTGCTTTATGGCCGAAAGTTTACTTGAAGTTGGGTGTGTGTACATTCAACCTAAACCAAAGCAACCAATCGCTGCAAAACTTTACTCAGTTGGTGTCTCACTATCCCAATTCACCGGAAAGTGATGAAGCCATAGAGTACATTAGGAATATATTTTTAGAAAATCATCAGCCCGATGCTTTCGTAGCCTTTATGAAGGAAAACGGCAAGCCGGTATCGTATAGTGAAGAAGATTCTTTAACATTCCGTTCTGCGCAACTGGCATATGATGCGGCTAATTTTAATGCTGCTCAAAAAGGTTATGCAAATTATTTGGCGAAGTTTCCTGATGGTAAATATAATATTGAGGCTAACTATTTTATGGCGGAAATTTATTTAATGAATAAAGATCCTCAGAATGCCTTTACTTATTATGCTGCTGTTGCGGCTAAAGCACCTAATATTTACGCAGAAAGAAGTGTATTGCAATGTGCCAGAATTGCTTACTTTGATAAAAAAGATTACACTACTGCCGAAACTTACTATGAACAATTAAAACAAATTTCCACACAGCAAGAAAATAAATTAGAAGCCATGCGTGGTTTATTGCGTTGTCAGTACAAATTACAACAATGGAAAGATGCAGTGGCGAATGCACAAGATATTCTAAATGAAAAAGGTGCAGCTGAAGATGATCGAATGATGGCTAATATGATTGTGGCTAAAAATTTTCAATCAGACAGTGCTTTAACCAATGCTGCAAATGCGTATCAGCAGGTAATTAAGTTAGGTAAATCTGAATACAGCGCCGAAGCGCAATACCGTATTGCTCAAATTTTGTATTTGCAAAATCAACTTCCTGCTGCTGAAAAAGCAGCTTTTGAAGTAATAAAAAAATACGGCTCATATGAATATTGGGTAACGGATAGCTATTTATTGTTGGGTGATATTTATTTTAAAGAGAACGATTTGTTTAATGCGGAAGCAACCTATAAAAGTGTTGCAGAAAATGCTACTATTGAAGCATTGAAAAAAGAAGCAGCCGATAAACTGGCTATGGTACAAGCCGCTAAGAATAAACAACCAAAAACCAATTAACAATATATTTAATTAGTTTAAGCATGCTAAAGCAATATCAACTTCATATATTTTTAGTTTCTTTTGCACTTTGTGCTTTTTTGCCCAATGTAAGAGCTGAAAAACATCATCCACAGCAAAAAAAGCATAAATCAAAGCAACATACTACTGTTCATAAAAAAGAAACAACTACCCATAAATCTACTTCAGTTCAAGCAAAAACAACTGCAACTGTTGTGGCGCCCAAAAGCATTTCTGTAAACGATTTACGTGATACGGTAAGTCCTAAAGTAGTAGTAGTTACCTCTGTATTCAAGCCTTCTTTACGTAGTGCTGCTAAAATTAATTTTACTGCAGCCACTGCACCTACCGATGTTTCCATTATACCTTTAATTTATAGTATCCCTTCGCAAAATCTAACTTTTTCTTATCGCCCGGTTTCTATAAAACCATTGGCATTAGTACAGGATACCTCTTTGCATTGGGAAAAGAATAAATACATAAAAGTTGGTTACGGTAATTATGCAACACCTTATGCTGAGGCCGGTGTAGCATTGGGCGATGGACAAAAATCGGCCATTATGTTGCATGGAAAATATACTGCTTCAAAAGGAAATTTACCCTTCCAAAACTTTTCGTTGGGGGGCATTGATGCGAATGGCGTTTTCGCATTACCGCATCAACAACAGTTTACGGGTAAAATTTATTATAATAACAGCAACCAATATTTGTACGGGTTTACCGGCAATAACAATTTTACCAAAGAACAATTGCAGCAGCAATTTAATACCATAGGTGCAAACTTTGGCCTGCAAACCACCCAACCTAACGATTATGGCATTGCGTACCATCCCGAAGTAGGGATTTCTTCCTTTTTTGATAATCGGCAGGGTAGTGAATTAAATGCGGTTATTAAAGCACCGATTAGTAAAACCCTAGGAAAATTATTAACTTTTCAGGTAACGGGTTTAGCCGACATAACGCATTTACAAACCCCAACCAATACCATTAATAATAACTTATTTTATGTAGCGCCGGCTTTACTTTTTAAAGTTCCTAATATTCAAATTAAAGCAGGGGTGCAACCTTCATGGGATAATCAGCAATTTTCACTTTTACCCGATGTACATGTGCAGGCCAATATAGCCGAAACCCAATTGATTGTTTTAGCCGGTTGGCAAGGATATTACCAAAAAAATTCTTACCAAAGTTTAGCGGCCATCAATCCATTTATTGCACAACCAACAGCATTGTTCAACACAAAATTTACTGAACAATATGCAGGAATAAAAGGCAATGCCGGGAAGCATTTTACTTGGTTAGGTAAAATTTCATTTTTGCAAATCAGCAATCAGCCCTTATTTGTGAATGATACTGCTGCAGGCAAATCGCAGTCGTTTGTTATTTTGAATGAAACAGGATTACAAGCTTTAAAATTACATGGTGAAATTACTTATACCAATCAGGAAAAATTTTCATTTATTGCCGGAATGGATTACACACAATATACCAAACAACAGGTTTATGATAAACCGTGGGGATTATTGCCATTGGATGTTACCGGTACCCTTCGTTATAAATTAACGAAAGATTTTTCTATAAAATCTGATTTATTTTTATGGGATGGATCTCAATACCGCGATCCGGTTTCTTTGGCTTCCCGTAAATTGCCTGCTGCCATTGACATGAATGCCGGTGCTGAATTTTCAATTAGTAAAAGCTTGAATATTTGGCTTCAATTCAATAATATTTTCAATAATAAGTATCAACGTTGGAACCAATACCAGGTTTTAGGTTTTAATGTTCTGGGAGGAATCGTATATTCGTTTCATTAATGCACACACATGAAAGAGTTGTTGTTGCCCTATTTATTGGTAAATGAACGTTTGGGAATACCAGGCTTAGGTTTGTTTCAATTAATTAAGGATAAGCCAAGCGTAAATTGGGCTCAAAAATCAGTTTCCGCTCCGGCTACTCAAATTAGTTTTTCAACTGAAACTGTTGAAGCCGACCATCAGTTTTATAAATCAATTGCAGCACAACTCAATATTACAGAAGTTGCTGCTATTCAACTTTTTACAGATTACACTTACGAATTAAAAACACAATTGCAGCAGGGTGGGGTATTGTTGCCCGGAATTGGTACACTTTTACTTAATCCTGATGGTGAAGTTTTATTCAGGCCTTTGCAAAACAATATGGCATTGCAGCAAACATTATCTTTTGAACAAATTAAAATTGTTTCTGCAAAAATGGAGGAAGGCATACATTCCCGACAATCTATTTTAGCCAATATTCCTACTGTTGAAACTAATTCAAATGCTGAAGAAGTTTCCGATGAAATGATACAAAGAGATAGATGGTGGATTTACGCCATTATATTAACCATTATTGGCATTGCAGCACTGGTTATTGCGTTAATGTAACTTTTTAAAAAAGCATGAATCAATCATTTATACAATACTCAAATTGCCCTGTTTGCCATAGTAGCAATATTTCGCTTTCCTTATCAGCTATAGATTATACAGTTTCACAACAAACATTTGAAGTTTGGGAATGCGCTGAATGTACTGCGCGGTTTACACAAAAAATTCCCGATGCACAGCATATAGGGCCTTACTATCAATCAGAAAATTATATTTCTCATTCCGATACACAAAAGGGGCTCATCAATGCTTTGTATCATTATGTTCGCAGCATAACCTTGCAACAGAAGAGAAAATTTATTGAAAAAAAAACCAAGGGAGAAACTAAAACATTATTAGATGTGGGTGCCGGTACCGGAGCATTTGCTAATACTATGCATTTGGCCGGATGGCAGGTTACCGGTGTTGAAGTGGATGAAGGCGCAAGAAATATTGCAAAGAACAAATATCAAATTGATTTACATAATTTAGAACAATTGCAGCAATTGCAACCTGCTTCTTACCAGGTTATTACCATGTGGCATGTGTTAGAACATGTGCATGACTTGCATGGGTATATGCAAAATTTTTACAAAGCTTTAAAACCGGGTGGAAAGCTGATTATTGCTGTACCCAACTATACCTCTTACGATGCACAATATTATCAGCAATATTGGGCAGCTTATGATGTTCCTCGCCATTTATATCATTTTTCGCCTAAAAGTATGTTGTGGTTAGCGCAGCATCATCAATTTACCATACAGCAGTATAAAGCAATGCCCTTCGATAGTTTTTATGTAGCAATGCTCAGTGAAAAATATAAACAGGGCAAAAGCAATTTGTTAAAGGCATTTTGGGTGGGATTGCTCTCAACCCTGCATACAGTACAATCTGTTAAAAAATGTAGTTCTGTTATTTATGTATTGCAGAAAAGCCGTTAAGTATCAATAGCCTTCTTTGTTGTAGTTTACAGTTTATTTATCGGTATTTTTGCTAAAAATTTAGAATAATTAAAGTCTTAGAACAATGAATGTAGCGTTTAATAAATATGCCGATGGATTGGTGCCCGCCATTATACAAGATTACAACACATCAAAAGTGCTGATGTTGGGATTTATGAATGAGGAAGCCTATAAACAAACCGAGCAAACAGGAAAAGTTACTTTTTATAGTCGTTCTAAACAAAGGTTGTGGACTAAAGGTGAAGAAAGTGGCCATTTTTTAGAACTGAAAAGTATTAGTGTTGATTGTGATAATGACACTTTACTCATAAAAGCAATACCGCATGGCCCGGTTTGCCATACAGGGGCCGATACTTGTTGGAGTGAAAAAAATCATGCCGATAATTTTTTATTGTATTTAGAAGAAGTGATTCGTTTACGCAGCAAGGCCTCGCCCGATGAATCATACGTTGCAAGTTTAATGCAAAAAGGTATTAACAAAGTGGCACAAAAAGTGGGTGAAGAAGCTGTAGAAGTAGTAATTGAAGCTAAAGATGATAATGAAACCTTATTTTTGAATGAGTCTGCCGATTTGCTGTTTCATTTTATGGTATTATTAGTTACAAAAAATTATACTTTGAATGATGTGGTAAATGTTTTAAAAAGCAGGCACTCAAAATAAATTGAAAATTCAAATAAAACTTACCAAAGGTAAATTGTATAGTATGAAAAATTTATTTGTATTGTTGTTGTTACCCTTTAGTGTTTTTGCCCAAAAAGGGTTTGTGATAAAGGGCGATGTGAAAGGAATAAAGGATAGCACACTGGTATTTTTAGTAAGCGGCGCTACCGGAAAGTCTGTAGCTGAAGACTATGCTAAGAATGGTAAATTTACCTTGAAAGGACATTTGGAAAATGCCGATATCTATCAATTGAATTTCATTGGTTATCAGGAAACCCCGGAAGTTTTCATGCAAAACGATGAAGTATTTGTTAATGGTGATGTGAACCATTTACAAGATTTGGTTTTTTCCGGATCGCCTTTACAGAATGATTATGTAGATTATTTAAAAGGCTTTAATCCTTTAAAAGAAAAACTAGGCAAGTTGGTATCTGCAATTAACGCTGAAAAACCCGGCATGAAGCGCGATTCATTAATTACTTCTTTCGGTGTTTACAAAAACATGGTTATTAGTCAGGTAGATGCATTTATTAAGCAAAAGCCCACATCACAAGTTAGTGCATTTGTAGTGTATGCAGTTAATCCGTTGTTTTCAGGTGTAGATGAATTAGAAGCCAAATACAATCGTTTAGGTGAGCCGGCTAAAGAAGGGTTTTATGGGAAATTGATTCAACAAACCATAGCGGCTGCAAAAGTTGGTGCAGTAGGTACAAAGGCAATTGATTTTACACAAAATGATACTGCTAACCGTCCGGTTAGTTTATCTTCTTATAAAGGAAAATATGTTTTGGTTGATTTTTGGGCCAGTTGGTGCCGTCCTTGCAGAATGGAAAACCCCAATGTAGTGGCTGTATATAACCAATTTAAAAATAAAAATTTTGCTATCATCGGTGTTTCACTCGATCAACAAAAAGATAATTGGCTGAAAGCTATTCACGATGATGGTTTAACGTGGACACATGTAAGCGACTTGCAATTTTGGAATAATGCAGTAGCACGTTTGTATCATATTGAATCTATTCCCGATAATATGTTAATTGACCCCAATGGTGTTATTATTGCCCGTGGCCTTCGTAGTGAACAACTAAAAGAGAAATTAGCAGAGGTATTACAATAATTGGCTTGGCAATGTGCCTCTTAATAGTTTGTTTAAAAAAATGAACTATTTGAAAACGGTGTTATAAAGTGCTTCATTAAAACCAATTGCCACAACGGTGGTGCCTTTAACAATTACAGGACGCTTAATAATACTCACCATTTCTTGCATTAATTGAATGGCTTTTGTTTCGGTGGTAATGCTTTGTTGTGTGTTGGCATCTAACTTACGCCAGGTAGTTCCTTGTTTATTTAATAGATTTTGCCAACCACCTGCTTGTTGGCACCAGTTTTTTAAAGTAGTTGCTTCAATTCCTTCTTTTTTAAAATTGTGAAAAGTAAAAGGAATATTATGTTGTGAAAGCCAGTCTAAAGCCTTTTTAACTGTATTGCAATTCGGGATACCGTAAACCTGATACATTATGAATGAGAAGTTTCAGTTTTAAAATATCGTTTACCTAACCAACTTTTCCCTGCAGGAATCATCCAATTTTCCAATAACTCTTGTTTAGTATAAACCAAGTTATTGAAGTAGATGGTTTCTTCGCTAATAAAGCCCTTCTCAATGGCATATTCAATTTGAGAAAGAGGCAATAATTCTACTTTTTCTTTTATGAAGAAAGCCAACATTTGTCGGTCGAACAATTGAATGTTGAATTGCTTTTCTATTTGTTTAATAAAGTGTACACTGTAATCGGTGCTGCATCCACTCACTTCAGCCTGAGATTCATCGGCCATAATAACAATGAATTGCCCAAATATTAAGTTGGCATAACCTTTTACAGGGGTACCATGGCTTTTCCAATTTTGCACAAAAGCGGCAAAAAGTTGTTCTAACGTAAGTGCTTCTTGCATGGAAAGTAAACGGCTACTTTGATAAATCCAAACCCGTGAACGATTGGAAAAGTCAGCCGGAAGTATTTGTTCTAATGAAATATTCATAGTGCAAAATTATTACAATAATTGCATTATGTCATGGTCAATTTTTTAGGATTTGTTTTGTTTGTAAAATTGAATGATGCGAGCATAAAAATACCCTCCAATTACAGCAGCAATGGCTTTAAAAATTAAGTTTTCGGTTGAAAACAGGGTGGTCGTATTCCACTCGTTCATGGCATAATCATAAATGCCATCTAGTATTAACAACACGGGAAATAGCAAGAACGAACCAATAATAAAATGTTTCAATGAAAAATGTATTTTCATAATATATTGTTCAAGCTATTGGTATTATTTTATTTATTCACCCACCATTGATTGTTCAATTAATTCAGCAATATCAAGCACATGTACTTCAGCTTCCTTTTCTTTGTTTTTCACACCATCAGTCATCATGGTGTTACAAAATGGACAAGCTGCTGCAATAATATTAGCATTAGTGGCTAAAGCCTCTTCTGTTCTTTCAATATTAATGCGCTTATTGCCGGGTTCATCTTCTTTAAACATTTGTGCACCGCCGGCACCGCAGCAAAGTCCTTTACTTTTACAACGTTTCATTTCAACCAATTCGGCCGATAAAGCTTCTAAAACCTCTCTGGGTGCCTCATAAATGCCATTGGCGCGGCCTAAGTAACAACTATCGTGGTAAGTTATTTTTTTGCCGGAGTAGGGGCTGTTCTCTTTTATAACAATTTTTCCTTCTTTTATTAATTGCTGTAAAAAAACAGTGTGGTGTATTACTTCATAATTGCCGCCTAATTCCGGGTATTCATTTTTTAAAATATTAAAACAGTGTGGACATGTAGTAACAATTTTTTTGATGCCATATCCATTTAATATTTGAATGTTATTGTACGCCATCATTTGAAATAAAAACTCATTTCCTGCACGTCTTGCCGGGTCGCCGGTACAAGCTTCTTCTTTGCCCAATATGGCATAAGATATATTTAGTTTATTTAAAATGCTTGCAAATGCTCGGGTAATTTTTTGGGCTCTTACATCAAAACTTCCTGAGCAACCTACCCAAAATAAAACTTCGGGTGTATTGCCGTTGGCTGCCATTTCGGCCATTACTGGTACATTCATAACAATAACCTTTGTACGAATGTAGGGTAAATTTATTTTAGGTGAATATTTTGAATAAAGATGTTATTTTCACTTATTCATAAAATTTTATTTTCTTGTTGAATGGATTTACTGATTGTACTTTTAGTTGGATGGCTGGTTAGTTTTTTGGGGCAACTGCCGTTGGGTACCATGAGCATTACCGCAACACATATAGCTGTTTTAGAAGGTTTTAATAATGCCTGGCGTTATGCTTTAGGCGTTGCTTTAATTGAAATTATTTATTTGCGTTTAGTTTTAGTTGGTGTGCAATGGATGCTGGCACATCATTTATTATTTACCATTATTGGTTGGCTTACGGTTCTTTTTTTTCTGGTTTTTGCTGTGATTAGCTTTGTGATGATTGCGAAGAAAAAATCGAATGAAAAAAATATTTTATTGAAAAATAATTTACACCGATTTGTTTTAGGAGTAAGTATGAGTGCTTTGAATCCTGCACAAATTCCTTTTTGGTTTATATGGAGTAGTTACTTGATGAATGCAAATGTTTTATCTAACCAAACAGCCAGCTTAAATTTATTTACCATTGGTTGCGGATTGGGCACAATAAGTGGTTTAGCTTTTTATATGTACGGCGGCAATTGGTTAATTAAGAAACTGAAAGCCGAAACAAAAGTGTTAAATATAATTATGGGAATTATTTTTTTAATTGCTGCATTTGCACAATTATACCGTATGCTGTACAGTAAAATGTTTTAACTATTTACCCATTGATCTCTTTCTTCAGGTGAAAATTTCCAGGGTGCAAAATTGTTTTCAATGTTACTAAAAGTGCTGTTCCATTCTTGTGGTGCATTGCTTTCTTCCATAATTAAATAGCGGCGAAGCTGTAAAATAATGTCAAGCGGTGAAATACTTACCGGACATTCTTCTACACAAGCATTACAAGTTGTGCAGGCTCTTAGTTCTTCAGTAGTTATATAATTGTGAAGCAGCGATTTTTCATCACTTTGCCAATTTTCAACCTGTTTTTCTCTTCTTTTACCTAATTCTTCCATACGGTCGCGGGTTTTCATCATAATTAAACGCGGACTTAATTTTTTGCCGGTTAAATTAGCCGGACATGCCGCCGTGCAACGGCCACATTCCGTACATGAATAGGCATCTAATAAATTTTTCCAGCTTAAATCTGCCACATCTTTTGCCCCAAATTTGTGTGTGGTTTCATTTGCAGCATCTGCCGGAATTAATTCCGGCTGCATGGCGTATAACACCTCTTTTTGAATTTCAGGCATATTGTGCATTTTGCCTTTGGGTTCTAAATTGGCGTAGTACGCATTGGGAAATGCCAATAAAATATGTAAGTGCTTGGAGTAAGGTAAGTAATTCAAAAATGCCAAAATACCTGCAATGTGTAACCACCAGGCCATCCGCTCAACTACTTCTATTTGCGGTGATGAAAGATGATTAAATATGAATTGTAAATGTTCGGAAAATAAAAAATTACCGGTAATGTGCTGAGCGTAATGACCATAATTTCTGCCTTGTAAAATAGTGTCAGTGGCATTCATGGTTAAGAATAAGGACATTAAAATAATTTCAGATATTAAAATATAATTGGCATCACTTCTGGGCCAACCGTTTAAATCGTTGCTTAAAAAGCGTTTAATGTGTAATGCATTTCTTCGAATTAAGAAAATAGCACAAACAATAATTACTCCAACAGCGAAACATTCAAATACATTAATTAAAAAATTGTACACTATTCCTAATGGCTGTGCAAATAATCGGTGTGTACCAAAAATTCCGTCTAAAATTATTTCCAGAACTTCAATATTGATAATGATAAAACCGGCATATATTACAAAATGTAATACGGCTACTAAGGGGTTTTTAAACATTTTTTTTTGCCCAAAAGCCAATAAAAGCACATTGCGCCATCTTAATGGTTTATTATCGTTTATTATTTCATCGCGGCCCATTAAAATATTTGATTTAATGAAACCAACTTTTTTTGCAAATAAATAAATGCCTACTGCCAGTAATACTATAAAAATAATTTGAGGAATAATGTGCATAACCAAGTTGTTATAGTGCTAAGTTAATAGTTATGAGTATATAAAATGCAACAAATCAACAGGTTTGCAAGTAGTAATTATTAAATATTAAACAAATGGGTGGCATAAATGCCGGTAAACAAAAAATACTTACAAAATGCCAAAGCAGTTCATTCATTTCAATTTTTACCGTTAAATTGCTTTGCATAAAGGCACAAAGGCTTTTAAAGCTTGTTGGAAAAAAATGAGTACAATGCAAAAAGAAATATTATCACAAAAAATTATACAATATAAGTTAGAGCGTTTGGCTTTAGAAGTGGTTGAAAATTTAGCCAATGCCGAAAACGAAATTATTTTGCTCGGCATTAAAAAGAATGGGTATGAAATTGCGCAAAAAGTAGCTGCCTTGATGCAACCTTATTTTAAGCAATCTATTGTTGTGTCAGGTATATCATTAAATAAGCAACACCCTGATGATGTGCAAATAGATAATCCTGTTACATTAAACGATAAACATTTAGTAGTGGTTGATGATGTTGCCAATACCGGCCGTACGTTAATGTATGCGCTAAAACCTTTATTGCAGCAATATCCTAAAAGTATTCAGACCATGGTATTAATTGATAGGATGCACAAGTTATTTCCTGTTAAGCCCGATTATGTAGGCTTATCAGTGGCTACTACACTGCAAGAACATATTTCAGTTGAAATGAATAAGGAACAAATTGTTGGCGCCTATTTATTGTAATACATTTGTTACCTTAGTATTTTACGAATTTCATGAAAGTATTTTTAATTAAATCATATGGATAACGCAATATTAGAAAAAGCCCGCAGTTGGGTAAACGGAAATTATGATGCAGCTACCAAGCAAGCCGTTCAGGATTTAATTGATCATAATCCTAACGAGTTAATGGAAGCATTTTATAAAAATTTAGAATTTGGAACAGGGGGCTTAAGAGGTATAATGGGCGTAGGTACCAATCGTATGAACAAATATACTGTTGGCATGGCTACTCAGGGGTTTGCCAATTATTTAAAGAAAACCTATCCTAATCAAACTATTAAAGTTGCTATAGCTCACGATAGCCGAAACAATAGCCGCTTTTTTGCAGAAACCACTGCACAGGTTTTTGCAGCGAATGGCATACAAGTGTTTTTGTTTGAAGATTTGCGCCCTACACCGGAATTAAGTTTTGCTATAAGAATGTTGCAATGCAACGGAGGTGTTGTTTGTACTGCATCACATAACCCCAAAGAATATAATGGTTATAAAGCCTATTGGAATGACGGAGGGCAATTAGTACCACCGCACGATAAAAATGTAATAAAGGAAGTTGAAGCTATTCAAACTATTGATGATGTTAAATGGAGTGGAGGCGATGCTAACATTACATTAATAGGTGCAGAAATAGATAAGCAATATTTAAACATGGTAAAAAGTTTAAGTGTTAACCCTGAGGTAATTGAACAACAAAAAGATTTAAAAATTGTCTACACACCAATACATGGCAGTGGTATTAAATTAGTACCTGCAGCCTTAGCTGAATTTGGTTTTACCAATGTGCACATTGTAGAAGAGCAGGCAACACCCGATGGCAATTTTCCTACGGTAGCTTATCCAAATCCTGAGGAAAGTGAAACGATGCGCATTGGTTTAGAAAAAGCAAAAGCCTTAGACGCCGATATTTTACTTGGTACCGATCCGGATGCTGATAGAGTTGGAATAGGAGTTAAAAATCATAAAGGTGAATGGGTTTTAATGAATGGTAATCAAACGGCTGTTTTGGCGTTTGCTTATTTAATTGAAGCACGTCGGAAAAAAGGTATTGCACAGCCCAATGATATGGTGATTACCACTATTGTTACAACTGAAATGATTAATGAAGTAGCCAGACAAAACCATGTTGCCTGCTATAATGTATTAACCGGCTTTAAGTGGATTGCAGAATTAATTAAAGAGAAAGAGGGTAAAGAAAATTATATTATTGGCGGTGAAGAAAGTTTTGGTTTGATGATTGGCAGCCAAATTCGCGATAAAGATTCGGTTAGTGCTGTGGCATTATTGTGCGAAATGGCAGCTTATGAAAAACAACAGGGTAAAACCTTGTTTGATAAACTTATTGAGTTGTATATGCAATATGGTTTTTACTATGAACATTTAATTAGTATTACCAAAAAAGGCATGAACGGGCAGAAAGAAATTGCCGCTATGATGGAATCCTATCGTTCAAATCCACCTCAATTAATCAATAACAGCAAAGTAGTTACTCTACTTGATTACGAATTACAAACAGGCACCAATTTACTAACCGGTGAGAAATGGAAAATAAACTTACCAAAGAGTAATGTTTTACAATTTATTACGGAAGATGGTAGTAAAATTTCTGCTCGCCCCTCTGGTACAGAACCTAAAATTAAATTCTATTTTAGTGTACATACCCATTTAAGCAATAAAAGCGAATTTGATGCGAAGTTGGATGAATTAAAACAGCGCATTAATGGTATTATACAATCAATGCAATTAGCTTAAATTATTGAAATAGGCTTACTAATAGCACTTGTGCTAAATTTTTGAAATGCTGTGTAAAAAAATTGCACAGCATTTTTATTTCCCCAAGTAGTAATTTTAATGGTAAATATTTGTGGCTAACTATAGTTTTGTATGGTTTATGAGAAATTTTGAAGATACTTACCGACACAAAGGATTACGTAATCAGTTAGTGCAACAACTGAAACAGAAAGGTATTACGAATGAAGCTGTATTAAACGCCATACAACAAATACCCCGTCATTTTTTTTTAGACTCTGCTTTTGATAAAATAGCTTATGAAGACCGGGCATTTCCCATAGGCGAAGGTCAAACTATTTCGCAACCTTATACCGTAGCTTATCAAACTCAACTTTTGCAAATTGCAAAATCTGACAAAGTATTGGAGATAGGCACAGGTAGTATGTATCAGGCTTGCGTATTGGCTGAGTTAGGTGCTTGGGTTTATACTATTGAGCGCCAGAAAAAAATTTTTGATGCCAATAAAACTTTTGCATTTAAAAATAAGTATCCAAATATTAAATGCTTTTTTGGAGATGGATATGAGGGGTTACCCACATTTGCTCCCTTCGACAAAATTTTAATTACCGCCGCTGCACCTTTTATTCCCCCAAAATTAGTTGAGCAGTTGAAGATTGGTGGATTAATGGTTATTCCAATCAATGAAGGTAATTCACAGCGAATGTTGCGCATTACTAAAGTTTCGCCTGATGCTTGCAAAGAAGAATCATTCGATTTGTTTTCCTTTGTACCCATGCTAACAGGGAAAAACCTATAATTTATTGATGAATATTACCTCCTACTTTTTTGGGTAAAATGGCTTTAGGTGTGGGTGGTGTTGTTGTAGCGTTTTTGGGTGTATTGTTATTTTTCTTTGGTGAAAAAGCTGGTAGCTTATTAGTATCAATTTGAGATTCGGGTGCTAAATCCTCTGGTTTAATATCAGCAGGCACATAGTCTTGTGAAGTACCATTGCCCATTAGTTGCTGATCGCCTTCTACACCCATTGGTACATTTGGATTGGGATTACTATAATCAATTTCTAAATCGTTGGTCATTCCCTCAGGTTTAGAAAAATCAACATTGGCATCAATACCCAATGTACTGGCATTTTGCAAAACTTTTTCATAGAAGTATCCCCAAATAGGCATAGCGGCCCTGGCTCCTTGGCCATTATAGCTATTGCTATTAATATGAATAAATCTGTCATCGCAACCTACCCAAACACCAGCCAGTAGTTGCGGGGTGTAACCCATAAACCAAGCATCACTATTGTCATTGGTAGTACCTGTTTTACCGGCAATATTTCCACGCACATCAAACTGCATTTTTAATCCACGTGCCGTACCAAATTCAACCACCCCTTCCATCATTTTAATCACTGAATAAGCAGTAATATCGCTCATTACTTCTTTACGAAGCGGAGCAAAATTTTCCAATACATTTCCGTTTCTATCTTCAATTCGTGTTATGTATAAAGGTCTAACATTAAATCCACGTCCTGGGAACATACTATAAGCCTGCATCATTTCGTAAAGCGATATTTCGCAGGCGCCAATGGCAATGGATGGGTGTGGTTCTATATTGGTTTGCAAGCCACATTTATTTTTTAGAAAATCAACAAAACGAATGGCTGCATTATTGCCTTTGGGGTCTAATTGTTTCATTATATAAGCAGTAGCGCAGTTGCGTGAAAATGCCAAAGCCTGCGCCATTGGAATGGAAGCACCGGTACAGGAAGTAGAAGTTGCCGGAACCATGCCATAAGCACCAAAACTTTGTTGTACATCTTGTACAATGGTATTGGGCGTAAAACCTGCATCTTCAATGGCTAAACTATACAATAAAGGTTTTATAGTTGAACCTACCTGTCGTTTTGTATTATAGTTTACATGGTCGAATTTAAAAGTTTTAAAATCTATACCGCCCACCCAAGCTCTTACTTCTCCACTTAAGGGATCTAATGCCATAAAACCTGCTTGCATCATTTGGCGGCAATACTTAATTGAATCCATGGGAGTCATAATGGTATCTTTCTCCCTATTGTTATTCCAGGCAAAAATGCGCATGGAGGTAGGAACAAAAAAAGTTTTTTTTATATCATCATCATTTACACCGTCTTTCTTCAAATTTCGCCAGCGATCACTTTGTTTCATAGCAGCATCTAATATATTTTGATGCCCATCCCAAACGGTACCTTTTTTAATATTTGTTTGCTGGTTTAATATTTGTTGCATGTAGCTCATGTGTTTGGCTACCGCTTCCTCCGCATAAATTTGCATACGCGGATTAATGGTGGTATAAATTCTTAATCCATCAGTGTATAAATTGTATTCTTCACCATTGCTTTTTTTGTGTGTTTTGCACCATTGCTTCATGTATTCTCCTAAAACCATTCTAAAATAAGGTGCTAAACCTGTCGTTTCATCTAACTTCTTATAATTCAGTTCAATAGGTTCTAACTTAATTTTCGCACCATCTTGCGGTGTTAGGTAGCCATTAGTAACCATTCGGTTAAGTACCAAATTTCGGCGTTCTAAAGCTTGTTTGGGGTTACGGCGGGGGTTATATAACGTAGGGGCATTTATCATTCCTACTAAAACAGCTGCTTCATTTACATTTACACGATCGGGTTCTTTTTGAAAAAATGTTTTGGCTGCATTTCTTATTCCAAAAACATTATCACCAAAGGCAACTGTATTCAAATACAGGTTAATAATTT
The DNA here is from genome assembly GCF_049968455.1 of Hydrotalea sp. Taxonomy (NCBI): domain Bacteria; kingdom Pseudomonadati; phylum Bacteroidota; class Chitinophagia; order Chitinophagales; family Chitinophagaceae; genus Hydrotalea; species Hydrotalea sp. The sequence continues at coordinate 176,906 of NZ_JBMFQT010000005.1, read as the reverse complement.
CATTTTTAGTGAAGTTTCTTTCTAACTTAACTGCAATAATTGACTCTTTTACTTTTTGAATGGCACGTAATAAAAAGTTGCGGGTAGACCAGTTTTCTGTAAACAGATTTTTAGCAGTTTGCATGGTTATGGTACTGGCACCACCATCTCGTCCAAACCCTTTAATGGCTCTGAGTAATGAAATAAAATCAATACCGCTATGGTCATAAAAACGTTGGTCTTCCGTAGCAACTAGTGCATGTACTATATTGGGGCTGATGTCTTTAAAATCAACATTCACACGGTCTTCCAAATAATATTTACCCATTAAGGTGCCATCTTGTGCATATACCTGACTGGAGAGAGAGGCAGAAGGGTTTTGGATATCGGATATGGAAGGCATTTTTCCAAATACACCCCAGTTACAAAGCAGTAGAAATAATATAAAGGCTGCCACTGCTATAAAAAAAGCTTTCCAAAATATTTTAACTGAACGCGACATAAATGTTGACATGGTTAAGTTTGTAAATCTAAGTATCTAAACACTTCGGTTATTTTGATACCTAGTTAAAATTTTTCGGGCAAATTACGTTTCAAAAACTGAATATACTCGTCAATATTGTTTTTATTGTATAAAAGCTGCAAATTAGAAGGGCTTATCATACTAAAAATATATTTTTCGAGTTTTAGCCAGGGTATGATTCGGGCGGTGGCCATGGGTTTGGTTTTATCTAAATAATCCACGGCATCACCGGCATTGGCAAATGGTCCAATTAATACCAGTGATGTGGAATCGTTTAATTTTTGTTGATTCACTTTTAGTCGCAGATTGTAGAATTTTTCTAAGTTAAAGCGATAAAAGGCATTGCGTGCTTCACTGGCAAAAACAGGATCAACTTTATTGAGCACTACTGCGATGTATTGTGAATCGGATGGGTTAAATGCATAGTTGTTTACACTTTGAATAACGGGTGCACTTACCGGTATTTGCACAGTTGCTGTTGAATCTAATTGTTTAATTACCGGGGCTGCCACACTATCTACTCTTCTTCTTTCCGGTGCATTTACCAATGTAGCGGGATGCAGGTCAATATTAGCCACTACATTGTCTTCGTTTTTTTCAATTACCAAGTTGGTTAAATAGTTTTCAATTTCTTTTCTACGTTTCAACACATCGATCATGGTATTGGCCATATCAACCATTTTCGATTGTGGAAACTGGTGTATCATTGCTTGCAAGGTTTGAATAGCGGAACTATCATTTTTTTGTTTCACATCATACACGGCCTGAATGTACATGAGTTGTGGGGTCCAATAAGTTTTGCCATATGTTTTGTCCGCTTCTGCTTTTTCGGCTAAAGCTTGTTTAAAGTTTCCTTCTATAAATAAATTGTAAATATGTTCATATTGTTCGGTGGCTTTATCTTGCAGGGTAGGCTTTCCTATATTTTTAATTTTTTGCGCATAAGTGCCATTGGGAAATGCCAACATAAGTTTCTTCCTAACGGAATCGGATTTTTGTAGTAAACCTAATTGTTGATAACAGTAGATCAAATTAAATAAAACCGGTTCTTCATATTGGTTTTCCGGATATAATTTCATTAGTGTTTCATAAGAATCAACTGCATCTGCATATTTTTCCAAATTATTTTGAAAAGTTTGCGCATTAGAATACAAATCATTAATAATGGTATTGTGTGCATCGCCAATTTGTTTTTCGGTAAGCGGTATGTTATCCAACATACCTTTCAACGTTAAGGCATTGGCGTTATTTGTTTTTGCCGTTTCAGTGGTAGTAGTAGCAGCCGTTACATTATTATTGTTTAATTGTAAACTGTTATTAATTGCCGATTGTCGCTGCCAATTATCTACATTGGGCCTATTGCCCCATTTTTGTTTGAATTCCTTATAGCCTTGCGATTTAAGTGTAGCATTAGCAAAGTAAAAGTCATTTGCGTTATTTGAAGTTGTGGAACTTCCAAATAAACCACTAGCAGCTACATTACCGGCAGCATTGGTACTGCCAAAATCAATGTCTTCTTTTTCTTCTGCCAGTCCTTGTTCTTTTCTAAGTCTGCGATATAATTTTTTTACTGCGGCCAATCTATCTGCTTCATTTAACTTAGCTAATTGTAGTAAACTATCTTGTAAATGCAAGGAGGTTAAGTTGCCGGTAATAATTTTCAGTGCTTTTTTTCTGGCAATTACTTCATTTTTTAAGGTAGAATCTAATTGATTCGTTTGAATACTATCATAATACAATGAGGCAAGTGGGTATTGTCGAATACTATAGGATGTTGATGCTAATAACAGCATGCTTTTTTGTTTTTGCTCAGGGTTATTGACACTATAAGCAATACTCTTTTGCAAATTTTGAATGCCGGCTTCATAATGTTGTTGTTTAATTTCTAAAGCTGCAGCAGCATAATAAATAATATCTCGGTAATCGGCATACTTATCTCTATGTGCCAATTGGTACATTTGTCTTAGGTTATTTTGAAGGGCTTTTGTACTATTACCCGTATCGGATAGGGCCACAATATTTAAACGTGCATATACTTCTAAATATGGATCAATTGTATGTGTAATGGCAGTTTCAAAGGCTTTGATGGCCGGTTTGTTTTGATGCGCTAATTGATATAATTGTCCGGTTAAGAATTCCCATCTTGCTTGTTGCTGTTTATTGTCTGCTTCCGAAATTGATTTGCTTAAATAAGTAGCGGCGCTATCGTATTGGTTTTGTTTATAAAAAAGATAGGCTTGTTGCAGCCATAAATCTTTTTGTAATCGTTTTGGAAACAATGGGTCAGCTCTTAACAAAGCAATTAAGCCCGATGCTTTGTCTAACTGATTACTTTCAATATAATTACGGATTTGCCAAATAAAGCTATCATTTCGGGTAGTAGGTTTGGTAGTTAATTTTTTTAACAGGCTTCTATTTTCGTTAGTAGATACCGTGAAAATGCCCTGGTTATTACTGACATTACTACCAATAGGAATATCATAGCCATCATCTTTAGGGGCATATATGTAATTAATGTATTGAAATACAATGGCAGCAGAATCGAAGGTTTTGCGCAATAAATAGGCTTTTCCCAATAATAAATAAAAATTATCTACCCAGTCGCTTCTTAAATCGTGCAATAAAATTCCGGCATAGCACTTATAAATAATGGAGTCTAAATCGCGTTTATCTAAAGCAGTTACCGACAAACTATAATCATAAAATGGCAATAGTTTGCTGTAATCATCGGTATGCATTTTCTGCGCCTGTTCAATAATAAAGTTTAATTTATTGTTGGCATTAAAAAAATAGTTGTAGTGGCTTACCATATCTTGATAAGTGCGCGATAGAAAACCCAATTTTTTGTCACTTGTTTTTTCGGCAGGTAAAAGCCTGTCCTGGTATTGAGCAGGTTTTTCCTTGTCTAAATTTATAGTTGTATTGGGCTGCCCCCATACTTTGGGTTGAAAAAACAAAGCAGGTATAAGAAACAAACACAGAAAAAAATACTTTTGCATCATAGGCAAATTACAACACAAGTCAAAACTGTTTAAAAGTACAGTTATTTTTTAACAATTTCGGCAAAACAGGGGTGGTTATGTACCTTTAACCTTATTTTACAGCATGGCAAAACAAATTTTTGAAACCAACACTTTTAAACGGCTTCGCAACCAATACCGGTTGGTTATTATTAACGACGATACTTATGAGGAACTGGTAACTTTTAAATTATCTCGTTTAAGTGTTTATGTTGCCTTTAGTACCGCTTTTGTATTATTAGTTACATTAACGGTAGCATTAATTGTATTTACGCCGCTAAAATATTATATTCCCGGATATGGTTCAAAAGAAAGTAGAACTGAGTTGCAGTTACTTCAAATGAAAACGGATTCCTTAGAACGTTCTATTCAATACAAAGATCAATACCTGGAAAGTTTAAAAAAGGTACTTTCCGGTAGTATGCCGGTTCAAAAAGATACTACTTCACTAACTATACCCAAAACTGACATTATTAAGGAATGAAAACTCCTCAAAAAAATAAAAATTTGTTGTATGAGTATGCTGCATTTGGTAGTGAACTTATTATAATGCTGGCTATTGCAGTTTATGTAGGGTGGTGGATAGACAATAGATTGCATGTTAAAATACCCTTGTTGGTTTGGATATTGCCTTTATTGGTTATTATTGCATTAATTGTAAAAGTTATTAAAGACACAAGCAAAGAGTAAATATGCAACAAAAACCGGTATCGTTTTTAAAAAGTATTGTTCCCTTGCTTATTGTATTTGTTGTAGTAAACATTTTATTGTTATTCCTGCATCATTTCATGAATACACATCAAATTAATGCTTGGGTAGTTTTTACTGCAAACGATTTATTGTTCATCGTTAGTTTATTGAGCCTTTTTTTACATATACAAGCCACTCAAAAAAAATCGGCCATGCGTTCGGTTAATAATGTTATGTTGGCTTCGGTTATTAAATTATTGGTTTTAGGGGGCGCTGCAATTTTGTATTTAATAGCTTCAGGCAGTAATCGAAGTATTTATGCCATTTTAGTAGGGTTGGTGTTATATATTATTTACACAGCTTTTGAAGTTTCAATTGCAACAAAAATAAATGGTAAAAAGTAGTAAGTAATTATGGCTGCAACGCAACATCCCATGCAGGCTTTAGCCGCTTTTTTACCTGATGGTTGTTTTGAACCTGTTGTAGATTATTTAAATCATTATAAAGTTCATTTAACCATTACCAAAAAAAGAAAATCGGTTTTGGGTGATTATAGGCATGCTTCAATGAATAGCCATCATGCAATAACCGTAAATGGCAATTTGAACAAATTTGAATTTCTAATTACTTTGTTACACGAATTGGCACATTTATTAACCTTTGAAGCATATAGTAATAGGGTAGAAGCACATGGTAAAGAATGGAAGATGTTTTACAGTAAATTGTTATTGCATTTTACTGAAAAGAATATATTCCCTCCTGATATTTTACAAGCCTTACAAAAAAGTATTCGTAATCCTTCTGCAACGGCAAATGGTGAAACAGAATTATTAATGGTATTACGCAAATACAATACAGTTACCCGAACTGATATTTTATTGTTGGCCCAAGTTCCTGAAGGTGTAATTTTTAAAACAGAAAATGGTCGATTGTTTAAAAAGGGGCCTAAACGTAGAAAGCGATATGAGTGTATTGAAATTCATTCAGGTTTAAAATATGCTTTTAGTCCCATTTGTGAGGTAAAAATTCATATGCAATAAAAAAAGCTGATTAGCGTTTTACTAACCAGCTCTTTTTAATATATAGTTGTCGTAAAACTTATGCTACCGCTTTTTTTACTAAATCAGCAGCTTCACTTAATTCAATAGCTGATTGTACTTTTAATCCACTTTCATCAATTAATTTTTTAGCTTCTGCAGCATTGGTTCCTTGCAAGCGAACAATAATAGGAATATTAATATTTCCTAGTTTATTGTAAGCTTCAATAACTCCGGCAGCAACCCTGTCGCAACGTACAATTCCACCAAAAATATTAATAAGAATGGCTTTAACATTGGGGTCTTTCATAATAATTTTAAAACCGGCTTCAACAGTTTGAGCGTTAGCTGTACCACCAACGTCTAAAAAGTTGGCAGGTTCACCACCACTTAATTTAATCATATCCATAGTAGCCATAGCTAAGCCTGCACCATTTACCATACATCCAACATTACCATCTAATTTTACAAAGTTTAGATTGTATTGACCGGCTTCCACTTCTGTAGGATCTTCTTCTGTAATATCGCGTAAAGCAGCTAAATCGGAATGACGCATTAAAGCATTGTCATCTAAATTCATTTTACAATCTACTGCAATAATTTTATCGTCACTGGTTTTGAACAAGGGGTTAATTTCCAACATTGAACATTCAAGACCTAAATACGCATTATATAAATTGGTTACAAATTTTACACAGTTTTTAAAAGCCTCGCCAGTTAAGCCGAAATTAAAAGCAATTTTTCTTGCTTGGAAGGGTAATAAACCACCGGATGGGTGTACCCATTCTTTATATATTTTTTCCGGTGTTTTGTGGGCTACTTCTTCAATATCAACACCGCCTTCGGTGCTGTACATAATTACATTTTGGCCCTTTGCTCTATCTAATAAAATTGATAAATAAAATTCTTTAACGGGGTTGGGGCCTGGGTAATAAACATCTTGCGCTACAAAAATTTTATTTACTTTTTTTCCGGCAGGTCCGGTTTGAACAGTTACTAAAGTACCACCCAAAATATTTTTAGCAATATTAGCAGCATCTTCAGCATTTTTTGCAACGGCAACACCTCTTTGTTCGGTGCCTACAATTTTACCTTTACCGCGGCCACCGGCATGTATTTGGGCTTTAATAACCGCAAAATTATTATTGGTTTGAGTTTTAATTTGTCTGTAAGCTTCTTCTGCTGCCATAACATTGTCAACAGCAATACCGTCTTGTACGGGAACATTGTATTTTTTCAACAATTCTTTCGCCTGAAATTCATGTAAATTCATACGTAACTATTTAGATTGCGAAGATAAGGTTTTTGTATGGGTAGATAAGGGGTTCGTAGTATTAAAAAAAGCTTTACTGTAAGTATTTTTCCTGCAATACTTTTTTGTGGTGCAATAAATGACCAAATAGCATAAAGCCCATAGCGTTTACAGTTACTTTATAGTTATTGGCGGTGCCTGAAAGAGATAGCATATCTTCAGTTAATGACATAAAAAACTGATTGGTTGAAGCACGTAATGCTACCCATTCATCTTGTAAGCTTTTTAAAGTTCTATTACTAGCATTGGCTCTTTTGGCATACCATTCTTCATCAAAGCCCGGTAGGTTTTTATTATCAGAACGAGCGAAGGTTAACATTCTATAAACCATTATTCGTTCTGTATCAATAACATGTTGAAGAATATCTTTGGGTGTCCACTTTCCGGGTGCATAACTAAAATTTTCCTTATCAACCGGAAGGCTGGTATAAAACTCCTGTAATGAATTGCTGAAATTTTGCACCAATTCATGCATATTATTACTGCCACTGGTTAATTGAATGTAATTTTCATAATAGGCAGGATAATCACCAACTAAAGGTCTGCTCATATTGTTCAATTATTTTGTTTAGTTAATTTTTTTGTTTGAACGATTTTTTTCAGCCGCCCATTCCTTTTCCATGTTTTCAGCCATTTTAACGGCATTATCAGCATTAATAATACCGCCTGTTTTTGATAACTCATTAAATGCAATGGCTTGTTGGGTTCCGGGTTTAAAATCGGCTAAAGTACTATCGGGGTGCATGACAGATTGCAAAATAATTTGCTTTACTTGTAATGCTGTTAGATTTGGAAAGTAGGAACGTAATAAGGCTGCAACACCGGTAACAATTGGTGCAGCCATACTAGTACCTTGTAAATTTCCATACTCGTCTTTGGTAGGTAAGGTTGAATAAATTTTTACCCCGGGTGCAAACACATCTACCTCTTTTGAACCATAATTACTGAAGTCGGCCGCTAAACCTTGTCCCATAGATGGATCATTACTGGCGCCAACAGTAATGACATTGTTAGCTGTGCCATTTTGAAACAAGAAATGAGGATTAGGATAGTTTTCTTTCGTATCAATATTGGCAGATTCATTACCTGCAGCATGAATAATCAATACATCTTTTTGCTCGGCATAACGCATAGCACTATCTACCCAATATTTCTGCGGGGAATATGATTTGCCAAAACTCATGTTAATAACTTTCGCCCCATTATTCACAGCATAAAAAATGCCCAATGCAACATCTTTGTCATATTCATCCCCATCTGGTACTACTCTTACCATCATTACTTTTACATTGTCGGCAACGCCATCCATACCAATGCCATTATTACGCTGTGCGGCAATTATACCGGTTACATGTGTACCATGCATGGGGTCGGGCCCCATCACATCTGGATTACCGTAGTATTTGTCGTTAATATTATTGTAATCGTCCTTAATAATTTTGCTTCTGTAGTTTATTGGCGGAGTTTCTTTTTCATTCAAAGCATCTTGTTTGCCATCAATGTATTCCTTTAATTCATTAATTACGGTTGTGTTCTTTTCTTCAGGGTCGATGCCAACCATACGCATTAAAGTTAAATAACCATATTTTGCTTTTTTCCCTTCAGTAGAAGAAGGCTCAAAACTTTCAAGCTGTGTACAGTTAAATACATTTTTACCCATTTCCTGTTGAAGGATTGAGTCATTTTTTTTGATGGAATTTAGGGTAATATTTAAAAAGTTAATTTCCATTTGGTCGTCGCCTGATTTATTCATTTCATCGGCTGCCATTTTCCAAATACGGTATTCATATTTTTGTTTGGCAGAAAGTACAGTAGTATCTACTTTTTTTCCATCAAATTCATTCTTAAACTGATAATATACCCTTGAGCGCTCATCGCCGGCCTTTTTAATATTTTCCCCATCTTTGTTTCCTAAAAAATTCCACCCATATATATCATCCACATAACCATTATGGTCATCATCAATGCCGTTGCCGGGAATTTCTTTAGGATTATGCCATAAAATTCCTTTCAGGTCTTCATGTGTAGTGTCTACTCCGGAATCTAAAACAGCTACAGTTACAGGTTTCGATTGAATGTGGTGGTCTTTTAAATATTGATAGGCTTCATTTAAACTAATGCCATAATATTTGTCTTTTGATGCATCTAATAGATGCCAACCTTTGGGTACTGCACTTTTTTGGGCATTTGCACTAAGGCTAAACAGCAAAACAATTGTTAGCAGTCGAAAATAAAGTTTAGTCATGTATATGTTTTTTACAGCAGATGAAAAGTTGCATAAAATTGCAACTTTTGCAAAGTTCTTATTAAAGTAGGAAATTGTATGAATTCCCACACTGTTTTAGCTTATTATTAAGCTAAATATTGTGTTATAGCGCTTTATAGTCTTCCCGTTCGGGATAAAAAACATCTAATAAACTACAATTTGTAATAGCCAATCCCTCATGAGGAACATTGGGTGGAATAACCATTACCTGCCCAGGCTGTAAGGTATAGGCAATGCCATCTACCGTTAATTGAAATGTGCCCTCCAATACATGTGCAATTTGTTGGTGGGGATGATGGTGTAAGCCTAAATGGCTACCCGCCTTAACTTGCAAATAGGAAAAAGTGTTTGTGCCGGTGTGAATAAAACGAGCTTTATATCCCGGCACAATTTCTTTTTCAGGTAAATGGTTTAATTCTATTAATGGCATAATGGTTAATTATAATTCAAATGTTATACCCTGTGCTAAAGGAAGTTGTGTACCCCAATTAATGGTATTAGTTTGGCGACGCATATAAGCTTTCCAGGCATCACTACCACTTTCACGTCCACCGCCGGTTTCTTTTTCACCTCCAAAAGCGCCACCAATTTCGGCACCACTGGTTCCAATATTTACATTGGCTATTCCACAATCACTGCCTGCATGTGATAAGAAACTTTCTACTTCACGAAGGTTTAAAGTCATAATGGCTGAGGATAAGCCCTGTGGTACTTGATTTTGTATTTCAATGGCTTCATCCAAAGTTTTGTAAGGCATTATGTAAAGGATAGGGGCAAATGTTTCGTGATGCACAATAGGCATATTCGGTTGCACCTCAGCTATACAAGGTTTTACATAACAACCACTTTCAAAGCCAGAGCCTTCCATAACGCCACCCGGAACAATAAACTTGCCACCTTGTTGTTGACATTGTTCAATGGCATGTAAATATAGTTGAACAGCAGTTTTATCAATTAATGGTCCTACATGGTTTTCCGGTTGTAATGGGTTACCAATTTTTAATTGTTGGTAAGCTTTCACCAACTTGTTTTTAAACGTTTCATAAACTGATTCGTGAATAATTAAGCGGCGAGTGGTGGTGCATCTTTGCCCTGCTGTTCCTACGGCACCGAATAAGCAACCTAATAAGGCCATGTCTAAGTCGGCGTGTTGTGAAATAATAATAGCGTTATTTCCACCCAATTCTAAAATACATTTACCTAAACGAGCAGCAACGGCAGTATTTAAGGCTTTGCCCATTCTTGTTGAACCGGTTGCACTAATTAAGGGAATTCGGGTATCATGGCTTAACCATTCACCTACGGTTTTATCGCCTTGAACCAAACAACTTACCCCTTCAGGTACATGGTTTTTAGCAAAAACATCGGCTACAATTTTTTGAACGGCGATACTGCACAAAGGGGTTTTTTCACTGGGTTTCCAAATACATACGTTGCCACAAACCCAAGCTATGGCTGTATTCCAACTCCAAACTGCAACGGGGAAGTTAAATGAAGAAATAATGCCCACGATACCTAATGGGTGCCATTGCTCATACATACGATGATTAGGCCTTTCGCTATGCATGGTTAGGCCGTATAGTTGGCGCGACAATCCAACGGCAAAATCACATATATCAATCATTTCCTGCACTTCACCCATTCCTTCTTGCAGGCTTTTTCCCATTTCAAAACTTACCAATTTACCCAGGTTTTCTTTATTGGCTCTGAGCGCCTCACCCAATTGGCGAACAATTTCGCCACGCTTTGGGGCAGGCCAATTTCGCCAAATTTTAAATCCTGAAGCAGCCTTGTGAACAACGGCTTCATAAGCCTCTTTGTCAGTGGTAGTAACACTGGCTATTAAAGAACCGTTTACGGGTGTAAAACTTTGTATTTCGTTTCCATAACTGGTTAGCCATTCATTTCCGGTTGAAGTACCCATATTGGTGGGTTCAATGTGCAGCAATCTGATGAAATCCATAACTGATTATTTTGGGTATGCAAGGTAAGTTAAATTATAGGTAACAAAAAAGGTATTGCCCAGATTGCGATCAATCAGCAATACCCTTTATTAAATGTAACCCTGCATGAAAATAAAACAGTTTGAAACTGATGTAAAGTTGAGAACAATGGTTGAACAATAAATATTTGATAGGTGAAAACGGAAAAGTTACCGATGAATTTTAACTGGGTTGTTTGCTTAATAGCAAATCGTACACATCGGAATAACTACTGCCGATAGGTATTTCTTTCCCTGCTACATAAATTTTGTTCTTATTAAATTTTTCAACCTTACTAATGGGAATTATATAGGAACGATGTACACGCACAAATTCCTTTTCAGGCAATTTTTCTTGCATATTTTTCAATGTCATTAAAGTTAAAACAGGATAGGGTTTAATGTGAATTTTAATATAGTCATCCAATGCTTCAATTAACTCAATATCTTTTAAATTAATTTTCATCATTTCATAGTTCACTTTCACATAAATAGAATTCAACTGTAATTCTTGTGAACTTAGAAACTCTTGGTACTCATTAGCTTTGTAGGCAGCTTTTAAAAAACGATTATAATCAAATGGCTTTAATAAATAATCAATGGCATCTACATTAAATCCCTCAACAGCAAAATCTTTAAATGCCGTTGTAAAAATTACCAAGGGTTTATTTGTTAAGTTTTTGTATAACTGAAGTCCATTAATATCCGGCATTTGAATATCTAAAAACAATAAATCAATTTTATTTACTTGTAAATACGCAATGGCTTCTTTGGGGTTGGTAAAGGTTTTTTCTAACTGTAAAAAGGGAATTTTATCGCAATACTGCGCTATTATTTTTAAGGCTAAAGGTTCATCATCTATGGCTATACATTTCATAATACTTCATTTATTGGTTAAATAAATATTGGTTAGATGGAAGCATGACAGTTATACCATTTTCAAAAGTGTTAATGTAACCCTAAAAGTATTTTTTTCCTTTTCAATCACAAGTTTATGCATATCGGGATACAAAAGCGCTAATCTTCTTTCCACATTTTTTATACCTATTCCTGTAGTTTCTGTGATTGTATTACCTGCGTTGGCAGCTATTGAATTAACAACAGAAAATACTATAGCATTTTCATTGATGTTTAAGTTTATTTGAATAAATGAATTTTCTACTGTGCTTACCCCATATTTAAAGGCATTTTCAACAAAAGGAATAAACAGTAATGGTGCTAATTTTTGATTGGTAATGTTGCCGTTAATATTAACATTTAAAACTACATTATCTGTAAGCCTAACTTTTTGCAATTCAATATAATCATTCAAAAAGTCAATTTCACTTTGAATGGGCACCCAGTCATATTTTGTTTCTGTTAAAATGTAACGCATAATGGCCGATAATTTTAATATAGCTGAGGCCGTTTTATCGCTACCGATAATTGCAAGGGAATAAATGTTATTAAGTGTATTAAAGAAAAAGTGTGGGTTAATTTGTGTTTTTAAAAATGATAATTCTGTTCTTAGCATTTCTTTTTCAATTTCTTCTTTTGTTTGTTCAACTTTTAGCCATTGTTGCAATAAAGAAATGCTTAAACCTACAGCAAGTACTAGCAAAAAGATAGCTTCACGTCCCGGAAAATAGCGACTGTTTCTACGTTTATTCAAATTGTCGGATTGTATTTGGGATTTTTTTTGTTGGCGTAATTCACTATTTTTTGTAGAATCTTTATTTAAGTAATTAGCTGTGTCAAAACGCCTAAAATCGGGTCTAAATTCGCTTCTTATTTTCGACTCTGTTGTATTATTAAGCCAAAGGGATATTTGTCTTGGAACATTTGTAAAACCATACATAGAAATGCTTACTATAATCACATAAATAATCCACCTTTTTTTAAACAGTAATTTAGGAATAAGCAATAGAGTGTTGAAATAATAAAATATTAATAAATACAAATTTATGACAATGTAAAGTGTTAAGATATATTTACTAACCTGTTCAGGAATATCTTTGGGTTGCGGTGAGAAAATATAGGGTAAAAGAAAAAATGAAGCCCAGGCAACAATATGGATTAATACAATGATTAACTTTTTGGAGCTTTTAGCCATATAAAAAATTGCTTTGGCTAAAGCTAACTTAATAGAGTAAAATACACGACATTTTTTCGGGTGAAATAATTAAACTGTCGGTAAATGTTAGTATGATTCGCTTTCGTTGGGAAAATCGTTCGATTTAACATCGGCTACGTATTGTTTAACCGCTTGAGTAATTTGTTCGTATAGGTTTAAATATTGCCTTAAAAAGCGGGGTTTAAATTCTGTATTAATGCCCAGCATATCGTGCATAACTAGTACTTGCCCGTCGCAATGGGGGCCTGCACCAATACCAATGGTTGGTATGTTTACGGATTCAGTTACTTTTTTAGCTAACTGTGCCGGAATTTTTTCTAATACAACGGCAAAGCAACCTGCTTTTTGTAATAATTGTACATCGTTTTGTAATTTTTGAGCTTCTTCATTTTGCGTAGCACGCACTGCATAAGTACCAAACTGATAAATACTTTGTGGTGTTAAGCCCAAATGTCCCATTACAGGAATACCTGCTTTTACAATTCGTTCAATACTTTCCAATACCTCTTCACCGCCCTCTAATTTAATAGCATGTGCTCCTGTTTCTTTCATAATTCTTATGGCAGATGCAAGCGCAATTTCACTGTTGGATTGATAAGTGCCAAAGGGTAAATCAACCACCACCAATGATCTTTTTACTGCACGAATTACGGAGGCGGCATGATAAATCATTTGATCGAGCGTTATGGGCAAAGTTGTTTCATGACCAGCCATTACATTACTGGCACTATCGCCCACTAAAATTACATCCATACCCGCAGCATCAAAAATGCCCGCAAATGAATAATCATAGGCAGTTAGCATAGATATTTTTTCGCCTCCTGCCTTCATTTTTTGCAAAGTATGTGTAGTAATTTTTTTTATTTCTTTTTGAACAGACATGATTTTTTTGTTTAGTGGGTGAAAGGTTTCAATATGATTATTTTCCTGCTAAGGTAAGTTCTTCATATAAGCTTTGAATTAAACCATCAGCTAATCCAATTTTAGGAACATAAATTTCATTAATACCACCCCAGCGCATTACATTGGTATAAATTTGTAAGGCCGGTAAAATTACATCGGCTCTGTCTTCACGTAACTTGTATATTCTAATTCTTTCTTCTAAACTTACGTTCGATAATTCTTTGTAATAATCTTTCAACAATTCCAATGAAAGTGGTTTCCCTTCTTTCTTTTTACTTAACGAAAATACTTTATTTATATTACCGCCACTACCAATTGCAGTTATAGGCAACGATGATTTTGTATTGGATTTTAAATGTTCTTTCAGTTCTAACCAGGTATTATCTGCCACCAAGCCTTTTAATAATCGAATGGTGCCAATATTAAATGACTCTTTATACTTTAGCTTGCCCTCGGCAAAAAAGGTTAATTCGGTGCTTCCACCACCTACATCAATGTATAAATAAGCATGTTGTTTATCTAAATTTTCGGCAATATGATTTTCAAAAATCATGGTAGCCTCTTCATCACCCGAAAGAATTTTTATTTCAATGCCTGTTTCCAATTTTACTTTTCTAATAATGTCGGCGCTGTTTTTCGCATCGCGCATGGCACTAGTAGCACATGCTTTTACATGTTGTACTTCATAAACATTCATTAAATGGTTATAAGCCTTCATGGTTTGTAATATCATGCCACGCTTGTGTTTTGAAATTTCAGCATTTTCAAATACATCGAAACCAAGCCGTAATGGAACGCGAATGAGGTTAATTTTATTAAATTGAGCTGTTCCCTTGTATTCCAACACGTCGGCTATTAAAAGTCGGGCTGCGTTACTGCCTATATCAATTGCTGCTAATCTCAATTTGTTGCTCTGTTTTTTTATGCAGGTAAAAATAGGTTTCTATTTGTGAATGAATTAATTTTTTTCCGTTATGGGGCACATATTCATTCAAAAGTTCACTATCTAAAATTCTGGCCTTTACATTATCGGAAAGTTGAATATTAATAATATCAATAATTTCCTGCTTCAAATGTTCATCAAATACAGGAATTGCGGCTTCTACCCGATGGTCTAGGTTACGCACCATCCAATCGGCAGATGATAGATATATTTTTGGTTTATTTTCGTTTTCAAAAATCATAACTCTGGCATGTTCCAGGTATTCATCAACAATACTAATTGCTTTTGCATGTTTACTCATTTTGCCAAAATCCATTTTTGCACAAAAAATGCCACGTACTATTAATTGAATTTTTACACCTGCTGCTGCTGCATCGTATAGTTTTTCAATTAATAAAACATCGCTTAAAGAGTTGAGTTTAATAGTAATACCTGCTTGTTTACCTGCTTTGGCATTTCTAATTTCTTTATTAATGAGTGCATTAATTTCATTGCGCATATTGGTAGGGCATACCAATAGTGTTTTACATGCTTTAAGGGGGTTGGTGTTTAGTTTCCAATTTTCTAAGTATCGGAAAATGCGGTTAATATCAGCCATTACATTGCGATTAGCTGTAAATAAACACATATCGCCGTAAACTTTTGCAGTGTCTTCATTCAAGTTGCCCGTGCTTACGAAACCATATTGTATAATTTTATTTTTTATTCGCTTTTTTATTATGCAAAGTTTGGCATGAATTTTCATTCTAGGCACACCCAATAATACCTTAATACCTTCTTCTTCTTCTAAAACTTTTTTCCATTCTAAATTTGCTTCTTCATCAAAACGGGCTTTCAATTCTAACATTACCACTACTTCTTTACCGTTGCGGGCAGCATTAATAAGTGCATTGATAATTTTAGATTTTGGTGCTAAACGATATGCTGTTATCTTAATTGATCGAACATCGGGATCAATAGCAGCCTCTCTTAAAAAATCAATTACAGTGTTAAATGAGTGGTAAGGAAAGTTTAGTATAATATCTTGCTTTACTATAACGTCTGTTACGCGTAAACTATTTGCTAATGCAGGATGGGTAAAAGGTTTGCGTTTTTCAGTATTGTGGCTAAATACATTCGGAAAATCCATAAAATGTCTAAAATTATGAATTCTACCGCCCGGAATAATGTTACTTTTTCTATTTAAGTTCAATCTGCGAATTAAGTATTCTAGCAGGCCTGCATCCATTTCTTTATCGTAAACAAAACGAACGGGCTTACCTTTGCGT
This sequence comes from Hydrotalea sp., assembly GCF_049968455.1. Lineage (NCBI taxonomy): Bacteria > Pseudomonadati > Bacteroidota > Chitinophagia > Chitinophagales > Chitinophagaceae > Hydrotalea > Hydrotalea sp. The sequence continues at coordinate 160,871 of NZ_JBMFQT010000005.1, read as the reverse complement.
CGGTTTTTAAGACCCTTCTCAATTTTTTCTACAAAAGTGGTTGATACATCATTGTCAATATCAATTTCTGCATCTTTGGTTACTTTAAAAACATGAGCACTGAAGTAGTCGTATTCAAATAAAGAAAAAATGTTGGGAAGATTAACTCTAATAACATCTTCCAACAACATGATATTCTTTTCATTGTTTTTTGAAGGTAGTAAAACAAAACGACCTACTGCTTTAGCCGGCACTTCAATTAAAGCATATTTTTGTTGATAGGCTGAATTTTTTTTACGCATCACCACACCCAGGTAAATACTCTTATCGCGCAGATAAGGCATTTGGGGTAAACTTTCAATCATTAGCGGAATTACATTTACCCGTACTGTATCATCGAAGTATTTTTTTACGAAAGTCAGTTGCTCATCATTTAAATGCGACTCATCGACTAAAAAAATTTTTTCTTGTTTTAGTTCTTCCAAAATACCTTCCCAAATTCTGTTAAACTCATTTTGTTGTTGCAAAACAATGGTATGAATTTCATCTAGAATTTTTTGTGGATGTTCTTCCATGTGCATATTTAATACCTTTCGCTTGGCGCTAAATTCAACCATTCTTTTTAGGGTAGCAACCCTTACTCTAAAAAATTCGTCGGTATTGTTTGAAAATATTCCCAAAAATCGAATACGTTGTTTAAGAGAAACAGAGGGATCATTCGCCTCTTGTAATACACGTGCATTGAAACTAAGCCAGCTTATATCTCTTTGAATAAATTTTTTTTTTGACATGAATGCTTGAATTCTTTCTTCAAAGATACAGAACCCATTCACTATTATGCTGAAAGAGAATAATGTTTATACTAATTTAAAACCTGAGTTTAAGCAACAAAATAAGTCTTACTTTTTCTTTCTATAATTGTAAATGTTATTAGCTTTTTGCATAAGTGTTAATAATTCCTGTTCTGAAATATTTGAATTATTTATGGATGATTGCGCTAGGTTTATGGCATCTTGAAAACCATAGTTTTTTACAAACTTTGATTGACGTAACAATGAGCCGAACATAATGATTGATGTGGCTAATTTAATTTGTTTTGGGGCATAGTTAAAATCAATAGTATTAAAAGGTAGTTGAAAGTTTTGTGTTATTTGTTTGGTGTGTTTGGGCAAATGAAATGATAGATTGAGTAGTGCAATATTGGGGTCTTTTAAATTTATTCTCTCATTTGTTACAGGAACAATTTCAAAAACTGCCATCATATTATGACCGCTTCCTACTTCACCGCCCTCCAATAAACTAGTAGTATCAATAATGGCCGCTCGTTTATTATCAAAACCAATTAAACGATATTTTTTTACTATTTCAGCATTAAATTCAACATTAGCATATGCATCAACGGCAACCGCATACATGGTTTTGGTAAATTCTCTGATTAAAGTTTTTTCTGCTTCATGAATGTTATCAATGTAAGCAAAATTGCCATTCCCTTTTTTAGCCAAAATTTCCAGTTTACTGTCTTTATAATTACCCATTCCAACACCTAAACAGGTTAAAAATATACCAGATTGTTTTTGATAACTCACTAGTTGTTCTAATTCTTGCTCAGTGGTTTTTCCAACATTAAAATCACCATCTGTAGCTAAAATAATGCGGTTGTTGCCATTAGGAATAAAGTTGTTTTTAGCAATATCGTAAGCTGTTTTGATTGCGCTTTCACCGGGCGTATCACCATCAGCATATAATGAATCAATAATATTATTAATTTTTAGTTTTTCATTGCCGGGTGTAGCACTTAAGGCAACATGTACGCCTCCGCCATAAGTAACAATTGAAACTTTATCTTCCGGTCTTAAATTTTCGATCAATAATTTAAAAGCAGATTGTAAAAGTGGCAGTTTACTAGGATGGTCCATAGAACCCGAAATGTCAATTAAAAGCACCAAATTATTGGGAGGAATTTTGTTTAAATTAATTTTAGGTGCTTGCAGTTGAACAAATAATAACAAATTAGTTTCATTCCATGGACAAGAAGTAAGGGTAGAAGCAACACAAAAACTGGCACTATCTTTCGGTTTTGGAAATTGAGGGCCCCGTAAATCGAAATAGTTCAACATTTCTTCAATTCTCACCGCATTAGAAGGCACATACATACCATTATTAATGAATCTTCGAATATTGCTGTAAGAAGCCTTGTCAATATTAATTGAGAAGCCGGTTTCGGGGTAATTTTTGGCATTCACAAATTGGTTTTCAATTAAAGAACTATAACTTTCGCCTAAAGTTGCAAAATATGATTCTCCATTATCTTCTAAGTTAGTGGTTCTAGAGCTTAGTTTGTTGGCATACAAACTAGCCGTTTCGGGCAACATTTTCAATACAATTTCATTAAAAACCTTTGTGTTTACTAGTTTCTTGTATACCTCATAACCATCGTAAAAAACAGTTATGGTATCTTGAGGATAAGGGCATAATATGCCAAATGCACCAAAATTGCCACTATAAAAAGGGGTATTACCTTTAGAGGCCAAATAAATTTTAGCTCTTTCTAGTTGCCGGCCTTTTTCGTCTTTAATTTCGCCACGTAAAAAATACTGGCTAATGCAAGGAATGGCAAAGCAACAAAATATACATACCAGCAGGTATTGTTTCATGGGTTGTTAGGTGAATAGGTATCTTAAAGATAGTAGATTCCTTTCACTTTTAATAAAATTACCTAGTATTCGCTAAGTTTTGAAATAATTATTCGGCTAATTGATAAATAGCTGATAGGTTTCTTCCAAATCCATCATAATCTAAGCCATAACCAACTACAAATTTATTTGGGATGCTAAAACAGCAATACTGAATGGGCACTTCATATGTGGTTGCTTCAGGTTTATGCAATAAAACAGCTATTGCCACCGATGCAGGTTGTTGGTTATGTATTTGTGGTAAAAAACTGTGCAAGGTTTTACCGGTATCAATAATGTCTTCAATTACAATTACATGCCTATTGGTTAGTGAAACATCTAAACCAATGGAGGTAATTACATTACCAGTTGATTTGGTGCCTTTGTATGAAGCCAACTTAATAAAACAAATTTCAGCTTCAATGGGTAATGCCTTAAATACATCAGAAGCAAACATGAATGCTCCGTTTAAGATGCAAAGAAATAACGGCTTTTTATTTTGATAATCAGCAGCTAATTGGTTGGCTAATTCTTGAACTTTGTTTTGAATGGTTGAAGCATCCAAAAAAGGAACGAAATGTTTGTCTAGTACTTGAATTGTTTGGCTCATGTGCTGCAAATATTTTAACGCGATGTTGTGCTATATTTTTCTGCAGCAATAGTAGTATATTTTGGTGTAGTAGGAGCGGGGAAACGCAAATAAATTTTTTCACCCGGCAATGGTTGCATTGTTTTTTCCAACTTATTATATTGTAATATATTTTCTAAGCGAACCCCTTCTACTTGACAAATTGTATATAAATTTTCATTTGATTTTACTGTATGAAAATCTTTGCTACCTTTTTTCAACTTCTTTTCTAGAAAAATGAGCTGGTTTTTTTGCAGAATATCTTCATTTTCTAAATCATTGTATTCTAATAAACGACTAAGGTTGATTTGGTATTGGTTAGCTATTGAAAGAAGGGCAGTGCCTTTTGTTGCGTAAATTACTTTTAAATGATTGATAGTAAAGATGCCCTCAGGATAGGATGTATTTTCTGAATCAGTTGTTTCAATTGCTGGTTGCTTTTGCGATTCATTTACCTTCACTAATGATTGATTATTGTTGCTTTCTGAGGTATTCTCAATGGTTTCGTTGTTGGGTGAGGCTGTATTTATAGTATTGTTTTCTTTTTCAACCACCGAAGCTTGAACAATATTCTGTTGTTGCTTTTCCTTGTTTAAGGCTATTTCGGTATAATCATTCAGGTTATATCTCTGAATTAACTCAATTAAACGTTGCGCATAATCTTTTTCAGTTGCATACCCTGCTTTTTTTAATCCAAAAGCCCAACCTTCATAATCAGTAGGGTTAAGTTGAAATAAACTTTGATAGTAAGGCCTGTTTTTTAAGAAGTTAGAGTGATCTTGGAAGGATGCAGCTGCATTAGGGTAGCTTCTAAAGCATTCATGTTTTAGGTCATCATCATGAAATACCCTATCGCCTGTCCAGTCGTTTTTACATTTAATACCAAAATGATTGTTTGATTTTTTGCACAAATCACTTTGTCCGCAAGAAGATTCTAAGATGCCTTGCGCCAGGGTAATAGAGGCCGGAACACCGGTTCGAATCATTTCCTGTATAGCAATGTCTTTATACTCGTTAATGTAAGCAATTGTTTTGTCTGTTTGGGCCATAGCAGTTTGCAATCCCATGAAAAAGAAGAATAAGAAACCAAACAATTTCATTGTTATAATTTTTGAATCAACAATAATCCATCACGAACAGTTAGTAATACTTGATGCGTTTTTGCATCATTAGCTACCCACTCATTAAATGCATGAATAGCTTTTGCATTTTTACCTTTTAATGGTTGTTCTACTACCTGTGCATGAAACAGCACATTATCAGCAATAATTACACCATTTTTTTTAACCTTGGGTAAAACCAACTCATAATATTGTGTATAGCTGGTTTTATCGGCATCTATGAATACTAAATCCCATTCGTAAGGTAAACTTGGAATAATGTCTAAAGCATTTCCGATGTGCAAATGTATCTGTTTTGCCCATTTGCTGTTGCTAAAATTTTGTTGAGCTGTTTTAGCATCTTCTTCCCTTAATTCAATAGTGTGTAGTTGTCCGTCATCTTTTAAACCACTGGCCAAACAAAGCGCACTATAACCGGTAAAAGTTCCAATTTCTAAAACGTAAGTAGGTTGAATGATATTACTTAAAAAACTTAAAAACTGACCCTGAACTTTACTACTCATCATATGCGCATGGGGATGTAACCGGTTGGTAGCATCAAAAACGGGCTGAAGCCAATCAGGTTGCGCTGTAGTGAACTTTTCAGCATATTGTTCAATAGCGTTATTGACTATTTCCATTTTTGATGATGTTGGTTTTATTAAAATTCGCAATTAACCATAAACCAAAGTAAGTTAAAATACCATTCAATAGCAATAATTCAATGCCAATATGAAAACCATTGGTAATTGCAGGAATCCATTTTTCTATAAAGAAACTTAGAATGGGCGCAACAATACAAACAAAAGTAATGGCATAGGTTTCTGGAACAGTCTTCTTACTAAAAATACCAAATGAAAATAAACCTAATAATGGGCCATAAGTGTAACCGGCTAAATCGAGTATGATGTTAATGATGGATTTACTATTGATGATTTTAAAAACAAAAATGCAGATTAAAAAAATGATTGCTAAGGCAAGGTGTACCCGTTGCCTTATTCTTTTTTGTTGTTGTTCAGTTAGGTTTTTCCTTCTTATGCCCAAAATATCTATACAAAATGACGAAGTTAGTGCAGTTAAGGCCCCATCAGCACTTGGAAATAGTGCAGAAATGAGTCCAATAATAAATATCATGCTTACAGCTTTAGGCAAATAACTAAGTGCAATGGAAGGGAATAAATCATCGCCAGAAAATTTTAATTGGCTTTGTGCCGCAAATAGGTATAATAACCCCCCCAATAACAAGAATAAAAAGTTTACAATTACAATGATAAAACTGAAAGTAACCATGTTGGTTTGTGCACCTTTTAAAGTTTTTACACTAATGTTTTTTTGCATCATTTCCTGATCTAAGCCCGTCATAGCAATGGTAATAAAAGCACCACCAATAATTTGTTTTAAAAAGAAGCCCTTGCTGTTTACATCTGTATTAAAAAAATGGGTGTAATTATTTTTATTTAATGCAGCAATCGTTCCACTGAAAGAAAGTTGTAAATGGTGCATAATATAAATAATGCAAACAACCAGCCCAATTAACATGAAACTGGTTTGTAAAGTATCGGTAAAAACAATTGTTTTTACACCGCCTTCAAAAGTGTACAACAAAATCATTAAAAGTATTATTGTGCTGGTTAACCAAAAGGGAATGCCTAAAGCATCTAAAATAAAAATTTGTAATACGTTAATTACTAAATATAAACGGGCTGTAGCGCCAACTGTTCGGGAAATGATGAAAAATAAAGCACCTGTTTTATAGGCAATGAATCCAAAACGGTTTTGCAAGTAATTGTAAATAGAAGTTAAGTTAAGCTTGTAATATAGTGGCATTAAAACAAACGCAACTACGAAATAACCCAACAAATAGCCAATTACAACCTGCATGTAGTAAAAGCCGTTGCTACTAACTGTTCCGGGTACGCTAACAAAAGTTACACCGCTTAATGAGGTGCCAATCATGCCAAATGCTACCAACATCCAATTACTGTTGCGATTGCCAATAAAAAATGAGTCATTGGTGCTATTTTTACCTGTGTACCAAGCTACAATTAACAGTATTGCAAAGTAGGCTAACACGAAGCTTAATAATATGAAAGGCGACATAAGCGGTTTAATTATAGTATAAAGTACAGTTTTAAATTAAATAACAGGTTTTTGCCAATAAAAGCAGAAAGCCCTTTAATATTGTGCTTAAATTTTTTTAAAGATGCAATATAAAAATATAGCGGTGTTTTGCGGAAGTAAAAATGGGAATAATTCCATTTTTGCTGAACATGCACAACAATTAGGTCATTTATTAGCTGAACATAATTTGGGATTGGTTTATGGGGGTGGAAATGTAGGGTTAATGGGTGCTATAGCCAATGCAGTATTAGAAAAGGGTGGGAAAGTTACTGGTGTTATTCCTAAAATTTTGGTAGAACAAGAGCGTCAGCACATGCAACTAACGGAATTAAAGGTGGTAGAAGATATGCACACCCGAAAAAAAATGATGTATGAATTCTGCGATGCAGCTATTGTTTTACCCGGTGGTAATGGTACCATGGATGAATTATTTGAAATGCTAACGTGGAACAATTTGCGTATACATAATAAAAAAATTATCCTGCTGAACTCAGCAGGATATTATCATGCGTTAATTGCACACTTACAAAATATGCAACACTTTGGCTTTTTGTACGAAAACTGGGATAGTAGCTTACACTATTTTGCTACTCCTTCAGAAATTATTGCTTTTTTGGATGCAGATAAAAGTTAAACCCTGCACGTATAATGGGTAATGCAGTGCTTGTAACTCCGTTATAACTGCGATAAGGCGAGTAAGGGCTATTCAAAACATCCACCATAATAAGTGTGTAAAAAGTGCTTTGCCCAATAATGCGTTGCGCATAGCCTACACCGGTTAAAAAGCTGGCAGCATTAGTACTGAAACTAGTTGCTTGGCTATTGGTCATGTTTAAATAATTATACTTAATCCAGTTTTCTTCAAATTGGCCTTGTATAAATAGTTGTTTGATAGGGAAAATACGAACGAAAGGCCCACCTCCATAGTTAAAACTACGTTGACGAATATCATTATTGTAATAAGGATCTGCTTTAATAGATTGATAATTGAGGTTTAATGAAACACCGGCATCTAACCACTCATTAAATGAATACCCAATTTCAGGGGTACCGCCAATATTAAAACTATAAGTTCCAAAGCCTAAGGAAAGTCCACCCCCAATAAACATATTTTGTTTTTGAAAACCGGTTGCATCGGGGTTGTAAGTACTATTACTATAAGGTGAATTGGAGTAGGTGGGTGGAACTTGTTTTTGTTGTGCATATATGGAATTACCATATAAAAATGCAGTGGCAGTCACTGAAATAACTAGAAAAAATTTCTTCATGTGTTTAATTTTAATACAACGAAAACGGAACAATTTAAATTGAATATACAAACCTAAGCGGTTATTGCATATCAAAAATTTTTCCGGCATTTAAAATATTGTTAGGATCGAATGCTTTTTTAATAGAGCGCATAATTTGCAAATTCGCTTCCTGCATTACCAAAGGCATGTATTTTTTTTGAATAAGTCCAATACCATGTTCGCCGCTAATGGTGCCACCCAATTTTTTTACCAATTTAAACAGTTCTCCCAACGCTTGTTGCATGTGTGGAGCATCATAACTGGTGGTTGTTCTCGGGTCTTTTATACGTATGTGTAAATTCCCATCACCGGCATGTCCATAACAAACTGCTTCAAACCCATGTTGCCGAGCTAAATCTTTTACACCTTTAATTAGTTCGGGCAAATAAGCTCGTGGTACTACAGTATCTTCCTCAATGGTATAGCCGGCTAATTTTACTGCTTCTGCTACTCTGCGGCGCAATTTCCAAAGTTCATTTTTTTGTGCTTCATCTTCAGCAAAATATAAATCACCGACTTCAAAATTTTCTAATAAACCTGCAATAGATTCCATTTCTTGCATCATCAAATCTTTATTGTTACCGTCTAATTCAATTATTAAGTGTGCAGCAGTGTTTTCATGAATAGGAATTGCATGGCTGTCGAGCATGTTACTTACAATTTTAAGTGCATCAATTTCTACCAATTCTAATGCACTGGGTGTATAACCGGCTCTAAAAATAGCACTCACAGCTTCACTGGCTTTTTGCAGATTATTAAATGAAGCCAACATGAGTACATCAAACTTAGGTAATGGAATTAGTTTCAAAGTAATTTTAGTAACAATACCTAAAGTGCCTTCACTACCAACAATTAATTGAGTTAGATTGTAACCTGTTGAATTTTTTAATACGTTGGCTCCTGTTTCAATAATGGTTCCATTGGGAAGTACTACTTCTAAATTCAGTACATAATCTTTTACTACCCCATATTTTACTGCTTTTGGGCCGCCACTATTTTCTGAAATATTTCCCCCAATAAAACAACTTCCTTTACTGCTGGGGTCAGGTGGATAAAAAAGACCTTTTTCTTTCACTGTATTTTGAAGCACTTCGGTAATAACACCGGGTTCAGTTATTACCTGTAAATTTTTTTCATCTATAGCAATAATTTTATTAAACTTTTCCATGCTTAATACAACACCCCCTTTGTGGGGAATAGCGCCTCCACTTAAGCCGGTGCCAGCTCCTCGAGGTGTTACCGGAATTAGTTTTTGATGGCAAATAGCCATAATTTCAGCTATTTGTTTTGCAGAATTGGGCTTTAATACCAATTCGGGCGTGCATTGAATGGTTTCTGTTTCATCATGCCCATATTGAAATATTTCATCCTTCTGTGTAAGTACATTTTCTTTTCCAACAATTTGTTCAAAACTTTCAATTAATTCTTTGTTCAACATAAAATAACAGTAAAAGTTGATGGTTGCTAAATGTAAAATCAAATAACCAATTTTTTGTTTTACTTCTAAAATAATTTTGGTTTGGTTAAAATAGTATGCAAAAATGCAAAAAATTAGCGGTTAAATAATTTCAAAACTATTTAATGAATAATAGCATAAATTATTGGTTTCGCAATTTTTTTATTAAATATTTGATTTAAAATATGGGATTGTGATAAAATTTGAAAAATATTGAAAGTGTATGGGATACACTATGTTTGTTTAACTAAAGAAGGCGAGTATATCTTTGCAAACTAACAAATGATAGTTTGTATGATTGCTACACTTATTCAACCACAACAAGTTAGTGAACACTTGCATTCACTTGGTTTTTCAAAAAATTTGGATGTACAATACCAGCTTTCACCTGAAATTTTAACGGAGCAGACGTTGGTTAGTGGGGAAGGTGTTTTAAATGATACGGGGGCATTATGTGTAAATACCGGGAAATTTACCGGAAGAAGCCCACAAGATAAATTCATTGTAAAAGATGCCATAACTGAACACACTATTGATTGGAATAATTTCAATATACCTTTTGAAGCAGCGAAATTTAACGCTTTAAAACAAGATTTAATTCAATATTTTAATTCAAAAGGTAAGCTTTGGGTTCGCGATGCCTATGCCTGCGCTCACAACGATTACCGCATTGGTGTAAGGGTAATTAATGAAAATTCGTGGAGCAATTTGTTTGCTTACAACATGTTTATTAGACCTACCGAACAGGACTTGACCAATTTTGAACCTGAATGGTTAATTATTCAAGCGCCAAGTTTTTTAGCAAATCCTGAAAAACATGGTACACGTCAAGCGAATTTTGCTATCATTTCTTTTACCGATAAAACTATCATTATCGGGGGAACTGCTTATACCGGCGAAATGAAGAAAGGTATTTTTACGGTATTGAATTTTTTAATGCCACAGCAGCATAATGTATTAAGTATGCATTGTAGTGCTAATGTTGGAGAAAACAACGATGTGGCTTTATTTTTTGGTTTAAGTGGTACAGGTAAAACTACTTTAAGTGCCGATGCCTGCAGAAAATTAATTGGTGATGATGAGCATGGGTGGAATGATACCGGTGTTTTTAATTTTGAAGGTGGATGTTATGCTAAATGTATAGATTTAGATGAAAAGAAAGAACCGGAAATTTACCATGCTATTAGGCCTGGTGCATTGGTTGAGAATGTAGTTTTTTATCCTAATACTAAGGCTATCAATTTTTCAGACAAATCCATTACAGAAAATACTAGAGTAAGTTATCCTTTGCATTTTATTAGTAATGCACTTATTCCTTCAGTAGCAGGAATCCCTCAGAATATTTTCTTTTTAACATGTGATGCATATGGTGTTTTACCTCCCATTAGTAAATTAACTACTGAGCAGGCTATGTACCAGTTTATTAGTGGATATACTGCGAAAGTGGCCGGCACCGAAGAAGGTGTAACTGAGCCGAAGGCCACTTTTAGTGCTTGTTTTGGTGCGCCATTTATGCCCTTACACCCCGGAAAATATGCTGCTTTGCTTGGCGAAAAAATAAAAAAACACCAAGTACAGGTTTGGATGGTAAATACCGGATGGACAGGCGGTCCTTATGGAATTGGCAAACGTATTAGTTTAGCCTATACACGTGCCATGGTTTGTGCTGCATTAAATGGTAAATTAGCTGAAGTTGAATTTGAAAAACATAGTACATTTGGTATGCTAATTCCTAAAAATTGTCCTGGTGTTCCAGTAAATATTTTACATCCGCGTTATACTTGGAGTGATAGAATAGCATACGATAAAGCTGCATTAGAATTAGCAAATTTATTCAATAAAAATTTTGAGAAGTATAAACAAGGTGTTTCTGCTGATATTTTAATGGCCGCACCTAAAACCACTGCATGAGAAAATTAACATTATGCCTCTTCGATTGCTCTGACAAATGAAAAAATCCCGCGTAATAGCGGGATTTTGTTTTAGGTATTGTTGTAAATAGGAATTAAAATAATCCAAATAAAGTAGCGTCAATTTTGCTAATAATTTCGCCAAAGTGTTCACTGTTATAAGCGAATTTGTTTTTATCACAATCAACAACTAAAATGGGGCCCTCTTTATAATTATCGGCAAACAGTTGGTAATAATCATTTAATTTTTTTAAGTAGTCTAATCTTATGTTGTCTTCATATTCGCGACCGCGTTTCTGAATTTGAGCTACTAATGTAGGAACAGATGCCTTTAAATAAATGAGTAGGTCCGGAGGTTGAATCATACTTTTTAAGGTTTGAAAAAAAGTATAATAATTCTCGAAGTCACGTTTAGGCATTAAACCCATATCATGCAGGTTGGGGGCAAAAATGGTAGCATCTTCATAAATGGTTCTGTCTTGAATAACTGTTTCCGTTCCCCTTTGAATTTCCAACAGTTGGTTCAAACGTTTATTCAAAAAATAAATTTGAAGATTAAAGCTCCATCGTGGCATATCTTCATAAAAGTCCATTAAGTATGGATTATGTTCTACATCTTCAAATTGCGGAATCCATTTGTAATGTTTACTCAACATTTCAGTAAGGGTTGTTTTTCCTGCGCCAATATTACCTGCAATAGCAATATGTTTTGGTTTTTTTATCTTGGCCATTTATATTAAAATGTTTTAATTTAAAAATTTCCTTACCTAAGTGAATTTAAACAATAATGATAAATTAGAGCAATATAGGATTAATATATCATTCTTATTGCTTTTCTAACTTCTTGTAAAGTAGCATTTGCACTCGCTCTGGCTTTATCAGCTCCCTGTTTAATTATTTTGTGAATTAGTTCTTTATCATTTTGTATATCAGAAGCTTTTTCCCTTATAGGCTTTATAAAAGCTACCATATCTTCAGCTAGCTGTTTCTTAAAATCGCCATATCGAATAGAACATTGGTTGTACTGTTCATCAAATCTATAATAAACTTCTTCAGTACTGGCAATTTTCATTAGCGTGAATAAATTTTCAATATAATCGGGTTTTATTGAATTAGGAGTAGTTGGGCCACTGTCGGTTTTGGCTTTCATAATTTTTTTTCGAATTGCATCGTCATCATCTGCTAAATACAAAGTAGCCATTTGGTTTTCACTTTTACTCATTTTGCCGTTTCCATCAAGACTCATAATTTTTATAAGGTTTTCACCGAAATTAAAGGCTTGAGGTTCAGGGAAAATGTGACCGTATCTAAAATTAAATCTTTCTGCAAAATTGCGTGCCATTTCAAGATGTTGCTCCTGATCCTTCCCCACCGGCACTTTCACTGCACGATGAATTAATATATCGGCTGCCATTAAAACCGGATAGGTGAGTAAACCTGCGTTTATATTATCTGGTTGAGTTTTCGCTTTTTCTTTAAAGGTGGTTGTTTTTTCCAATTCACCTTTATAAGCTAACATGTTTAAGTACAAATATAATTCTGCAATTTCAGGCACATCACTTTGAACATACAAAGCAACTTTTTCAGGGTCCAGTCCTGAAGCTACATTCTCAGCTATTACTCTGTAAACACTTTCTTGCAATGCTTTGGTATCGGGGTGTGTAGTAAGGCTATGCCAATTCGCAACAAAAAAATAGCAATTATAATCTTCCTGCATCTTAACGTAATTACGCATAGCACCAAAATAATTACCCAAGTGCAAATAACCGGTAGGCCTAATTCCGCTTAATACTGTTTCTTTATTCATGGGGGCGAAGATAGTAGATGTAAACAATTACCGTACCACAAAAACTACTTTTTTGTATGGATTATGTATAAAAATTTATTGGTGTTGTGATAAAAAAAGCCACAACGATACAACTATGCCGCTAATAATTAAAATACCGAAACTAATAGCAATTTTAAGTCTTATTGCTTTGCTGCTTAATGTAATAGCATATGCCATTTTTAAAATATTATTACTAATAATCGCATTTAATACAGATAAAACTATTACACCAGTTACTAATGCCATTTTGCTTTGAAACAAGTTTAAAATAAATGGATCAATATCAGTAACACCAACTACCAATGCCAAAATATTCAAACCTGTATTTCCGAATGTTTTAAATACATATTGTGTTATAATGGTAAACAATACAAATAAACCTGCAAAGATTAGTGCAGTTTTGAATTCCAAAGGATTATTGTGACTTTTAATTATTGTAGTACCTTTTGGTATAGTTTGTTTTTTAGTAGAAAGCATTAAAAAAAATATAATTAGTCCACATACAATAACAAAAAAAATAAAGAAGGGTAGAAGTGCCTGGGCAATTGCTGCGTTAAATATGTATGCTATTATAATAAGTCGTACATACATCATTAAAGTAGCTATTAACATACCCGGTAATACAAGCATATCAGAGGGGTTTTCTTTATTTTTTTCTGCTAAAATAACAGTAGTTGCGGTACTACTATATAGGCCCCCTAAAATGGCTGTTACTATAATGCCAGCATTTGGGAACAGGAATTTTTTTATTAAATAGCTTGCATATGAAATGGTAGAAATTACTACAACCGCCAACCAAATTTGATAAGGTGAAATAGGAATTTCTGTTGAAATAGCTTTGTTGGGTAACAGCGGAAGAATTACACCCACTAAAAGCATAAATTTTGCTAATATAATAAATTCATCTTCATCTAATAATTTTGAAACGGCGAATAAACTTTGTTTTGCTTCTGTTATTAATAAAATTAGAATTACAATGCTAAATGGAAGCCACAATGGTTGTGTATAAACAAGTGGGGCCAATGCATAAGTAACCAAAGCAATTAATATGGTTGTAAGTCCATATTTTTTCTCTAAGGAAATTTTTTGAAAATAATAAATGGATAACAAGAATGTAATACAACACGCGCCTATAATAAATACGTATAGTTGCTGAGGGTTGATAATATAAAAAATATAACCTGCAATGCCTAACAAGGTAAATGTTCTGTCGGTGCCAAATAAATTTTCAAAGGGTTCGTTTATGTGATGTCTTCTTTGTTCTAAACCAATTAACAATGCAAACACGACTACCAAAATAAAATTTAGCAAATTTGTGGGTATGTATTGTGACAATGTGTGAAACATGAAAATGTATATTGAAAATATTGGGTAATGAAAGTTAATAAAAATTTAAGTATAATTCACTTTTGTTCTAAGATTATATAATAAAATACCCCGCAAATAGCGGGGTAAGATGTATGCAATTGTTTATTTATTAATAAATTTTTTATTTAAATTATGTTTTTGGTAGGTATAAAAGAGGGAATATACTTTGGAATGGCTCTTTTTTTACTAGCCTGTTCAAATGCATAGGCAATAGATAATAATTGAGGTTCAGAATAAGCAGTACCCATAAAAGAAAGTCCAACAGGTAAATGTAGGTAAGCACCCATTGGTACTGTTATGTGTGGATATCCTGCCATTGCTGCGGGTGGACAAAAATAAAATCCGGTATCATAATCTCCATTAATTAAATCAATGCAGCAAGCAGGTCCAATACTGGTTCCGGCAATAGCATCTAAGTTTTGCACATGCATTAAGTTATCGATAATAGCACGTGCTGATGTTGATTTGGCTAATGCTTCTTTATAAGCTGAATCCTGTAAACTACCCCTTTCTTCACTCAATTCTAAAAGCTCTTGTTTAAAATAAGGCATAACGGTACTGGCATTGGCATTATTAAAAGCTATTAACTCTTTTAAAGAGTGCACTTTTCCTTTGGCAGTTGCCAGGTATTTATTGATGCCATCTTTAAATTCATATTGTAAAACAATATTTTCCGCCCTACCTAGTGGATTGGTTTCTTTTAGCAGATTCACTTCTACAATAGTAGCACCTTGTTGTTTTAAAATTTCAATGGCATTTTTGTACAAGGCAACAACTGCCTCATGTCCATGTAAGAAAGATTGTTCTATGCCAATTCGTTTTCCTTTTAAAGCATTGGCATCTAAAAATTGAGTATAATTATCAGGTATTTTACCTTTACTAGTTAAAGTCACAGGGTCGGCTTCGTCAATGCCTGTCATAGCACCCAATAAAATGGCTGCATCTTTTACAGTTCTGGCCATGGGGCCTGCTGTATCCTGCGTAGCAGAAATGGGTATAATACCACTTCTACTAAGTAAACCTACAGTTGGCTTAATACCAACAATGCCATTAAATGAAGAAGGGGCAATTACAGAACCATCTGTTTCGGTGCCTACTGCCACTGCACAAAGATTAGCAGAAACAGCTGCACCTGACCCTGAACTTGAACCACAAGGGCCTCTATCTAGCATATTAGGATTTTTGGTTTGTCCGCCACGGCTACTCCATCCACTGGTTGAACGGGTAGAACGCCAATTAGCCCATTCACTTAAATTCGTTTTTCCCAAAATAACGGCCCCCGCCTTGCGTAATTGTGCAACTATATGGGCATCATTGGCCGCGTAATTACCTACTAAAGCCAATGAACCTGCTGTGGTCATCATTTTATCGCCGGTATTAATATTGTCCTTTATCAGTATTGGTATGCCATGCATGGGGCCTCTTACTTTTCCTGCTTTACGCTCTTTATCTAAATTTTCGGCAATACTTAACGCATCTGGATTTAATTCAATTACAGCATTTATTGAGGGGCCATTTTTATCAATATCATTAATCCTTTGTAAATAAATTTTAACCAATTGTGCTGAGGTTAATTTTCCATCTTGCATGGCTTTTTGTAATGCTTCAATGGAAGTTTCTTCAATTGGGAAGGAATCATTTACCGTATTCTTTTCTGAAAATGTAAGTGATTGTTTGGCAATGGGTGTTAAAGAAAGACCGGCCAATGAGCCGTTTTTAATAAAATTTCTTCTATCCATAAAAAAGGTTTTGTGCATTTAGTATTAAAAATAGTGCAATTTCACAATAACTATGCTAACAGTTTTGAATGCCCGTTGTTACACAGTAAATTTGTTTCTTGTGTTGAATTAATTGTATAAAAAAAGTGCAAACAATAAACATATTACAAACACCTATTGAATATTTAAAAGGCGTTGGCCCTATTAAGGCCGATTTATTGAAAAAAGAATTAGGCATATTTGTATATGAAGATTTGCTCAATCATTTTCCTTATCGCCATATTGATAAAACCGTTATTACACCTATTTCCTCTTTAAACTATCAAATGGAATATGTTCAGGTAATAGGTAAGATTATTGATATTGATGTGTTAGGTGATAAAAGAACCAAGCGATTGATTGCGGAGCTTGCGGACAATTCTGGTGCCACCATTGAATTAACTTGGTTTCAAGGTATTAATTGGATACAAAAAAACATTCATGCCGGCAATACATATTTAGTATTTGGACGATTAAATTTTTTTAATGGGAAACCTCAAATTATACACCCGGAAATAGAAGTTGTCAATCAATTAAATGTATCGCCTAAAAATTATTTAGAGCCTGTTTACCCTACCACAGAAAAACTAAAAGCCCGTGGTTTAAGTGGCAGACAATTGGGAATATTAACCCAACAGTTGCTATCAATTATTAAGTCAGAACATATTGTTGAAAATATTCCACTTTCGCTGCTACAACAATTAAAGTTGCTAACTCGTTATGAAGCATATTGTGCCATTCATTTTCCTGAAACTTTGGTTCAATATGAAACAGCTTTGCGTCGTTTAAAATTTGAAGAGTTATTTATTGCACAGGTTCGGTTAAACTTAATAAAGTTAAGAAGACATAAGGCCAGCCGGGGTGTTGTGTTTTCAAAAGTTGGTGAATATTTTAATACTTTTTATAACGAATACTTACCCTTTCAATTAACCAATGCACAAAAAAAGGTAATTAGAGAAATAAGAAAAGATACTGCTCAAGGCCATCAAATGAATCGGCTTTTGCAGGGTGATGTTGGAAGTGGAAAAACAATGGTTGCACTGTTAGCCATGCTTTTAGCCGCCGATAATGGTTTTCAAAGCTGCATGATGGCACCCACCGAAATATTGGCACAACAACATTTTGAAAGTATTAGTGTATTATTAAAAAATATGCCTGTTGAAATTGCTTTACTTACCGGAAGTACCAAAACTGCTGAACGCAAAAGAATTTTAAAAGGATTGCAAGAAGATACCATTCATTTTATTGTTGGCACCCATGCCATTATTGAAGATGCCGTACAATTTAAAAATTTAGGTTTAGCTATTATTGATGAGCAGCATCGTTTTGGCGTTGAACAAAGAGCTCGACTTTGGAAAAAAGCAACGGTGCCACCACATATTTTGGTAATGACTGCTACCCCCATTCCACGCACCTTGGCTATGACTGCTTATGGCGATTTAGATTATAGTATTATGGATGAATTACCACCGGGGCGTAAACCAGTTATTACCCTTTACAGAAATGAAATGGAAAGAGCTGGTGTAATGGATTTTGTGAAGAAGGAAATTGATAAAGGAAGGCAAGCTTATTTTATATATCCATTGATTGAAGAAAGCGAAAAATTGAGCTATGAAGACCTAATGCAAGGATATGAACAAGTAAAAAGTTTTTTTCCTGAACCTAATTATAAAATAAGCATGGTACATGGTAAACAACCTCCTGACCAAAAAGAACTAAATATGCAACGATTTGTGAACCATGATACCCAAATTATGGTTAGTACCACTGTAATTGAAGTTGGGGTTAATGTGCCTAATGCCACTGTTATGGTTATTGAAAGCTCAGAGAAATTTGGTTTGTCACAGTTACACCAATTAAGAGGGAGGGTAGGACGAGGCAGTGAGCAAAGTTTTTGCATCCTTTTAACAGGAAGCAAAACAAGCGCTGAAGCGAAAGAACGTATCAAAATAATGTGTGAAACGAATAATGGATTTGTGATTGCAGAGAAGGATTTAGAACTAAGAGGACCCGGTGAAATTGAAGGAACTCGACAAAGTGGGGCCTTGAATTTTAAACTAGCCAGTATTGTTAACGATAAACAGATGTTAGAAGTGGCTCGCAAAGCTGCAGAAACTTTAGTTGAAGAAGATATTGAATTGACATTGCCGGAAAACCACAATTTGAAATGGTATTTACAACAATCAAAATCAAAAACAGGTTGGGGCAAAATTTCATAAAATCTTTTGCTAAATCGCTCTGTTTACCTAACAAAACAGCAAATATTTTGTAACTTACTAGGCATATGCTTGCGGAAATTTTTCGGTGGTAAAAAAAATTTTATTGTATGATGAGATTTCGCTTTTTATTGCTTATTACATTCATCGTTTTATTACTGCCAACCGTTCGTTCGCAGGCTAATCTTCAGTTTGTAGAAAACAAAGGCCAATGGAATAGTGATATGGCTTTTAGAGGTAATTTGCCTATTGGATCCATTGCTATTCAAAAGGATGGTGGGTTTAGAATGTTACTTTATAATCCAACAGATTATGCTGCTTTATCACCCCATCAACAATTTTCTAAACCACAGGCAAAATATGTTCAACAAATTAATGCTAGTGGGCAAACGTCTACTGTTGTGGCACCTCTAATGGAAGCCGGAAATAACGCCAGTAAAGTAATGCACGGTCACATTTATCAAGTTAAATTTTTAAACGCAAATCCTAATCCGCAAATCATCCCCGACAAACCTTTAGCAACTACTAACAATTATTTAATTGGGAATGACCCAAAAAAATGGGGCCAAAACTGTAAGGTATACCAAGCTGTAACCTGCAAAAATATTTATCCCAATATAGATGTTCGGTATTATACTACAAATGGTGCATTGAAGTACGATATCATTGTCAATCCCGGCGGTAATGTAAATAACATTGCTTTGTATTACGAAGGCGTTGATGCATTAAAACAAAGGAACGGCGAATTAATTATACAAACCTCGGCGCAAAATGTAAAAGAAGCGAAGCCCTATAGTTATGCAGTAAATCTTTACGGTAAAACAATTATTCCATGTAATTATATAATTAAAGGGAATATTGTTCGGTTTACTGCTGAAAAAACGGATCCCTCTTCAACTTTAGTCATTGACCCTCAATTTGTATTTTCAAGCTTTTCAGGCAGCACTGCCGAAAATTGGGGCTACACAGCTACTTATGATAATTCGGGTAATTTTTATGCCGGTGGAATTGTTTTTGGAGATCTTAACAAATCTTTCCCCGTAAGTAATGGGGCATTTCAAATTACTTTTCAAGGTGGCGTAAGAGAAGGTGAATTAACTGCGTACGATGTGGCTTTAATGAAATTTGATGCTACGGGAAGGAATAGGATTTATGCCACTTATTTGGGCGGAAATGGAAATGAGCAGCCACATAGTTTAATAACAGATAATGCAGGTAATTTAATTATAGCCGGAAGAACAAGTTCTTCAAATTTTCCGGTAACCAACAAAGTAGGACCGGGTGGTGGATTCGATATTTTTATAACCAAATTGAATGCCAACGGTACCGGCATTGTAGGTTCATTGGTAATTGGCGGAACAGGTGATGATGGGGTAAATATTCGTGGAAAATACACAGGTGCACCAGGCTACCAATCTACCCGCTTGAATTATGGTGATGATGCCCGTAGCGAGGTAATTATTGATGGAGCAGGAAATATTTATTTAGCAGGATGTACACAATCAACCAATTTCCCTATTACCGGAAATGCATTCCAAAAAAACAATGGAGGGGTAAATGGTTTAGGCTTTTTTCAAGATGCTGTAGTTATAAAAGCTACATCCGATTTAAGTAATGTGTTGTTTAGTTCTTATTTAGGTGGCAATGATAACGATGCCGCCTTTGTGTTATCTATTAATCCACTTACCAATAACATATATGTTGCAGGGGGAACAGCCAGCACAAATTTTCCCGGAACCGGTGGTAATGTAAAATTTCCTACCTATCAAGGGGGAATTTGTGATGGTTTTGTTTCAATTATTTCTAACGATGGCTCACAATTAATTAGCAGTAGTTATTTTGGAACCAGTGGCGCTGATATGTTGTTTGGCGTACAATTTGACAAATTAGGTTTCCCTTATATTATGGGTACTACCAACGGTACATGGCAGGTAGTTAACTCTCCATTTAACCAGACACAAGGGCAAACTGATGGTAAGCAGTTTATATGCAAGTTAAAGCCCGATTTGTCTGATTTTATTTACTCAGCAACATTTGGTGCACCCGGTAGTGCTCAACCTAACATTTCGCCAACTGCTTTTTTAGTAGACCGTTGTGAAAATGTATACGTTTCCGGTTGGGGTGGTGGAATTGATATTGGGGATGGGTATTTAAATAGTGGCGTTAGAAATATGTCAACACCTAACTATTTACAAAATACTACCGATGGGGCCGATTTTTATTTCTTTGTATTAGAAAAAAACGCACAAAGCCAATTATTTGGCAGCTATTTTGGTCAGAATGGTGCTTTGGGCGATCATGTGGATGGAGGTACCAGTCGATTCGATAAAAATGGTATTATTTATCAAACCATTTGTTCTTGCAAAGAAGGATCTCCTCCTGCCAATCCACCATTAACCGGGAGCCCACCTTATGTTTTCAGTACTACTAATAACGGACCCGACTGTAATATGATGGCATTGAAAATTGCATTCAACTTGGCTGGTATATCATCGGGCATTCAAGCAGCTGCTAATGGTATTGTTCGCGATACTACAGGTTGTGTGCCTTTGTTGGTTGATTTTGCCGACACCGTTGCACAAGGCAAAACATATACTTGGAATTTTAATGATGGCTCAGCACAAATTACAACTACACAACCTAAAACATCACACACATTTCAAAATGTTGGATTTTATAAAGTAATGTTGGTGTCTACCGATCCCAATAGTTGCAATGTTGATGATACCTCATATGTTACCATTAGGGTTAGAAATGATGCTGCTGTGTTGGGTTTAAATGCTGACAAAGTAGGTGGCTGTCAGTCATTAACTTTTCAATTCAATAATACGTCTACTGCTCCTGCTAACAAACCTTTTAATGGCCAATCCTTTAAACTAAATTTTGGAGATGGAACTTCGGTTATTACAGGTAATCAGGTACAAACACATACATATCCCGCAGAAGGAATTTACAATGTTAGTTTAGTTTTACACGACACAAGCTATTGCAATTATAATGATAGTGTTGTTTTGCAAATTCGTATTGCTGCAAATGTAAAAGCTGCTTTTGAAACACCTCCTATTGGTTGTGTACCATACACTGCCATATTTAATAATACCAGCACCGGAGGTACACAGTTTAATTGGAGTTTTGGTGATGGAACTACCTCAACTGATATTAATCCCACGCACCAATATAATGACACCGGTAGTTATACTGTTAAATTGGTTGCTTATGACCCAAATACCTGTAACCAATATGATTCAATTACGCAAGTAATACAAATGAAAATTAAATCCATTGCTAATTTTAGTGTAGCACCACAACCTCCTATAACCAATACCCCTATTCAATTTACTAACTTGTCACAACCTGCCAGTTCTTATAAATGGTTGTTTGGTGATGGGGACTCAACTATTACTTATAGCATATCCACCCCCGTTAGTCATATTTATGATTCTACTAAAACCTATACTGCCTGCTTACAAACAACGAATGAATCAGGTTGTATTGATGAAAAATGTTTACCTGTAAATGCATTAATTTCACCATTGTTCGATGTGCCTAAAGCATTTTCACCCAATGGTGATGGAATTAATGATAAAATCTATGTACAAGGGTACGGTATTACTAAAATGAAATGGAATATTTACAACCGTTGGGGTAAGTTGGTATATCAAGGTTTTACAAAATCAGGCGGATGGGATGGAACTTATAATGGTGTATTACAACCGCAAGATGTATATCATTATGTTTTGTTAATTGAAACCTCTGATGGGAAAAAATTTACGAAAACTGGCGACATTACACTTTTAAGATAATATGATGAAGCGTAGCGTTTATATTAGAAAAATTGCCCTATTACAAATGTTTATTTTGCTAACATCTGGGGGGTATTTAATGGCGCAGGACCTTCATTTTTCCCAATATTTTAATGCCCCGTTATTGGTGAACCCTGCCAATACCGGCTTTAATCCTGAGTCTGATTATCGTTTAGGCATTAATTACAGAAACCAATGGGCTAATATTGGTAGTCCCTATAAAACTATGAGTATGTGGGGCGATGCTCAACTATTCAATAATCGATTTGAAAATGGATGGGTAGGGGTAGGCGGTATGTTGTTTACTGATGCCGCAGGTGATGGTTCTTTAACTGCAACAAAAGGTTATGCATCTATTGCCTACCACCAAGTTTTAGGTTATGATGGTTTATTAAGTTTAGGTTTTGGAGTTGGGG
Source organism: Hydrotalea sp. (assembly GCF_049968455.1). Classification (NCBI taxonomy): domain Bacteria; kingdom Pseudomonadati; phylum Bacteroidota; class Chitinophagia; order Chitinophagales; family Chitinophagaceae; genus Hydrotalea; species Hydrotalea sp. The sequence continues at coordinate 138,328 of NZ_JBMFQT010000005.1, read as the reverse complement.
GTGTAAATAAAAGAGTTGATGCTAGTAAACTTACATTTAATGACCAGTGGAACGGACAATTTTTTGATATCAATATCCCATCAAATGAGCCCTTTTATTATACTTCAGTTTATTACATGGATTTGAGTGCAGGCATTAATTATGCATACTTTGCTACTGATCACATTTATATTAATGCTGGCGCAAGTATTCAACACTTTAATCGGCCTAAAGAAAGTTTCTTTGCACCTTCTATTAGCAATAATACAGTTGAACCCCGCTACAACTTCTTTTTAAATTCAAATATTAAAATTCAAAACTTGTGGATACTAAATCCTAACATGTATTTTAGTAAAATGGGTAATGCCACGGAAACAGTTGTTGGTATGAATGCTAATCGTAATTTAAGTGGAGATGGGATTAGCCAGCTTATTTTGGGCTTATATTATCGAGTAGGCGATGCAGCCATTCCTATGATAGGATATCAGGTAAATAATATAAAACTGACCTTTAACTATGATGCTACAACTTCATCTTTATCTGGGTATAATGGTTCCCAAGGTGCATTTGAATTGTCGTTGGTTAAAACGGGTATTTATGGTGGCAATGATAATACCAAGAAATTGAAGTGTCCTAAAGCAGTACGTTTCTAATTAAAACAGGGTTTGTATACCATGCGTTGTTTTAAACTCGTATTGTAATAACCATTTTTTGCGCCACAAACCACCCGAGTAACCGGTTAAACTCTTGTCACTTCCAATAACACGGTGACAAGGAACAATAATTGCAATTTTATTTTTACCATTTGTAGTTGCAGCAGCACGAATGCATTTCGGATCGCCCATTTGTTTGGCTAAGTCAAGATAGCTGATTGTTTTTCCATAAGGTATGCTTAATAACTCGTTCCAAACTTTTTCTTGAAAAGGCGTTCCTTCCTGATGGATGGGTAAATCAAAGGTCTTTCTTCTCCCCTGAAAATATTCAATTAACTCTTCTGTGCATTGGTGCAATAAATCACTAACACCGGGTATACCGTGTTCTATTTGCTGGCTGTTATCAATAAAACTAATCTCTGTAACATATTGCTCTGTTCCTCCAATTTTAATTAAACCAATTGGGCTTTCATAATATGTATAATAATTTTCGTTCATTCCTATGCTACTAGCGTAGATTAAGTAAAATTAAGGAATGAAAGCTAAGCTTTAAAATTGTATTGAATAATTTGAAATGATGCCGTAAATATTTTTTTAGTTACCAACTTACATGCATTATTTTTTAAATGAAATAGTGCAGCCTTAACTATCCAACAAATTGCATAAAGCTAATAATTCAGCTTGTTTGTATTGGTTTGATGGTAATGTAAAACATTTAGCTACTTCTTGAAGCAATACTTGTATAATTTGCTGATTACTCATTGGTTTGAAATAGGATGCAACAGGAGGAACCGAAATTTTTTTAAAATAGTTTTCAATATCGGCATGTGAATAAGCTTGGCCGGTTAAACTATCTACATAAAAATGAATTTTTTCTTGCGGATGGCCTTTATAAGAATTTACATCATAATCTGAATGAAAGAAAGCAATGACCATTTGCCGAGGAATATTGATGATTTTTGCATTAATTTCTAATTGTGTGCACAATACTTGATAAATAATGCTGTTTGTAATTGTATTGCCTTTTTTTGATTCAATTACTTTATGTAAAAAAAAATCATCGGGGTGGTTATAACTTATTTCAATGCCCTTTAAATTATAATAATTATAAATAATGCTTGATAATACGTTGGCCTGTTCCAGTGGCGTTAAATAACTATTTAGTTCAAGCCAAACGTTTCTTCTTATCTTTTCAATGTCCTGTAACACAGGGGTGGTATGTAAATCGGGGTATTGAAATTTGGCCACTAGTAATGCACCTAATAATAAGTCGTGAAAGGGATTTTTATTCCATTCAATAAAATCGTTGGTTAAATCATTGTAATGCAAACGATGAATGAGCATTTCAATTTTTTCTTGTACTTCCGCATTTGGGGTATTTTCCCATAAGTTTTCCAGATTTGGAATAATTCCCTTTCCAAAAGAAACAATTTTTTCCGCAATGGTTTGATAAACCTCATCATCGGGATCATCAATTAATGAGAACAACGCATTTATTTCTTTTGTTTGTTGCATAGCCAAATAAGTAGAGTAGTTGATGGGTTAATTATTCAATTTGACTACCAAACTAAGCGCTTTTTTTCTTTTTTTAAAGTATAAGTTATTTACAGTTGTGGAAATGTTTTTTATTCACTTACACAATGATTTTGTAATTGTAGCGTTTAGACTTGTTTTTTTCAATTAGTTACAGGAATACATATTAAAAATATGCGGATTAAAAAAATGAGGAGTTAGAACCCCTCATTTACATTTTTATTTTTTGCTTTTTACTTTTGAAGTGGAAGTTTTTTTGGCAGCAGCTTTTGCTTTTTTTGCAAAGGCATTCGGTACTTGTTCTTCAATCATGGCTTTTACATCTTCCAAAGAAATAGTTGATAGTTCAGCAGCATCATACTTAGTGCCATCGGCCTTTTTGCCCACTTTTAGCATCTTCTTTTGAAAGCGAATGAAGGGTCCCCATCTTCCATTTTCAATTGCAATTTTTTCTTGGGGCCATTGTTGAATAAAGCGGGTTGCTTCTTTTTCTAATTTAGAATCAATTAGCTCACGAATATCGTTTGGCGATAGGACATCGAAATTGTACTTCCTGGGTACATTTATAAAAATGTCATTCCATTTAATGAAGGGCCCAAACCTACCTTTACCTTTGGTTACCGGCAGATTTTGATAAACACCTATTGGGGCATCTGCTTCATTTTTTTGCTGTATGTATTTTATGGCTTCGTTAAGCTCAATTTCAGAAAGGTCAGTGCCTTTAGGAAGGGAAATAAATTGTTCGCCCCATTTTACATAAGGACCAAATCGACCAACATTCACAGCAACCTCAGCATCTTCGTAAGTGCCTAATGTTCTAGGCAGCTTGAATAAGTTTAATGCTTCTTCTAAGCTAATTGTTTCAATGCTTTGGTTGGCATTGAGCTTTGCAAATCTTGGCTTTTCTTCATCGTCAGTACTACCAATTTGTACCATAGCCCCATAACGTCCCATTCTTGCCACCACTTTTTTGCCACTTTCAGGGTCAATACCCAATTCTCTTTCTCCTTTTGCACGTTCTGCATTTTCAAGGGTATGCTCAATATTTTCATGAAATGGTTCATAAAAATTTTGAATCATTTTATTCCACTGAATTCTGCCTTCAGCAATCTCATCAAAGTTTTCTTCAATTTTCGCAGTAAAACCATAATCCATAATTTTTTGAAAATGTTGTTTCAAAAAATCGGTTACCAGAATTCCTAAATCAGTGGGGAATAATTTGCCTTTGTCTGCACCGGTAATTTCCGATAAAATATTTTTTTCTATGTGGTTATTGCTGTTTAGTTTAAACTGTGCCAATTGTCGTTGTGTACCCTCCTTGTCCTTTTTTTCAACATAATTACGTTTTATAATTGTGGTAATTGTTGGTGCATAAGTTGAAGGCCTTCCAATGCCTAGTTCTTCCAATTTTTTTACTAACGAAGCCTCTGTATAACGTGCAGGTGGACGACTGTATTTTTCCGTTGCTGTCATTTCCTGAAAGGTCAATATTTGTCCTTGTGAGAGTGGTGGAAGATTTTTTTCGCTGTCTTCATCATCTTCATCATCTTTTCCTTCTAAATAAACCTTTAAAAATCCTTCAAATTTTAAAACTTCACCACTGGCAGTTAGTGTTTCATGGTTCGTAGAAATATCTATTTGTGCAATTGTTTTTTCAAAAACAGCATCACTCATTTGCGAAGCAATGGTTCTCTTCCAAATTAATTCATATAATTTTTTTGTATCTGGTTCGTCAATGGTATGCCGACTCATATAGGTTGGCCTTATTGCTTCATGTGCCTCTTGTGCACTTTCATTTTTATTTTTAAATTTCCTAGGCTGGTGGAATTCATTTCCATAATACGTAGTAATTTCTTGTTTAATGTCGGTTAAAGCGGTGTCAGAAAGTTGAATACTATCTGTACGCATGTAGGTGATATAACCACTTTCATATAGTTTTTGTGCCAGCAACATGGTTTTACTAACGCCATAGCCTAATTTACGTGAGGCTTCTTGTTGCAATGTTGATGTAGTAAATGGTGCGGCAGGAGTGCGTTTTGCAGGTTTAATTTCAACTTGTTGAACTTTATAGGTTGCTCCAACACATTGTTGCAGAAATTTTTCAGCTGCTTCATGGTTATTAATTTTCGCCGGTCCTTCAGCTTTAAACGTAACTGTTTTCCCATTTACGTCCGGTGCCGAAAATAAAGCTTCAACTTTAAAACTTTTTTCAGGTATAAATTGGTTTATTTCTCTTTCTCTCTCAACAATTAATCTTACTGCTACACTTTGCACTCTACCTGCACTTAAACTGCGTTGCATGCCAATTTTACGCCATAAAACCGGACTTAATTCAAAACCCACCAACCGGTCTAACACTCTTCTAGCTTGTTGAGCATTCACTAAGTTCATATCAATGCGGCGTGGATTTTCAACCGCTTTTTTTATAGCAGGAGCAGTTATTTCATGAAAAACAATTCTTTTGGTTTGTTGAGGATCTAGTCCAAGTACTTCAGCTAAGTGCCAACTTATGCTCTCTCCTTCACGGTCCTCATCCGAAGCTAACCATACCTCAGCTGCTTTTGCTGCTAATTGTTTTAATTCTTTAACAACTTTTTGTTTTTCATCGGGCACAACGTAATGGGGTTCAAAGTTTTTATTAACATCAATGCCCATATCATCCTTTTCCAGGTCTCTAATATGGCCATAGCAACTTTTCACCTCAAAATCTTTACCTAAAATTTTGGCTATTGTTTTTGCTTTTGCCGGTGATTCTACTATTAATAAATTCTTTGCCATTCTTTAAAAAATAAATTGTGAACAATACCAGTCAATTCCCTAAAATGAAACAAATTTTGCAATTTTCCGGTAAAAATACCTTGCAATATTAGTTGAAACCTCCAAATCACAAAAAATGTTGTTCATTAGCTGTGAAAGCTATAATGGTATTTTTTACTGATTTGCTCTTGTAAACGTTGCTGTGCCCAAGCCCTTTCGTAAAATAAAATTCAACATTGGGCAATTTTTTTTCCACAATTGGAATTACATCCTTAAATGGGCAAATTTTATCTAATTCATCATGAATCCATAAAACAGGGGCATGAATATGTTTAATTGCTCTACTTAAAGAATAGTATTGAATGCTGTGATTGGATAAATTTTTAATATGGTTGATAAAAGCAATTTTGGTATAAGTACTTAATTTTAAAAACTTTGTAAAAGCATAAATTGTAGTAGTCGTTTCAATAGCGGGTGCTATTAAAATTATTTTTGCATTTTCTTGCAATTTCTCTGCTGCTAAAGCCAGTGCCATTCCCCCTAACGAATGACCCATAAAAACCTCAAATGGTCCAAATTTTTTTATTATGGCTACTATTGCATTTCTGTATTCTAAAACATTGGTAGTTTTACCTTCGCTTAAACCATGAGCCGGCGCGTCGAATGCTATTACTGTAAAACCTTGCTTTAAAAAAGGTTGTATATAATGTGCGAATCGATAACTGCAACTGTCGAAACCATGTGCAATAAGTACTTTTCTACCGTTATTTACTTCCGGTTGAGGGGTCCATTGCCAGCCATATAAAATTTTTTCTTCAAAAAGCAATTGAAGTGTGGTGGCAAAAGCAAATTCGGCAGGAGCAATACGTTTTGGTTTACCGGAATAAGGAGTTGTAAATAATTTGAATGCCTTTAATGCTGCTGCTTTTGGACTGAATATTGAAATAATTTTCAAGAGAAAAATATAATAAATTACTTTTATATTGTTCTTTGTTCTATTACTCATACTAACTCAAATATATGAAAATTGTAATTTTGGGTGCCGGTAACATAGCTACTCTATTTGCAAAGCGATTGTTTGAAAAAAAACATACTATTTTACAAATTGTAGGTAAATCTGAAACCAAGGCCGCTTTATTAGCTAAACAAGTTAACGCTCCTTATACCACAAATATTGGATTGATACACAATAATGCCGATATATACCTATTTGCAACACCAGATAATGTAATTGTTGAAATTGCATCCAATCCAATTTTTAGAAACAAATTTTTAATACATACATCAGGTAGTATTGATGCTAAAGTATTTGAGCCTTTTACCAACCGGTTTGGTGTGCTTTGGCCAGTGCAAAGTTTGAATATTTCATTGAAAAATAATCCTGCATTTCCTTTGGTAATTTCAGCCTCCGATAATGAAGCATCCTCTGTTTTGAAAATGCTGTCTGCTGATCTTACCACTGAGCAAATTATTACACTTACTGACGAGCAAAAAAGGAATTTGCATTTGGCAGCAGTAATGGCATCTAATTTTACCAACTATTTATATCAAGTTGCTTATAATCTTTGCCAACAACATCAATTGCCATTTAGTTTATTATTGCCACTTATACATTATACTGCAGCAAGCATTACCAATAATGATGCTCCAATTAAAAAGCAAACAGGCCCTGCATATAGAAACGACACCATTACTTTACAAACTCATAAAGCTATTTTACAAGAAAACCCTGAATATTTGCAGCTTTATAACTTGTTTTCGCAGTTAATTATTACTGAAAAACAAAAAAATAAACCCCTCAGCGGTAAACCGTGAGGGATTTGTTTGGCAAGCAATTGAACGTAAACGTAAGCACAATATAATTTTTTTTATTTAAAACCAAATTTTTATTTATTCCGATTTGTTAATTTTAAAAATGGGTATCGGTATAATGAAAACAATACGGCTTTTGTTAGTTATATTATTGAAAACATGGGGTAATTCTATTTAAATAAACAAATAACATGGTTTAAGTCATTGCAGCATTTATTTTTGCCGCTGCAAACCGTTAATTGCTTCATTTCAAAAAGCCTGGTATTGAAAATTATCAAATCTTTTTTCACTTTAATTCGTTGGCCTAACCTGCTTTTTGTTCTTTTAACGCAGGTAATGTTTGAATATTTTATCGTTAAACCATTGTTTCATGAAGCACATTTAAACAATGTGTTGAATAACTTTTCCTTTTTTCTACTAACTACGAGCATCATTTTTATAGCTGCAGCCGGCTATGCCATTAATGATTATTTTGATTTGAATATTGACCTCATCAATAAGCCCCAAAAATTGGTAGTAGATAAAACAATTAGCAGACGCTGGGTTATATTGTGGCATTTGATATTTAGTTTTTTGGGTATAGCAATAGGTTTTTATATTGACTTTACAACAAGAACCATGTTTATTGGATTGTTTAATGCCATTAGTGTTTTTTTATTATTCATTTATTCTGCATCGCTTAAAAAGAAGTTTTTAATTGGTAATGTGCTGGTTTCATTAATAACTGCCTGGGCAATATTAATTTTATGGTGGGCTGAACAATATTATTTTCTTACCTATCAAATCTACGCAGGATTAGATGTACATAAATTATTCCGCTTTAGTTTTTTGTATGCCGGGTTTGCTTTTATTATTTCGCTAATTCGGGAAGTAATTAAAGACATGGAAGATGTGGAAGGTGATAGGAGGTACGGTTGTAAAACAATGCCCATAGTTTGGGGCCTTAATAGTACTAAAATTTTTACACTTGTATGGATTGTAGTACTTGCAGCAGTTTTATTGCTGCTGCAAGTTTATGTGGTATTTATTGGATGGTGGATTACTGCTTTGTATGGTTTCTTCTTTATTACTTTACCTTTATTACAAGTATTTCGGAAACTTTTAGTAGCACGAACAAGTAACGATTTTCATGCACTTAGTACATTGGTAAAAATTATTATGTTTACGGGAATTGTTTCAATGATATTTTTTTGGAAGCCCATATAAACTAATAATCTATTACAAAAAATAAAACTGATTTATGCAAGCAGATGAAATAATTTTAGCTTCTCACTCACCTCGCAGAAAAGAGTTATTAGAGAAAGTAGGTATACCTTTTGTTGTGGTAACCAAACCCATTGATGAAAGCTTTCCAAGTACATTAACTAAATCCGAAGTTGCCATACATATTGCACGTAATAAAGCATTGGCTATTAAAGAAAAAATTACTGCTGAATTTCATGGTGAATTGCTGAATAAAACAATTTTGGCTGCAGATACTATTGTAGTAATTGAAGATAAAGTTTTAGGTAAACCTGCCAACAGAACAGAGGCAATACAAATGATTCTCAATCTTTCGGGCAAAATGCATGAAGTTATAACCGGTGTTGTTTTATTGCATAAAGATGGGACCGAGCAGACTTTTGCTGAAATTACTAAAGTGTATTTTAATACCATAAGCTCTGAAGAGGCAAGTTACTATGTTGATAAATGCGAACCATATGATAAAGCAGGGAGTTATGCCATTCAAGAATGGATTGGATTTATTGGCGTAAAAGCTATTGAAGGTGATTATTATAATGTTATGGGTTTGCCTATCAATAAAATATATCAATTGTTGTGTAAGTGAAATAATTTGTATATATTGAAGTTTTATTGGTATAAACTATGCTTGAACTTCAATATCTGAATGAAAGATTGTTGCATTTTATATGGCAATTTCAATACTATAATAAGTCTTTATTAAAAACTGACACAGACGAATTACTAAAAATAGTAAAGCCCGGGACCTATAATACCCATCAAGGTCCTGATTTTGTAGAAGCTGTTATACAAATTGACGGTTTAACGTTGGTAGGCAATATTGAAGTACATAAAAATGCTTCTGATTGGCAGGCGCATGAGCACCAAAATGATCCTCATTTTAAAAATGTAATTCTGCACGTAGTATGGAACAACAATCAGCCCGTATACGACATCAACGGTAAGCCATTGCCCACACTTAGCTTAAGCAATAGAATACCTAAAGTATTGCTTGAGCGTTATGCGTTATTGCTTCAAAATATGCAGAAAATTCCTTGTGCTTCTTTCTTACCCACAATTGGACATGTTAATTGGATTAACTGGAAAGAACGTTTGGCGATAGAAATTTTATTGAACCGCACCAACAAAATCATTCAAAAATTACAGGCAACGCAAGGGCATTGGGAGGCTGTTTTTTGGCATGTTTTGGCATATAATTTCGGCCTTACACAAAATGCGCAATTATTTCAACAAATGGCTGAAAACACACCCATACAAATTTTAGCTAAACACAAAAACAATATACAACACCTTGAGGCCTTGCTGCTAGGCCAGGCTAATTTTTTTCATCATCAAACTTTTAATGATAAATATGTTCAAATGTTGCAAAAAGAATATTTCTTTTTACAAAAAAAATATGCTTTAAAACCGGCTGCTATTTTACCTGTTTTTTTAAGAATGCGGCCTGCCAACTTTCCTACACTTCGGTTAGCTCAATTAGCTATGCTCATTCATCAATCTTTTCATTTATTCGATGCAATAAAAGAAGCAGAAACTGTTCAACAAGTAATGCAATTATTTCAGATTACGGCTAATGATTACTGGCACTATCATTATAGTTTAACCGATGAACCATCGGAAAGGCTTCCCAAAAAATTAGGTAAGCAAATGTTACAAACTTTAATGATTAATACTGTTTGCCCTATGTTATTTGCTTATGGACATTATCACAACCATCATGTCTTTAAAAACAAAGCGTTACATTGGTTAAGCCTTTTGCCGGCAGAAAAAAATGTAATTACCCAACAATGGGAAAAATATCAAGTTGCCAATCAAAATGCCCTCGATTCGCAAGCGCTTATTCAATTATCACGTTGTTATTGTAACGAAAAAAAATGTTTATTGTGTGCAATCGGGCATCAAATATTAAAACAAAATGCTTAATGTTTATAACCAGGTAATTTGTAAATCAGTTTCTAAATCCGGGTGTAAACTTTTAGCAACAGGACAAGTGCGTGCTGTATTTTCTAAAATTTGTTTTTGTTTTTCATCTAAATGTTGCAAAGTGGAAGGGAAAGTTAAATGAACAATTATTTTACCTATTCTTCTGGGGTCACTTTTCATCATTTTTGTTATTTCAGCCTTCGTTCCGGTTAAATCTATCTCCATTGTATTGGCTTTTATACCCATGGTAGTAATCATACAACTGCCCAAAGCTGTTGCCACTAAATCCGTAGGAGAAAAACGTTCGCCCTTTCCATGATTATCGGTAGGAGCATCATTTTCAATAACAGTGCCACTTTGTAAATGTGTTAATTCTGTTCTTAAATTTCCTTTATACAGCACAATTGAAGTCATAAGGTTAAATTTTTATCTAAATTAGCATTAAAATTATTCTTGTGAAGCAATTTATTGTATTAACCTTAGCCTTGGTACCGTTTTCCTTATTTGCACAAACAACAAATGCACCTACTAGTCGTCAACAAAAAGCAGCCGAACGTAGAGAAAGAATAAACAACCTAATCAAACAAGAAGAGGAAGGCGCATTAATTTATCAGAAGCAAGGAGCTTTTGGAGTTAAATTAAATACGGATGGGTATGGAATTTTTTATGAACATGGGAAATATAAAACTATTACTAAAACCAACATTTGGTGGATGGAATTGGGTGAACATAAAGATAAGCATGAAGAAAGAACTTCAGTACCCTTAGTTGGTGGTGGATTTGTTTTTTTAGGTAACCCATATATTTATGGAAAAGAAAATAATTTTTACAATTTTAAAATTGGCTTAGGTCAACAACGATTAATTGGTGGTAAAGGAAATAAAAATGGGGTAGCTGTTTCGGCCATTTACGGAGGTGGATTTAGTTTGGGGATGTTAAAGCCTTACTATTTACAAGTGCAAGACCCTAATAATGCCAATCAGGTAAATGATATTAAGTATTCTGATAATCCTACCGCCTTTTTAGATTATACCTTAATACAAGGTTCATCTGGTTTTACAAAAGGGTTAAATGAAATAAAATATGTACCCGGGGCACAAGTTCGTGGCGCATTAAGATTTGATTATGGTCGCTACAATGAATTGCTTTCGGCATTAGAAGTAGGGGTAAATGTTGAATATTATACCCAAAATATGCCCATTATGGTGAACAGTTCCGACCGTAAATTATTTTTCAACGCTTATGTGGCCATTGTGTTTGGAAGAAGAAAGTAACCTAATTTTGCCGCAAGTTTTTGTTGTTTGTAGTGGACGGAATTAAGATGTTTCCTTTCTGCTATTATACAGATTTCCTTTTTGTTATTGTGAAAAACAGGGAGGCATTCAACAAAGTCATTTAATCATTTTTAAAAAAGTTATTGTGGAAACTTCAACAGTTACAAATTCTTCAAATAATTCAACCAGAATAAAAAAACCTGATTGGTTACGAGTTAAATTGCCCATTGGCGAAAGCTATAAACATGTTAGAGGATTAGTTGATACACATAAATTACACACTATTTGTGAAAGCGGTAATTGCCCTAATATGGGAGAATGTTGGGGCGAAGGAACTGCCACATTTATGATTTTAGGGAATATTTGTACGCGCAGTTGTGGTTTTTGTGCGGTGGCTACAGGAAGACCTTTACCTGTTGACTGGGATGAACCCCAACGTGTAGCAGAGGCAATTTATTTAATGAAAATAAAGCATGCGGTTATAACCAGTGTAGACCGTGATGAGCTTAAAGATGGTGGCTCAATTATTTGGTACAATACCATTAAAGCGGTTAAGGCACTTAATCCGAATACAACATTAGAAACCCTAATTCCTGATTTTAGAGGTATTACTGAGCAAATTCAACGTATAATTGATGCTGCCCCAGAGGTAGTAAGCCATAACATGGAAACTGTTGAAAATCTTACAAAAAAAGTAAGGGTTCAGGCTAAGTACAAAAGGAGTTTGGAAGTTTTGGCTACGCTAAAAAAAGGGGGGATGCGTACAAAAACCGGTTTAATGTTAGGTATCGGAGAAACTAAAGAAGAAGTGATTGCTACTATGCAACATTTAAGGGAAGTTGATTGCGATGTGTTAACTTTAGGACAGTATTTGCAACCTACCCCAAAACACTTACCTGTACAAAGATTTGTACATCCTTCTGAATTTGCCGAGCTAAAAGAAATAGGTTACAAATTAGGGTTTGATTATGTAGAAAGTGGTCCTTTGGTTCGTTCTTCTTACCATAGTGAAAAGCATGTTTTAAAAGGGTATGGTAGAGCGAAATGGGAATCAGAAAGAGCAGTACAAAAATTATTGTAGCTTATTAATTGCAATATGCCAATAATTTTCTGTAATATTTGGAACAGTTATTGTTTATAATTGCATAATTTATATATTTGAATCAAATTCAAAGAAGTATAAAAACTATATACTGCAATCATAAACTACTAACTCATATTAATGCATTATAAAGTAGCCATTCGCACCTCATTGTTAATAGTCATTCTGGCTTTTCAATTGTCTGCCTTTGCGCAACCCTTTCGTGCATTTGGTGGGTTGGGAGTAAGTGCCTATTTAGGCGATTTAATTCAAGGCTCTCCAGCATTCAAACAAGTTTCACCCGATGTTATGGGAGGACTTAGTTATGATTTTGCTGAAAAGTTTCGCTATCGTTTGGGTTTATCTTTATTAGGTGTAAAAGGTAATGATGCCCTTTCACCCAGGGCCGACTTAAGAGCACGTAACTTAAACTTTAAAAGTTTTGTTTGGGAAGTTTCCAACATGGTTGAATATGACATTCTAGATAGGCGTGTTTATAACATTGTTCCCTATGTATTTACCGGATTTGGTATTTTTCACTTCAATCCTACTACATACGACCGTAATGGAAACAAAGTTTACTTACACGATATTGGAACTGAAGGGCAATATTTGAATCAGCCAGGGTATCCTAAACCTTATCATCGTTTACAAATCAATATTCCTTTTGGTGCTGGTGTTAGGTATGAAGTGTCAGAAGATTTAGCGGTAGGGTTTGAATTTAATTATCGTATTTTATTTACTGATTATTTAGATGATGTAAGCACACCTAAATATGCCACCAATGCCTTATTAGCTGCAGGTCAGTTAGAGGCTGCATCATTATCATTTAGAGGCGATGAAATAGATCCCACAGCCAAGCCTCCCTTGTATCGTCCACGTGGCAACCCACATAATAAAGATTCTTATTACTCATTTCAAGTAACATTCTCTGTTCGTTTAAACAATTTTTATTTGTTTGGCAAAGATTATATTAGCCCTGCCGGTGGTCCGTTCATTCCTCGCATGAAAAATTATTAAAATAAAATTTTGGCTTTAATTTTATGGCATTAGCTACTCCTATTTCCCTAAGGTGTTTAATGTGCCTATAACAGTAAACATTACTTTCAAAAAATGGTTAAAATGCATTTGCTGTTATATAATTTTATCTATTTTTTAATTGTAAATCTGCTTACCACTTTTTTAAAGTGAGCAATATATTTTCAATCTATTTTAGGTTGCTTGATGATGATAAAAAGAAAAAGGGCTTCTGTGTGATAGAAGCCCTTTTTTCAACCCTAAACCCTTAAAAAACCATATTATTTGTAATAAAAATCGTGCCAGTTTTTGTTAAGACTAAAATCTTTCCAACTTTGAGAAAAAGAAATCACTTTCCCCCAAAGCGTTTTCATCACTATCACTACCATGAACTGCATTTTCTCCAACTGAGGATGCATATTTTTTACGAATGGTACCTTCATCTGCTTTGGCAGGATCAGTAGCGCCAATTAATTTTCTAAAATCATTAACGGCATTATTTTTTTCTAAAATTGCAGCAACAATAGGTCCACTACTCATGAATTCAATTAATTCTCCAAAAAAAGGCCTTTCTTTATGTATGGCATAAAATTCAGCAGCCTGATCAATGTTTAATTTAGTCCATTTCATGGCTTTAATAGTAAAACCAGCTTTAATAATGTCATTTAAAATAGCACCTGTGTATCCTTTTCCAGTTGCATCGGGTTTAATCATTGTAAATGTTCTGTTACTCATAAAACTTAAAATTCAAATTTGAGTGGCAAAATTAATGATTTACACTTCTAAGTTTTCATAAACACGCTTAAATAATTGCCTATATTTTAAAAAACAATGAAAGGCTTCAGGAATTACTCTATTTTTGCCCCCCAGTTATGGAAATAATTAACGCTTTATATCCGCTTCTACGTGCACCTAAGAAAATTGTTATTACAACGCATCAAAAACCAGATGGAGATGCTATGGGTTCATCATTAGGTTTGTATCATTTTCTGGTGAAAATGAATCATGCTGTTACCGTAATTTCTCCAACAAACTGGGCAGATTTTTTGAGTTGGTTACCGGGTGTTGAAACTGTCATTGATTTTGAGGCAAAACAAACCACAGCTGTTGAAAAGCTAAACGATGCCGACATTATTTTTTGCTTAGATTTCAATATTTTCTATAGAACAAAAAATGTTGAAAAATATTTGACCGCTTCTAATGCTGTTAAAGTACTCATAGATCATCATGAACAACCACAAGTAAGCGCTTTTCAATATGGCATAAGTGACATAAATAAAAGCTCTACCTGCGAAATGGTATATGATTTTATTACTCAGTCTGAAAACCCGGAATTATTAGATTTAAATATCGCAACTTGTTTATATACAGGCACTATGACTGATACCGGTTCTTTTCGTTTCCCGGCTACCTCTGCTTCGGTGCATAGAATGGTGGCCCATTTTAAAGATATGGGCTTGCAACATACACCTATCCATGAACAGATATATGATAGCTTTTTAGAAAATAGACTACGTTTTATTGGGCATGCACTATTAAACCGTATGGATGTGTTGTATGAATATAACACAGCTGTTATGGCAATTTCAAGAGATGATATTATAAAATATGACATTAAAACCGGCGATACTGAAGGGTTAGTGAATTATTTATTAACCATAAAAGGTATTAAGTTTGGTGCTATTGTAATTGATAGAAATGAAGAAAGAAAATGGAGTTTTAGAAGTAAAGGCGATTTTGATGTAAACGTGTTTGCACGCAACCATTTTGAAGGTGGTGGACATAAAAATGCTGCCGGTGGACGTAGTAGCCATCAGTTGGAGAAAACTTTGGCACATTTTTATGAAGTGTTGCCCAACTATAAAAATGAATTAGAATAAATCAGTAAACAATAACAATCAATAAACCAATGAAAATTACATTCAGAATTTTAGTATTTGCATTGCTGTTGGCCGGTTGCCACCAGTACGAAAAAACCAAAACCGGATTGGTGTATAAAATAATTCACGGTAACAGTAAAGTGCTTTTAAAGCAAGGCGATATTGTTAAGTTTAATATTGAATACAAAATGAAGGCTCATGGCAAAGACTCAATATTGCAATCAACTTTTGGCCATATTCCTGCTTATGTAAAAATTGATACAGCACAGTTTGGCAAACATAGCTTTACGGAAGTATTAATGCAGTGTGCTCCCGGCGATAAAATTAATTTCGTTATGAGTATAGATACCTTAAAAAATTTAGGTATGATACCTGAATATAATGAGTTATTCAAAAAGGGTGGCACAATTGATGGGAGAGTAGATATATTGAAAGTATTTCCAAATGATGCTGCTGTAAATGCTGATTACGAAAATGAAATGAATGAAGAAAAAAACAGAGAAGTAAAGGATCTTCAGGCTTATGCAGCAAAAAACAACATTAAAACTGTACAGTCACCCAATGGTGTTTTGGTAGAAGTACAAAAAGAAGGGGAAGGCCCAAAAGCTGATTCTGGCATGCAAGTTTCTGTTTATTATAAAGGGTACACTGAAAATGGTAAAGAATTTGACGGCAATATGGACAGTGCAGCTAAAAAACCTGCTTTTACTTTTGTAGTAGGAAAACACAATGTTATTCCAGGTTGGGATGATGGCTTACGTTACTTTGCAAAAGGGGGTAAGGGCCGTTTGTTAATTCCAGCCATGTTAGGTTATGGACCACAAGGAAGCCCTCCGGTAATTCCACCTTATACAAACTTGGTGTTTGATATTGAAGTGAATGATGTAACCACTCCGGCACCTCCTAAAAATCCTACTCCATTAATGCCTCCCGGTGCAATAAAACCGGCGAAGTAAAATGATAAAGCACATTTTAAAAGGCTATCCATCAATTGGGTAGCCCTTTTTATAATATTATGTTGGTGTTGAATTAACTAGAATTTGAATAGTGGAAATTAAGCTGTGGTATAAGCTTCAAAAAGGGTAATACATTCTTTGGCAGCGGCAACATCATGTACTCTTAAAATATTTGTACCATTTAATAAACCTAACATATGCATAGCAGAAGTAGCATTCAATGCATGGTCTGCATTAGGCAGTTGTAATGTTTTATATAAGAAGGATTTTCTGGAAATACCCAATAAAATAGGCATTTGTAATATTTTAAATGCACTTAATTGTTTAATTAATGAAAAGTTTTGCTGAATGGTTTTACTAAAGCCAATTCCGGGATCAATTATCACATCAACAATCCCCGCTTTTTTTGCTTCAGTGGTTGTTTTTATAAAATAATCAGTAAGCTCAGTAATTAAATCATTGTATTGGGTAAATTGTTGCATGGTTTGTGGCGTGCCTTGCATGTGCATACAAATGTAGGGTACTTGCAATGCTGCAACTGTTTTAAACATATTGCTATCTAACTGCCCACCGCTAACATCATTTACCATATCAGCTCCTGCCTCAATTGCGGCCTTGGCAACTGAAGCGTAGAAAGTGTCGATTGAAATAAATACATTGGGTAACGTGTTCCGAATTTGTGTAATAATAGGAATGACTCTCTCCAATTCTGTTTCAGCTGTTTGTAATGTACTGGATGGATGCGTGCTTTGTCCACCAATATCAATAATAGTTGCACCATCTGCTTCCATTTTTTTTGCTTCGTCAACAGCAGAATCTATAAATTGATGCCTGCTATGTGCATAAAACGAATCGGGTGTAGCATTCAAAATGCCCATAATAATGGGCTTATTTATAATTAATAATCTTCCTTTGCAATTAAGGGTGTACATTCTTTTCTTTCATTTATATTGCGACAAATTTAGTATTAAACCATACTGTTTGTTGTAATTGAAAATTATTGATATTTTCATGCTTATTATAACACCAGACAAATAAAACACACCTTTTCAACATAAATAAATGTTATGGATATAACCAGTCAGCAATACGATGCCATAATTGAACAGTGTAAAAAAATTTTTATACAAAAAGCTGCCGATTATGGAACTGCATGGCGGGTTTTGCGTATTATTTCTGTAGTAGACCAACTTTTTATTAAAGCTTTACGTATTCGTACTATTCAAGATAAAAAAGTTCAATTGGTTGCTGATGATATTACTTCTGAATTTAAGGGTATTGTAAATTATGCTGTAATTGGACTTATTCAATTAGAAATTAATCAGCCTAAAGTAGAGGAATTACCGCTGAATCAAGTTGCAGAATGGTATGAAAAAGAAGTAAACATCGCTAAACAAGTTATGCAAAATAAAAATCATGATTACGGTGAAGCTTGGCGTGATATGAGCCAGGAAAGTTTTGCAGATTTAATTTTAATGAAGTTAATGCGCATAAAGCAAATTTTAGCCAATGATGGTAAAACCTTAGTGAGTGAAGGTATTGACGCAAACTTTATTGACATTATAAATTATGCCGTGTTTGCTTTAATTCTTATGCCTAAATAACAACACAAAATTTTATTTTTATCAATAGAATTTTGCCTAACAAATAAAATTTTACCCAAAAATTGAATCTATGAAATATATTGTTGGTATAGTTAGGTGGTTGGTAGGTTTGCTGTTTATTTTTTCTGGGTTAGTAAAAGCCAATGACCCTTTGGGTTTAAGCTATAAAATGCAAGAATTTTTTGAAGCTTGGCATTGGTCATTCTTCGATAATTTTTCTCTCTACATGGCCTTTGGTATGAATATTTTAGAAATATTGGCCGGGCTTGCTATTATTATTGGGTGGCAGTCTAAATTTTTCAGTCGCTTTTTATTAATACTGATTATATTTTTCACGTTTTTAACCAGTTATGTATTGTTTAGTGGTAAAATTAAAACTTGCGGTTGTTTTGGCGATTGTATTCGACTAACACCTATTCAGACTTTTACTAAAGATGTAATTCTATTGGTATTAATAATCTTTTTAACCATTACTTATAAGTACATTAAGCCCATTTTTGCATCAACTTTATCATTGTTTATTTTAATTATTGTGGTTGGGTTAACTTGTATTATGCAATGGTATGTTTTGCGGCATTTGCCATTTGTAGATTGTTTACCATACAAAGTGGGCAATAATTTAATTGAGGAAATGAAAACACCTGCTAATGCAGTTCCTGACACTTATAGTTATACATTTGAATACGAGAAAAATGGGAAAAAGTTTAATTTTTCCGAAGATGATTTACCGGATGATTTAGACAGTAGTTATGAATTCATTGGACGTAAAGCCACATTAGTTAAGAAAGGAAATGGGTTAACTGCCGCAATTTCAGATTTTACCTTACAAACACCTGCTGGGATAGATACAACCCAAGCCATTTTACAAACACCGGGTAAGTATATTTTATTTTTTGCAAAGGATTTTGATAATATGGATCGATGGCAATCGATGTTTGACGCCATATATGATGATGCGAAAAAGAAAAAAATTCCTTTATTTTTAGTAACTGCTCAAATGCATACAGCAGAAAAATTGTTTCCAACGGTACCCCTTTTGCAATGTGACGCTACTGTTATGAAAACAGCAGCAAGGGTTATTCCTACTTACATTATTATGCAAGGGCCGATAGTATTTCAAAAAATTAGTTTTGCCGATGCTTCCAAAGTAATGGAGTTCCTAAAGAAATAGTTTTTTAAAATGTTTAAAAAAATACTATACGGATTTGTTGTTTTGCTTGGAGTAATTACGGTAGTATTTATTTTGTTTCAAGGTTTGGGCGATCCTACACAATTCATCACCGGTCAAAATACCGATAAAACTACTATTCAAAATATTCGCAAAGAGTTGTCGTTAGATGAACCCAAATGGAAACAATTTTTATTTTATGTAAATGATGTATCACCAGTATCAATATATACGGCTAATGCAATACAGCAGAAAAAAATAGAAGGGTTATTCCTGGGGAGTAATCTTAAAGTTGGTGTTAAGTGGCCATATTTAGGTAGTTCATATCAAAGTAAAAAACAAGTTACAGTCATATTAATGCAGGCTTTACCTAACACTATTGTGTTAACAATAGCAGCTATGTTGTTGGCAGCAGTAGTCGGTATTGGATTAGGCATTTTAGCAGCAGTTTACAAAGGCACATGGGTAGATACTTCAACTTTGTTTACAAGTATTTTAGGAATATCTGTTCCTTCATTTTTCACCGGTATTGTTATTGCATATGTATTTGGCTTTGTTTTATCAAAATTTACCGGATTGCATATGTTGGGTAGTTTATATGAAGTAACCCCTTTTAATGGTAAAACTTTGGAGCTTAAAAATTTAATTTTACCGGCACTTACATTAGGTATTCGACCATTAGCCATATTTGCACAGTTAACTAGGAGTAGTATGTTAAATGAATTGCAGCAAGATTACATACGAACTGCCTATGCAAAAGGTCTTAGTCGTACCAAAGTATTATTTTCACACGCCTTAAAAAATGCATTTAATCCCATTCTTACTGCTATTACCGGATGGTTTGCTGAATTATTGGCCGGAGCTTTTTTTGTAGAATTTATTTTTGGATGGAATGGTATTGGAAAAGTTACGGTAGATGCATTAGAACAACTTGATTTCCCAGTGGTTATGGGTAGTGTTTTATTAACATCTTGTTTTTTTATAGTTGTCAACATTTTATCCGATGCAATGTATGCCTACCTCGATCCAAGGTTGAAATATTAAACTCAGTATTAACTGATTTTTATCATTTTTTGCCGACACTGTTTTCCTAATTTTACATTGCAATTCTGCAATCACCTTCCATCAGGCAATTTCAATAAATCCTATATGTATGTATTTAATTAAAAATACAATATTGTTATAATTTATTGTATTGTCTGTGAGAAATAAAATGTGCAATTATGAAAAATGTAAAAGAGTTATTGGCCACCCAGTCTGCTAAGTTTAATTTTATTAGCAGTAAAGCTACTGTATTAGAAGCTTTGGTTTTAATGAAAGTTGCCAATGTTAGTTACATAATTGTTAGGGACGATGATCAATACAAAGGAATTGTTTGCGAGAAAGATTGTTTACATAAAATTACTTTGAATGGGCTAAAGCCGGAAAAAACATTGGTGAAAGATATTTTAATTAAAGACTTTCCTATTGTTTCGCCGGATGATAGTACAGAACATTGCCTTGAATTAATGAATAGTTTTCAGGTGTTGTATTTACCTGTATTCAGTGGCCATCAATTTTTGGGTGTAATTAGCGTTTATGATATTTTAAAAGAAACTGCCGAAGAGCAACACATTAAGCATAAACAAGATTATACCTACGCTTAATGGGAAGTATTAACGAATCACTACTTCTTGAATTAAGGGTTCTTGTAGTTTTTCATTAATGCGTTCAATGATTTGTGCTTTTTGGAATTGAAGCTCATTTTTTAATGGGCCTACAGGGGTATATATGAACAATGTGTTATTAATAATTTCTATTTTTTCAGTATATTTTGCAATGGTTTTGCCCATTACTTCCTCCCAAATTTGTGTAATCTGTAAAGCTCGTAAGCCATTTCGTAAATTACTTTTATTCATAAACTGATGCAATGCATCGCCAATACTATATTCTCCCATAGAGTAAAGATAATAATGTTATAAATTGATGATTTGGAAATTTATTTGCATTTTGGATAAATATTCGTTTAACCGATTGTAATGGGTATCTGTAATAAATACTTGGCATTGTTCGGATACACAAACCTTATAAAACAGTTTTTCCATTCTTTGTTCATCTAACTTTTCAAAAATATCATCTAACAATAAAATAGGGGCAACTGCTTTTTCTTTTTTTAAAATTGAAAATTCAGCAAGTTTTAAAGCAAGCAGTAACGTTTTTCTTTGGCCCTGTGAAGCCCTTGTTTTAAAAGATATATCGTGCATGTAGAAAGTTAAGTCATCTTTATGTACCCCCATTTGGGTGCGTTGTAAAATTATATCTTTATCAACCGATGATTTAAGCAAGGATTCAAAATCATTATCATGCAAATGACTTTCGTATTGCAGTTTTAAGCCATCTTTATTATTAGCAATTTCTGTATAGTATTGAATTACCATTGGGGTAAATTCCTGCATAAATAACTGCCTTTGCTTGTAAATTATTTCACCATAATGCACCATTTGCAGGTTTATAGCTTCTAACAAATCTTTATCATACACTTTGTGTTCAGCTATTTGCTTTAACCAACTATTACGTTGTTGCAGTAGTTTATTGTATTGTATTAAAGCTTCTAAATAGCTTTGGTTGCATTGCGAAATTATAGTATCAATAAATCGGCGGCGTTCTTCACTTAATCCTGTAATAATAGAAATATCATCAGGGGCAATCATTACACAAGGAATTCGACCAATATGTTCAGAAAATTTTTTGTAGGGTTCAGTATTCAACAAAAATTCTTTCTTATTATTCTCACGCAAAATGCCCACTACTTCCATTAAGCTTGTATTATTTAAAAAACTTCCCTCAACACGCATTCCCAGTTTACCCTGCTCCACATTGTTAGCATCTTGCCGATTAAAATAGCCTTTGGTAAAACATAAAAAATAAATGGCATCTAATAAATTCGTTTTTCCTACGCCATTTGGCCCACAAATGCCAATAACCGGTTCGGTAAAATACCAATGGTTGTGGCTATAATTTTTAAATTGGAATAATGATATTTTGTTTAAATAAAGCATGGTAGATTTGCAAAGTAAGCACGATAAACGGAAACACGTATTTTTATAAAAATTTAAGTACGATTGAAAACAATACTTAATCAGCAACAGTTACAAATTATGGTGCAGCGGTTGGCTTACCAAATTCGAGAAGACCATCCCGACATGCATAATACCGTATTAATTGGTTTGCAGCCACGCGGCATATTTTTTAGTGACAAAATAGTTGATGTTTTGCAACAACTTATTCCCGGTCATACTTTTCATTATGGCAAATTAGATATTACTTTTTATAGAGATGACATAAGAAAAGCATTACACATTGCCAATAAAACGGACATGTTATTTTCTATTGAAAACAAAAACGTTATTTTAATTGATGATGTATTATATACCGGCCGCACTATACGGGCTGCCTTAGATGCATTAATTGATTTTGGAAGGCCGGCAAAAGTAGCCTTATGTGTTTTAATTGATAGAAGATTCAGTCGCGAATTTCCAATACAACCCGATTATGTGGGCCGAGCTATTGATACCATTGTTTCCCAAAAAGTAAAAGTGCATTGGCAGGAAGCTGACGGAAATGAATATGTAGAATTATTAGACAGTTAATTATTGAAAACATTATCTTCGCTTTTTAATGGCACTATCTACCAAACATCTCCTTGGTATTAAGGATCTTCAAAAAGAAGATATAGAACTTATTTTACAAACTGCCGTTCAGTTCAAAGAAGTTTTACAACGGCCGGTTAAAAAAGTTCCTTCATTACGCGATGTAACTGTGGTTAATTTATTTTATGAAAATTCTACCCGAACACGTATTTCGTTTGAATTAGCAGAGAAACGACTCAGTGCAGACACCATTAATTTTACTGCAAGTGGTTCTTCGGCAGCGAAAGGTGAAACACTTTTAGATACGGTGAATAATATTCTAAGTATGAAAGTGGATATGGTGGTAATGCGACACAGTGCCAGCGGAGCCCCTCATTTTTTGTCAAAACACATTCCTGCTGCAATCATTAATGCAGGCGATGGAATAAATGAGCATCCAACACAGGCTTTGTTAGATGCCTTTTCTATGCAAGAAAAATTCGGTAGTCTAAAAGGTTTAAAAGTGGCTATTATTGGTGATATTATGCACAGCAGGGTAGCTTTAAGTAATATTTATTTGCTGCATAAAATGGGAGCTGAGGTAATGGTGGCCGGTCCGCCCACTTTAATTCCCCCCTATATTCAACAAGCCTTTGGCGTAAAAGTTACTTACCATGTAAAGGAAGCTTTACAATGGTGCGATGTTGCAAATGTGCTTCGTATTCAGTTAGAACGCCAAAATCAATCTTTATTCTCTTCACTTCGTGAGTATAATTTAAGTTTTGGTATTCGCAGGGAAGTGTTGGAAAATTTAGGAAAAGAAATTGTAATTATGCATCCCGGCCCAATTAACAGAGGTGTGGAATTAGATAGTGATGTGGCTGATGGCCCTTTTTCTATTATTTTACATCAGGTTGAAAATGGAGTAGCTGTTCGTATGGCGGCATTATATTTATTATCGCCTCATAATCACTAATGCTGAACAAACATTTACTGTTTGCTTGGTTTAAAACAAATAACGATGAATAGAATTTGTTTGTTCCCCGGTACATTCGATCCTGTAACATTAGGGCATGTAGATATAATTAACCGAGCCCTTCCTTTATTTGATAAAATTTATGTAGGTATTGGTATTAATGCGGCTAAAAATCCCATGTTTTCAGCAGAACAACGCATGGATTGGTTCAAAGCCATATTTCGTAATGAACCTAAAGTTGAAAGTGTTTGCTATGAAGGATTAACGATTGATTTTTGCGAAAAAATCGGTGCCCGTTTTATTTTAAGGGGTATTCGATTTGTTAGCGATTTTGAATACGAAAAATCAATTGCCGATGCCAATAGAACCATGAATAGAAATATTGAAACCATTTTTTTAACCGGTGAACCTAAATATACTTCAGTGGCATCTACCATTGTTCGCGATATTTTAAAAAATGGCGGAAATGCCGATGCTTTTTTGCCGCAAGAAGTAGTTGCTACCCTTCAACAAAGAAAAATATGAGTGTAATTTGGTGGAAGCAGCATATTGAATTGAATGAATTAAATGAACTGAATAAAAATACCTTGGGTGAAGCTTTAGGTATTCAGTTTACAGAAATTGGAAACAATTACCTAGTGGCAACCATGCCTGTAACCCATGTTACAAAACAACCTTACGGATATTTACATGGAGGTGCATCAGCTGCCTTAGCTGAAACCATTGGCAGTGTTGCTTCAGCATTAATTATAAATCCGGAAAAACAACTTTGTATGGGTTTAGAAATTAATGCCAATCATGTTAAGGCTGTTCAGCAAGGCATAGTAACCGCCAAGTGTCAACCATTGCACATTGGTGCTACTACGCATGTGTGGGACATAAGAATTACTAATGAAAAGCATCAATTAATTTGCATAAGCCGATTAACTGTTGCTATTATCAAAAAGCATTAGGCGGTTGTATAACCGGCCTTTTTTAATACCTCAATAATAGATGGGTAGGTATGTTGAAGGTAATTATGTAAATCACTTGGTTTTACCCAAATTACTTCACTTATATCTTCAATAGCTTGCGGTATTAGTTTTTCTGCTTTAGTAGCTTTCATTAAAAACCAATGGGTATGTTTTTCAATTTCATTACCTGAGTAGGGATCCACATATTCATGTACAGTAACAGCAATTTCGTTACCTAATGTTAACTGGTGTAAACCGGTTTCTTCTTGAATTTCACGCATTACGCAGGTTTGTATAGTTTCATCTTCTTCCTTTTTACCCTTAGGTAAATCCCATTTACTCCTGCGAAAAATCATTAATATTTCTCCATCTTCATTCGTAATTAATCCACCACCGGCAATAACAATCTTTTTCATTTTGGTAATATTAATAGAATGTGAATAATAATATTGCAAGTTACAGCATTCAACTCTGCCTTGCAGCTTAATTTAGCGTGAAATTTTGAAACATTAAAGAAGAAGCAAACTGTTTTTTATGCAAGCCAATGCTCAAGCCGTTGCCGAAAAGCTATTACAAATTAAAGCAATTCAACTTAATCCTTCAAACCCCTTTACCTGGGCTAGTGGATGGAAAAGTCCCATTTATTGTGATAATAGAAAAGTGTTGTCATTTCCTTATGAACGCGATTTTATAAAGAGTGAACTATGCAATGTGTTGTTTTCCGAATATGAAAATGCAGATGCAATTGCCGGCGTAGCAACGGCAGGAATTGCTTGGGGTGCGATGGCAGCCGATCAGTTAAAGCTTCCTTTCCTTTATGTGCGCCCCAAACCTAAAGAACATGGTTTAGGTAATCAAATTGAAGGAAATGTGTTTCCCGGCAAGAAAGTGGTGGTGATAGAAGATTTAATTTCAACGGGAAAAAGTAGTTTAGCAGTAGTAAAAGTATTACAGCAAGCCGGTATGGAAGTAATAGGTTTGGTTTCTCTATTTACCTATGGTTTTGACGTTGCAGATCAATTGTTCAAAGAGGCCGGAATTCCCTTTAAGACATTAACGAATTATAGTGTTTTAATCAATTTAGCTGTTCAAAAACAAATTGTTGATGCTTCAACCGAAGAATTATTATTAAATTGGTGTAATGCTCCCGATAAATGGGGTCAAAATAAGTAATAGAATTACACACTTAAATGGCATTTTATGATGAAAAAATGGGTATTAATTATCGTATTTGCGTTTGCAGCACAGTATGCTCAAAGCCAAGTAATGTCGGCCCGGCCTCAGTGGGTAACCATTAAATCAGATAATTTAAGGTGTTGGGAGTGTAAAGAGCGGCTGGAAAAATACTTGATTGTTGAAAATAATGCCAGTATGCAGAAGGGGATGGTACAATGGAAAATTAACTTATTGGCAGGCGAAATTCGCATTCAATATGTACCTGACCGTGTTTCAGTAGATGACATTAAAACTGCCCTTAATAATGCCGGTTTTGATGCAGATGATGAAAAAGCAGAACCCGATGCTTATAAAAAATTGCCCCCCATTTGTAAAAGAGCTGAAGATGGTGGCGGTCCACAAAAGGGGAAGCCTTGCCATATTCCACCCATGCAATAAAGCTTCTAAAAGCTAAATATTTTGTATCCATTCGGTTATAAAGGCAAATGTTGTTGTCCTTTATAATCGAATGGTACATGTATAAAGATTCCTGATTTGCCCACTTTACAGTATCCCTTTACTTGTAACTCAACCGACTTTTGAAATAGGCTGTTCAATGCATTTTTATAAAATACCGACTTGGAAATTCTTAAAGCTGTGGGTATTGTAAATTCTGACTTTTTGTCAATTTTCATTAAAGTATCCAAATGATATTCGCCCACCCAATCTCCATTTAGTAAAACCGTTCCCACCACTTTTTTCAAATTCACCGCAAACCCGTTTGGGTTAGAAAATGCTAAATCCACCTTTACATTGACCGAATCTTTTGATAACGGTTGTACCTCTACTTGATCAATACTTCTAAAAACAAATGCCTGAGGTTTATTGCAAGCCATTAATATTCCTATTAGGGCAAATAGGGGCAAAGCTTTTTTAAACACCATTTTTTTTCTGAAAAGTAATTAAAAATTCCGGCTTACAAAAAGCTACTTAAAATTACCGTAAATTTGTTGCTAAACAATTTAGGTTTTTTGTAAAATTTTAGTCCTGATTTGACAACCAAAATAATTAGCTTTAATTAAATACAATAATTAATTGATTATAAGTTAATTATAAAATTTTATTGAAATTTAAAAGCTAAATAATTTTACTCATTTCGAACGATTTTTTAACTTTTGAAAGAATTATTTAAAAATGGATAATTTAAAATCATTATTAATTGATAATCAATATTTTATAAACGTTGAATCACTTAAAACTTTAGTTAAATTTTCAAATGTAAAAATTGAACAATGCGATAGCTGGCAAAAAATAAGTTTTCGCAATCGTTGCATGTTGGTTGGTGCTAATGGTGTTATGGGATTAACCGTACCCATTCAAAAAGGACGTGATCAAAAAGCTTTTTTTAGTGACATAAAAATTGATTACTCTAGTAGGTGGCAACTTACTCATTGGCGTACCCTGGTTACCAATTATAACCGTTCCCCTTTTTTTGAATATTATGCGCCCTCTTTAAAAGAAATTATTTTCACCCCTTTTCCCTCCCTGTTTGAATTGAATTTGGCTACCCTTCAATGGGTTTTAAAAAGTTTAAAACTTGCTGTCAATTTGTCGTTTACTGAAACATTTTTACCTCAATACCCTAATTTTGTACAAGATGACCGGAACAGGTATAACCCTAAAAACTTTCAGCAAATACAAAATCCTGTTCGTTATACCCAAGTTTTTGAAACCAAAATTGGCTTTCAAAAAAATTTGAGTTGTATTGATTTATTGTGTTGTGAGGGTCCTAATGCATTACATATTTTGCTGCAAAAACTATAAAGGGTTGGTAACATTTCTAAACTTGGAATAACACAACGCTTACAATTTTTATTGGGGCAATTGTAAAAGCATTGCTTCATGGGTTTGGTATTTTTTTAATTCTAAATGGCTTTTTATGCAACCTTTTTTACAGAAAATGATTGGTGATAATAAGGTTTTAGACTATGTAATTGTACTGGGATGGATGTTATTGGTGTGGGTAATGCTTAAATTTTTTAAAAAATACCTTATTCGTTATTTGCAGCATTTAACCGGCAAAACCAACAATCAGTTTGATGACCAATTAGTAGTAGCAGCCGAAAAATTCGTTATTCCTTATCTGTATTTGTTTGTTAATTATTCCATTATCACTACCCTTAATTTATCTCAAAAGTTACTGCATGTTTTATCCGCGGCACTTTCTGTAATAACCATTTACTACGCGGTTCGCTTAATCAATTATTTAATGCACAGCTTGGTTTTGTTGTATATGCACCTTAAAAATGAACCGCCTATTCGTATTAAACAATTAAATAGTCTACTTCTATTGGTGAAAGTATTGATTTGGGGGGGCGGTTTTATCATGTTACTCGACAATCTTGGTTATAATGTTACCACAATTATTGCCGGATTAGGGGTGGGCGGCATTGCCATTGCACTGGCTGCTCAAAATATTTTAAGCGATTTATTCAGCTATTTAGTGATATTTTTTGATAAACCTTTTGAAATAGGCGATTTTATAGTTGTAGGAACTACCAGTGGGATTATTGAAAGGATTGGTATTAAAACTTCTCATTTAAGAAGTTTGGATGGCCAACAATTGGTAATGCCCAATGCTGAATTAGTAAAATCTACCATTCATAATTTTAAGCGGATGGAACGTAGGCGTGTAGTGAACAGCATTGGAGTTACCTACCAAACCTCTAAGCAATATTTAGAAGCTATTCCTGGCATTTTAAAACAAATTATTACTGCTGCAGGAGCCACTTTTGACAGAGCGCACCTTAAAACGTTCGGTGATTTTGCTATTTTGTTCGAATACGTTTTTTATATAGAAAGTCCCGATTATGTTTTGTACATGAATACCGTTCAAGCCATTAATCTTTCCCTTTTTGAAGCGTTTGAACAAAGTGGAATTGAGTTTGCATACCCATCGCAAACCATTTATTTGGCAGGAAACGCCAATCCTAACTTGAATTTGCCCGTAAATTAAGTCAGGTTTATTCTGTACTTACTGCTTTTTGGTTCTGAAAACTTTGTTCAATTTTTTTACAAAGTTCAGTTTCTATCATTTTTTCGGCAACATCAATCATGTTGGCAAAGGCTTTGGCATTGCTAATGCCATGGCCAATAATCACTGGCTTAGCTACCCCTAATACAGGGGTTCCACCATAATTTTCATAATGAAAACGCTGTATATAGTTATCATTGTGAAAATTTCTTTGGTGGGCTATATCATAAAAGCTTTCTGCTAGTTTTAAAACCACATTGCCGGTAAAGCCATCACAAACAATTACATCGGCTTTGTCATTGAATAAATCGCGGCCTTCCATATTACCACTAAAATGAATTTGAGCATTGTTTTTTAATAATGGGAAAGTAGATTGAGCCAAAATGTTTCCTTTTCCTTCTTCTTCACCAACATTTAAAAGCCCCACTTTGGGATTGGATATGTGCAAAATGTGTTGTGCATATAAACTACCTAAAACGGCAAATTGTTCTAAATGTTCGGGTTTACAGTCGGCGTTTAAACCTACATCTAACAATAATCCGGTATTACCACTTAATTTAGGTAATATTGTTGCAATGGTTGGCCGAATTACGCCTTCAATGGCCTTAATACTAAATAATGCACCCACTAACATAGCACCGGTATTCCCGGCACTAATAAAAGCATCAATTTTTTGAGTAGCTAATAAATGAAAACCAATAGCAATAGAACTTTTGGGTTTTTCTTTTAATGCTTTGGTGGGATGTTCATTATAACCAATTACTTCTTCAGCATGCAAAATAGGAATATGGGTTAATTGGTACTTTTGTAACAACCCTTCAATAGCCGAATGGTTACCTATAGCTGTAATTGTAACTTGTTTACTATTGGGAAAATGGTTAGATGTTAAATATTCATGAATACCTTTTATGGCTTCTAAGGGTGCAAAATCGCCTCCCATTACATCTATTCCTATGTTCATTTTTTTTTGTTTAATAGCTCAACAATGCTGTTTTAATTAAATGTGTTTTACCATTTTCATTTGTAAAAATAGGGGAGAAAATAAGTAAAATACATGCTATCCAAAACTTATTTAACAATATAGTTGTAGGAAAATCAATACCTACTCGGTAAAGGTATTGATAAAAACAAAAAAAGCTGCTATTCGTTAGAAAACAAATAGCAGTGTGAAAAATATAAAAACGAAAATTAGGCCTTTAAAGGTGCTTTTTCAGCTACTAACTTTCCTTTGTAATACAATTTACCTTCACTTACATGTGCACGATGGCGTACATGTGTTTCACCGGTTGTACTGTCTTTACTTAATGTAACAGTTTCAGCCAGGTAATGTGTTCTTCTTTTAGCACTGCGTTGCTGTGAATGTCTGCGTTTCGGATTAGGCATAACCTTAAATTTATACTTTCAAAAAAATTTATTCTAAACCTTTTAATTTATCCAATCCTTTCCACAATGGGTTCGGATTTTGACTGGTTTGTTCTTCCATTTTTTTTAACTGTTCTAGAACAGCTTTGTTGCAAAGTGGCCCACCATATTCATCGGGGTTACACATATTTTGCATGGGTAAACATAAGTTAATGAATTCATATATCCAATCGGCTATCTGAATATGGCTTTCATTTTTTCCTATGTAAAACACATCCGGATCATCTTCCTGTTCGTTCATAATGTTGGGTTCCTCTACCATTTTAATTACCATGTTAAATTCATCCCAGAGTATTTTGGTAAGGGGGTTCCTACATCTGTCACACTGAATTTCAACTGTTCCGTCAATATCAAACTTTAGTTGCATAAAGCCATTTTTTTTATCAAGGCTTAGTTTAATATCGGCATTACACTTTGAAAATTCCTGATGTCCGTAAGCTGCAAAGAACTTATCTTCCACCTTAAATTCAAACACATGAACCCCGGGCTTTAACCCTACAAAAGCTATCTCAAATTCTCTGTTATGGCTCATGGTTTTATTTTAGGGTGGGCAAAGGTACAGTTTTGAATTGAAAGAGCAAAGGAATTTATTCCTGCACTTTTATTCAAAAAGGTTTACAATATGAAATTAAACATAAAATTTAACCAAAAAAGACAAATTTGGGTTTGGCTTACCTTATTGTTATTAGTTGGGTTTATTCAATTAATTACTTTATTTCCACCATTCATTGAGCGGTTTTACAGTTGTGCCTTTTATAAGTTTTATGCACAAATATTGAGGGCTTTGTTGGGTTGGATTCCCTTTAGTGCAGGTGATATATTGTATTTTATTGTGGGTGTTTGGTGTTTGGTATGGGTAATTAAACTACTGAAATACATTTTTACCCGGAATTGGAAGCTATTAACTAAACGCATCATCCTTTTTGTCAAAATTGTGCTAGTTATATATATATGGTTCATGTTAGGGTGGGGCTTGAACTATCATAGGCAGGGTATTGCTGAACAGTTAAACTTGCAGGTTCAGCCTTATAGTACAGAAGAATTATGCACATTGCGCGATAGTTTGGCTGTTCAATTAAATTATTGGCGCAAACAAGTTTCTGCAGATACAACATTACCTAAACCTGCTTTAAAATATTTGTACCAACAAGCTGTTACCGATTATTTGCAAAGTGCCCAACAGTACCCTTTTCTTAAATATGCTTTTCCTAGCATAAAAAGCAGTTTATTTTCACCTTGGGCAAAATACTTTGGTTGGGGTGGTTATTATAATCCATTTACCGGGGAAGCACAGGTGCGGAATAATCTTCCCCGCATTTTAATACCCTTTACTGTTTTGCATGAAATTGCACACCAAATTGGTTATGCAGGGGAAGAAGAGGCCAATTTTGTGGGTTTTATTGTGGGAAAGACATCTACACATCCATACGTGGTTTATTCTTGCTATAGTGAGTTGTATAAATATGTTTTTAGTGAACTGTTACAGCGAAACACTTTTCCTGATAAAAGTCCGGCATTAGATACTTTGGTGAAATATGATTTTAAACAAATCAATTTATTTTTTAGGCGTGAGGACAATAATATTGCCCCTCAAATCATGAATTTGTACGATATTTATTTAAGAGTAAATCAACAAACCAATGGCATTGATAGTTATAATCAGGTAGTTGGCTTATTAATTGCTTATCAAAAAAAATATGGGAAAATTTAATGGATTAAAATTACTGATATCGGTTATTGTTATTTTAGCCTTGGGTTCTGCCGGTGGTTTAGTAACCGCTCCTCAAATTAAAACCTGGTATGTTTTATTGCAAAAGCCGGTATTTAATCCTCCTAATTATTTGTTTGCACCTGTATGGACTTTTCTATATTTATCCATGGGCGTATCATTCTATTTATTGTGGAATAGCAAAAAATCTAACTATAAACAATATGCTATATCCGCCTTTGTTATTCAATTTATATTAAATATTGCCTGGTCGTTTATATTTTTTTATTTACACCACGTAGGGTGGGCTTTAGCCGAAATTTTAATGATTTGGTTATTTATTTTGCTCACTATTGTTTATGCATTTAAAGTACAAAAATGGGCGGCTTGGTTACTAATACCTTATTTGGCATGGGTAAGTTTTGCTACCATTTTAAATGCTGCAATATATATTATAAATTAAAACTGATTTTTCCACATCATACTTTCAATAGGCTTGTTGGGTTGATGGCTATATTTCGCATTGGCTTTTTGATTGTATTTGATAGCAATTTCACCTTCTACCGGAAAATAAATAAGTTGGCCAATAGGCATGCCCTTGTATATTTTTACAGGCTGCTTTACCGATATTTCCAACGTCCAATTACCACAAAAACCAACATCGCCCTTACCCGCTGTGGCATGAATGTCAATACCCAAACGTCCGGTTGATGATTTGCCTTCTAAAAATGGCACATGTGCATGTGTTTCTGTATATTCAGCGGTAACCCCCAAATAAAAAACATGTGGGTATAAAACAAAACCCTCATCGGGTATTTCAAAATACTCTATGGTGTTGTGTTGCTTTGCATCTAAAATATGATTTTTGTAAGTAGCTAAAGTGCTTCCCAAATGCACATCGTAGCTGTTACTTCCTAAGCAATTGCGCGAAAAGGGCGTAATTTTTATAGTGCCTTTCTCCATTTCTTCTAAAATGCGTATGTCAGATAAAATCATGGCCTGATAAATAGTTAAGTAGGTTAGTTAAACATATTTCATTGCTTACACATGGCATAATGTTACCTTTGTACCATGCACACTGCAATATAATTCGGAATTGTGCAAAATGTAGCATTCTAAAATATATGCCACTGTTTTATCAACAAAATATTAACCAAAACACTCGTTTAGCCATTTGGCATATTACAGAACCCTTATCATTTTTTTTAACTAAAGTACCCATTCAAAAAACCATAACTCATCCGCATAAGCAGTTGCAACATGCTGCCGGTCGTTATTTGTTGCCTTATTTGTTTGAAGATTTTCCTTATGATGAAATTTTAATTGCCAGTACCCGTAAACCTTATTTGCCCGATGAGCAATACCATTTTTCCATTTCGCATTGTGGCGATTACGTTGCCGCAATTGTTAGTAAAAATGAACGGGTTGGCATTGATATTGAGAAACCGCAGCAAAAAATTGTGAATATCAGTACCAAGTTTTTGCATAAAGAAGAATATCAGTTTTTGCGTTACGGTGGCGATTTAATGGCTACTACCACATTATTATGGAATGCAAAAGAAGCCATGTTTAAGTGGTGGGGATTAGGAAAAATTGATTTTAAAACCATGCTTCGAATTGAACAAATGGATGCTTCATCGCAAACTTTAAAAGGATGTTTTAGAAAAAATGGTATACAGCAACCTTTGGAATTGCATTATGAATTATTGCCCGACTTGTGTTTAGTATGGGTAAATACCCCTACGTTAGTGTAATTTACCGGGCGTTGCCTGCTTAGGAATTAAGGATAAACTTTTTCGCAAATTTTGTTTTAGTTGCGTCTTAACTATTTGGCCCATTGTATTGGCTTTTAAGAATACCGATTGATGAAAGTGATTACTCAATTCTTGTTTTAATTGTAAAACCTTCTCCGGTTTTGAAATTTCATCGTTACACATAATATCTAACAATTCTTTTATTCGATATTTGGCAGATGATAATCTGAATGCCATTAATGTTTTTTCTTCTGCTTGATACTGTGCTATGGATTCTTGATTCAAGTATTTGCTTACCAATGCTACAAAAGGATTGTTTTCTTTAAAAAATTGAGGCAGATATAAGTTTTTTCTTCCTTCATAGGATTGCTGATCAAAGTCAATAGCCCGAATACGATACTGGTAACCTTCAATATCGGGTGTAATGTTTACCACAAAGTTGTAGCTGCGCATATCGCCTAATAAGTGCGTAAAGCAACGCTCATTGAATTTTACAAACTCTTTTGCAAGCCTTACTGCATTTAAATCGGGTACGTGTAAGTATTGGTCAATGAATTTATCGCCGGGTATGCCGGGAATATGTTCTTCAATTAATGTGTTTTTAGAAGTGAAATATGTAATTCGGTTGGGTGATAATAAGTGTTCTAATTCTAAACCATATACCCGGCTGGCATCTGCTTGTTTAATATAGTAGTGATCTTGATTGTCGTTAAATTTATTAATGATTTTAATTCTAAACGGTTGGCTATTGCCGAAATAACAAAAGTCGATGCCGGCTACATCTAAGTGATTAATAAAACTAAAATCGCCTTTGGTCTTTAATATGGCATAATTTTTTACTAAGTTTTCTTTTAAAAATTCCAAATCGCGCATATCATAAATGGCACTTTCCCAAAACGTATCATGGTTATTGTCGTCTTTAATTGGTACGGTATAAATAAATCTGGTTAAATCGCTATACAAAGTGGGCAATTGCAATTCACGCCCAAAGCGCATTAGGTAATGCCTTAATTCAGCATTAATGGGATAAATAGGCTTTTTACGGCTTGGTTTATAAACATTAAACGATGTAGTAGAATCGGTTAACATAATGGGTATGGATTAATCAGGTAAAAACAGGTTTGATTCATCATGCATTAAATTCAAATTTACTGTATCGCTACCTGCAATGCCTTCAACGGAACCTTTAATATGAGCAGCATTTAGTAATACTTTTTCCAATTGTTTTTCTCTTGCTTTCCATAGTTTTTCCATAGCAATTCTTTCCTGTTGAATAGATAGTTTTAATTGCATGAATCCTTCGCTAATGGCATTCCATTGTTCTTTAAATTCCGCACCGGTAAGGTAATCATACAACATTGTCATTTTTTCACCTTTATTTTCCTGGCTTTTTTTCGCTTCCGAAATTTTTATAAGTGCATTACGCAAAAGCGCAGATAAACTTCTAACTTCTGAAAATGAACAAATGTAAACGCCATCTTTTTCGCCAAAATGTTCCATTTCTTTTGGCATTGCCTGGGTAACCAAAACAGCAACATCCGCACCAAGATTACGCATATCAACTTTTATTTTTTCAATCCATTCTTTGTTAAAGTCTTTTGTGCGTTTACTTTCATAAATAATGGTACCGCAGGTTTGTGCAAGTGCATTGCGAACGGTTTGTATACAATCTGCTCCTTTTATTCCTTTTCCAACTTCGCTTACAATATCAAAAGGGAAGGTGCTGCGTAACAATTCTTCTAACAATAATTCCTGTACTTCGCCTTGTAATTGCATGGAGCCTTGTTCGGCCTTTCGTTTCATTTCATCCACCAGTTTTTTTTGATCTTCAATTTGCTTCTCCAGTTCTTTCATTCGCAGTTGGTATTGTTCTTCCTTAAGTGTCATTTTTTCTTGTTCAACTTGCAATACTTCCTGTTTTAGCTTTTCTCTTTCCGTTAATAATTTTCGTTGTAGCGTTAATTCCAATTCTTCTTCTTTTTGTTGTAACAATTGTTCTTTTTGTAAAAACTGCAATTCTTTTTCTTGAGCAGTTTTTAACTTCTCTCTAAAATCAGCTTCATTCTTTTGCAGTATTTGTAATTTAGCTTCAAAGTCGGCATTAATGCGCTGCTGAATTTGTTTTTCCAGTTCGGTTTGCAGCTTTTGTTTTTCCTGCAATAGCTTATTATTAAATTCGATTTCATTATTTTCCAACTGTTTTAGCAGTTGCCCTTCTTTTAATTTATATTCTTCATCCTTTCCTTTTTGCCATTCCACCATTTTTTTTCTCAATTCATTTTGAATTTCTTCTCTAATGGTATCGCCGGGTTCAAATTGATGATTACACTTAGGACATGTTAGAATAAATGAGGACATACAACTAATATTTTGATTTTAAACAAATGTACTATAAATGCATGTGGCAGCACACCGTAGATATTATTGCATAAACATAAAAAACCATTGTTTATACAACAATGGTTAGCTAAGTGCGGAAGAGGAGATTCGAACTCCCACGCCCGTTAAGGCGCTACCACCTCAAAGTAGTGCGTCTACCAATTTCGCCACCTCCGCATGCACTATCTTCCAACAAAAATAAATAAATACCCTTTTGTAACAAGTTCTATTTTTTATTTATTTAATTGTTTTTACATTCGTTCCGGTACCTGAATTCCTAATAAATTCATGGAAGTTTTAATTACGTGGGCCGTTAAAGTAGCCAGCTGAATTCTAAATTGTTGTTGAACGCTACTAGATTCGTGTAAAATAGAATGATCAACATAAAACGAATTAAAAGTTTTGGCCAGGTTAAATACATAAATAGCCAATATAGATGGATTTAACGTATTGGCTGCATCTGAAATAAAACCGGGAAATTGTTCCAATGCTTTTACCAGTTCGGTTTCTAATTCACTAAGTTGCAAGGGGGCAGTATTGTTATTTTCAACAGCGGGTTGTTCCTTTATTTTGCGCAAAATACTTTTAATACGGGCATAGGTATATTGAATAAAGGGACCGGTAAATCCATGAAAGTCAATGCTTTCTTCCGGATTAAAAATCATTTTCTTTTTAGGATCAACCCTTAGTAAAAAGAATTTTAAAGCCCCCAAGCCAAGGGTATGATACAAATGTTCTAATTCGGCAGCAGTGAAATCATTTACTTTTCCCAATTCCTCGGTTTTTTCACGTGCTATTGCAATCATTTCTTTTACAATATCATCGGCATCCACTACAGTACCTTCACGGCTCTTCATTTTACCATGTGGAAGTTCCACCATGCCATAGCTTAAGTGATAAATTTGTTTAGCAGAGGGTAATCCTAATTTTTCGCAGATTAGTTTTAGCACCTTGAAGTGATAGTTTTGTTCATCGCCTACCACATATATTGTTTTTGATGGATGAAATTCTTGTTCGCGTTGTTCTGCTAAACCAATATCTTGTGTTATGTAAACAGAGGTTCCATCTTTTCGTTGTACAATTTTTTCGTCTAATCCATCGGCGGTTAAATCAATCCATACACTGCCATCATCTTTTTTGTAAAATACCTTTTTGGCCAAACCTTCTTCCACCAATTTTTTTCCTAACAAATAGGTTTCACTTTCATAATAAACCTTATGAAAATCGCTGCCTATTTTTTTATAGGTTTCCTCAAAGCCTTGATAAACCCATTCATTCATTTGTTTCCATAGGGCTAATACCTCTGGTTTGCCCGCCTCCCAGTCAACCAGCATTTGTTGAGCTTCTTGCATTATTGGCGCAAGTTTTTCGGCATCTTCTTTTGTGTAACCCTTTTCCATAAGCTGTTCAACTTCAGCTTTATATAGGTTATTAAACAAAACATAGTAATTGCCCACAAAATGGTCACCCTTCATATGGGTGCTTTCAGGTGTAGCTCCTTTACCCAGTTTAAGCCATGCAACCATGCTTTTGCAAATATGTATGCCACGGTCGTTTACAATGCAGGTTTTTATAACATCGTACCCATTTGCTTCTAAAATAGCAGCAATACCCCAACCTAAAAAATTGTTACGCAAATGACCCAAATGCAAGGGCTTATTTGTGTTAGGCGAGGAGTATTCTACTAAAATTTTTTCATGTTTTTTGGGCGATAAGCCAAAATGCTCATTTTGCCAATTATTATTTAAAAACTGTTGCCAATAGCCTGCTTTAATATTTAAGTTTAAAAATCCATTAATAATGTTGAAGCTTTCAAATAATTCCCCATGGTTTTGAATAAAATATTGCCCAATTTTTTCGCCAATTTGATTGGGTGATTGTTGTAAACTTTTGCTAAAACTAAATAGAACAATAGTATAATCACCTTCAAATTCAGGCTTGGTTTCATTCACCAAAACTTGATTATATGGGATTTGAAATTGAAATAATTGTTGAAGCGCGTTAGAGGTAAAGTTTTTAATAATATTTACTATATGCATATTAACAATTTGGGTTTGCAAATCTAACATATTTATGTGCTACCTTCGCGCCGTTTATGCGGTCCGTTCATAATTTTATACGCAGCACCATATTACAAATAATTGACTGGTTTTATCCCTGGTTTAAAAAAATAATGCCCAAACAAACCTTTCGTTATGCTGCATGTGGTGGTTTTAATACGTTAACAGATATTACCTTATTTTTCGTTGCCTACAATTTTATTTTTCACAAAAAACCGGTTCAAACCCCTATTGTACTCATTTCAGCACCTATAGCTTCATTTTTGTTTAGCTTTTTGGTTACCTTCCCGGTAGGTTTTTATTTAAGCCGTTATGTGGTTTTTCAACAAACCGAAGCTAAGAAAACAGTTCAGTTACGTAAATATTTCATGGTAGTAATGGGCTGTTTATTTTTAAATTATATCTTCCTGAAATTATTTATTGAAGTGTTTCATTGGTATCCTACTCCGTCTAAAATAGTTACTACTTTCTTTGTAATTATTTTCAGCTATTTATCCCAAAAACATTACACCTTTAAGGCAGTTTCATCGGTTGATTGACAGTCATTCTGGTACTTTTAAGCTAAGGGGCTGACAATTTTACATTTTTTCTGTCAATGGCATAATCGTTGCCTAGATTAAAAGAATTAAAAATTGAAATCATAATCAGCAATAAAATTTATTTATTATGGGAAAAATTATAGGAATTGACTTAGGAACCACCAACAGTTGTGTGGCTGTTATGGAAGGTAATGAGCCCGTTGTAATTGCCAATGATGAAGGACGTAGAACCACGCCTTCTGTTGTGGCCTTTTTGAAAAATGGAGAACGGAAAGTTGGTGATCCGGCTAAACGTCAGGCTATTACCAATCCTCATAATACCATTGCCAGCGTAAAGCGCTTTATGGGTAGAAGGTTTGATGAGGTAACTGAAGAAATTAGTCACTGGAGTTATAAAGTAGTAAAAGGTGATAACAATACTGTAAGAATTGATATTGATGGGCGTTTATATACTCCACAAGAAATCTCTGCCATGATTCTTCAAAAAATGAAGAAAACTGCAGAAGATTATTTAGGTCAGGAAGTAACAGAAGCTGTTATTACAGTTCCTGCTTATTTTAACGATGCCCAACGTCAGGCAACTAAAGAAGCCGGTGAAATAGCTGGTTTAAATGTACGACGTATTGTAAACGAACCTACTGCTGCCGCTTTGGCATATGGTTTAGATAAGAAACATGACATGAAAATTGCCGTGTTTGATTTAGGTGGGGGTACATTCGATATTTCTATTTTAGACTTAGGCGATGGTGTATTTGAAGTAAAATCAACCAATGGCGATACGCACTTGGGTGGTGACGACTTTGATAAAGTAATTATGGATTGGTTGGCAGATGAATTTAAAAAAGATGAAGCCATTGATTTGAGAAAAGACCCTATGGCTTTACAACGCTTAAAAGATGCTGCTGAAAAAGCTAAAATTGAATTAAGTTCATCTTCTGAAACAGAAATTAATTTACCCTATATTACTGCAGTAGATGGTGTACCTAAACACTTGGTTAAAAAATTAAGCAGAGCCAAGTTTGAACAATTATCAGATAGTTTGTTTGAGCGTTGTTTAAAACCTTGTGAAGCCGCTTTAAAAGATGCAGGTTATTCTGCTTCTCAAATTAACGAGGTTATTTTGGTAGGAGGTTCAACTCGTATACCTAAAGTGCAGGAAATTGTAGAGAAGTTTTTTGGTAAAAAACCCAACAAGGGAGTAAATCCTGATGAAGTGGTAGCTGTTGGTGCTGCTATTCAAGGTGCCGTATTAACCGGTGAAGTGAAAGATGTGTTGTTGTTAGATGTAACCCCACTCACTTTAGGTATTGAAACCATGGGTGGTGTATTAACACCTATGATTCCTGCAAATACAACCATTCCGACCAAAAAGTCAGAAATATTTTCAACTGCAAGCGATAATCAACCGGGTGTACAAATTCATGTATTACAAGGCGAACGTCCATTGGCAAAAGATAATAAGAGCTTAGGTATGTTTAACTTAGATGGAATACCACCAGCCCCAAGAGGAGTTCCTCAAATTGAAGTAACTTTTGATATTGATGCCAATGGTATGTTACATGTTAGTGCAAAAGATAAAGGCACCGGAAAAGAGCAAAAAATTCGTATTGAAGCAGGTAGTGGTTTAAGCAAGGAAGAAGTAGAAAAAATGAAAGCAGAAGCCAAGGCCCATGAAGCTGAAGATAAAGCTGCTAAAGATAAAATTGAAAAATTAAACCAAGCCGACAGTTTGATTTTCCAAACCGAAAAACAACTGAAAGAATTTGGTGACAAAGTACCTGCTGATAAAAAAGCTCCCATTGATGAGGCTTTAAGTAAGTTAAAAGAAGCTCATAAAAATCAAGATATGAATAATCTTGATAGCGCAATGGCTGCTCTAAACACCGCATGGACCGCTGCCAGTGAGGAGATTTATAAAGCTCAAGCCGCAGGCGCACAAGCCGGTACCGATGGTAATGCAGCTGATAATGCTTCAGCCGGTCAACAAAATGCCGGAGGCGATACTGTTGAAGATGCACAGTTCGAAGAAGTAAAATAAAAATCATACTTTCAAATTTCTAAAAGCCCCTGCAACAACGTAGGGGCTTTTGTGTTATTATACCATACTAATTCATAATTTATGTCATTATTATTTCAACCCATTACTATTAAAAATATTTCTTTCAAAAATCGTATAGTTGTTTCCCCAATGTGCCAATACTCAGCCAAAGATGGTTTTGCCAACGATTGGCATTTAGTGCATTTAGGCAGTAGGGCAGTAGGTGGTGCCGGATTAGTATTTACCGAAGCGGCGGCTGTTAGTGCTGAAGGTAGAATTAGTCCTGCCGACATGGGAATTTGGAAAGATGAACATATACCAATGTTGCAACGTATTACAACATTTATAGAACAGCAGGGTGCTGTACCCGGTATACAGTTAGCACATGCAGGCAGGAAAGCCAGTTGCCGTGCC
The DNA here is from genome assembly GCF_049968455.1 of Hydrotalea sp. Lineage (NCBI taxonomy): Bacteria > Pseudomonadati > Bacteroidota > Chitinophagia > Chitinophagales > Chitinophagaceae > Hydrotalea > Hydrotalea sp. Next base: position 97,409 of record NZ_JBMFQT010000005.1, on the reverse strand, counting down.
CCTTGGGAAGGGGGAATGCAAGTACCCATGTCGGAAGGTGGATGGCCCGTATTGGCTCCCAGCAATATTCCATTTAAAGAAACAACTCTACCTGTGGTTGATCTTACCCAATTGCAAATAAAAGAAGTGCTGCAACAGTTTAAAATGGCTGCTAAGCGTGCATTAACTGCCGGATTTAAAGTGGTTGAAATTCATGCGGCACATGGTTATCTGATTCATCAGTTTTTATCGCCTATGAGTAATCAACGAACTGATGCATATGGCGGAAGTTTTGAAAATAGAATAAGATTTTTATTAGATGTAGTGCAAGCAATTAAAGGGGTATGGCCATCTGATTTACCCTTATTTGTTCGAATTTCTGCAACTGATTGGCATGAACAAGGTTGGCAATTGGAAGATTCTATTGCTTTGGCGCACCACTTAAAACGGTTAGGCGTTGATGTAATTGATTGCTCTTCGGGTGGTAATATTTCACATGTTCAAATACCTGTTGGCCCGGGCTATCAGGTGCCCTTTGCTGCGGCCATTAAAAAAGAAACAGATATGTTAACCGGAGCTGTAGGTTTAATTACCATGGCAGCACAGGCTAATGAAATTTTAGAACAACAATTTGCCGACTTTATTTTCATAGCCCGTGAGTTTTTACGTAACCCTTATTTTCCCATGTATGCAGCTAAAGTGCTGAATGAAAATATGGTTTGGCCTAAGCAATATGAAAGAGCAAAATAAATGAGAAATATCATACATAAGTATTATTAACAAAGCTTTTATCTATAAAAATTATTGTTGTTATAAAAATATTTCGTACATTTGCACCCGCATTTGAGTATATAGCTGTACCTCTACTTACGGATTAACAACTTGCCATTGTAATCTTCTTCTAACGATTATTGATTTTTTCCGCAAGCATGCCCATGCTAATTTTTATTTAAAAAAATTAATAATAATGTTATGGAAAACAAACAAAAAGGTTCATTAGTACAAATTGAACAAGAACAATTGAATCAATTAGTTTCTGAAGTTAAAGAAACTGTGGCAGTTAATTTAAATGATTATGCCCCTGCAAAGTCTAAAAACATAAGTGCAGCAACCGTATGGCACATTCAAAATCAAAAAAAACGTGCTTTAAGACAAAAACTTACCGATCGTTGGGGATTATAATTTTTTGAATTGGTTTTTAAATTACAGTGTTGAGCCCGGATTTATTTCCGGGTTTTTTATTTTAAGCAATATTTCAACTAAAATAATTTTTCATTCACTGCTTAATAGTTATTTTTAAACCAATAAATTTTAAACTATGAATGTGCACAAAAGAAAATTCCGCGTTTTACTGGCCATTGCTTCCATTTTAGTAATGGGTATTTTTTCATTTACACTGCCTAACCAACCCAAACCAAGAAATTTAAAAGTATTGCCTCAGAATATCAGTCATGATAGTTTGGAGCAAGTTATGGATGGTTTTAAAGCTGCTTTGGGCGTAAAATGTTCTTTTTGCCATGCTCCCTCAAAAACACAACCGGGCCGAATGGATCCTGCTAGTGATGAGAATCCCAAAAAAGATATTGCCCGTGACATGATGCGTATGACCATGGAAATTAATTCCAAGTACATTAGCCAAATTCAAACTGGCGATACCGCAAAATTACAAATGGTAACTTGTGCTACTTGTCATAGAGGTAAATCAAAACCCGAATTGCAATAAATTTCTTTTTGGTATAATTATTTTTCAACCGGTTATATTGTTAACCGGTTTTTTTGTAATTAATTGCTTATAAATAGCAACAAAATGTTTTGTTAGAATAAATTAATGTGTTTAATTTACACATTAATTGTTTATTTTGGTATTATAAAATTTAGGAAAATTGGCAAAAAAACTATCGATTTCTGAATCCGGCTCTAATGAGCCTTTAAAGAAAACAACTGCAAAGAAAAGTAGCGAATATAAATCTATTAAAAAAGAAATGAATGGAACCGAAAAGGCTACTTCAAGTACTAAAGCCAGTTCTGTTTCCAAAACTAAAAAGTCTACCAGCGTTAAAAAAATCGAATCTGATTCGAATAAAAAATTGGATGCAGTTGCAGTAGAAGATAATCTGAATAAAAAAACAGTAAAGAAAAAAACTGCAAAGTCTGTTGAAAAGAGAATCACGAATTCTGTATCAGAAAATATTAAAATTACCTTTTACTTAAAATTCTCTACCCATTTTGGACAAAACTTATTTATTACAGGTAATCATAAAGTTTTAGGTAATGATAATATAGAGCAGGCCTTATCCATGCACTATTTCAATAACAATTATTGGTGGGTTGAATTGGATTTAAACTTGAAAGAAATTCCAGCAGAGGGAATTACTTACCATTATATTTTAAAAAATGAGGATGGTACCATTGTTTATGATTGGGGAAATGACAAAAAAATTTTACCCAATTATTGCAAGAAGGAGGAGATAATAATTGAAGATTCCTGGAATTTTGCCGGATATTACGAAAACGCTTTTTATACTGAGCCTTTTCAAGAAATTTTATTACCTAAACACAACACTGTTGTTCAAGCATTAAAATTAAATGCCACCACCACTCATTTAGTTATTGTAAAAGCCCCATTGTTAAATGAGGATGAAACTTTATGCATTTGTGGTGAAGGTGCAAGTTTTAATAATTGGAATGTTGAAAAGCCTTTAATATTAAAGCGTTTGCCCAACGAACCTGTTTTTTATGCTCAAATAAAAATGCCGGCAACTGTACATGCGTTGCAATATAAATTTGGTATTTATAATCATACAACAAAACAATTTGTTCGTTATGAAAACGGCAAAAATCGGGTTTTAAACAATTGGTCAAAAAAGGGAAAACAAACTTTAGCCATTATTAACGAAGGCTTTGCCGTATTACCCAATAACACATGGCGTGGGGCAGGAGTTGCCATTCCTGTTTTTAGTTTAAGAAGTGAACAGAGTGCAGGGGTTGGAGAATTTTCCGATTTAAAATTATTGGTTGATTGGGCCAAGCAAACCGGTTTAAAATTAATTCAAATATTACCGGTAAACGATACTACGGCTACCCATACTTGGACAGATTCTTACCCATACGCAGCCATTTCTGCGTTTGCATTACATCCATTGTATATTCGTTTAAAAACAGCAACAAATGAAGAAAATTTACATTTATTGCAAGCTATAGAAGATAAATGCAAACAATTAAATGAATTGCCTACTGTTGATTATGAAGAAGTAATGCAATTAAAGTTAGCTTACTTAAAGAAAATTTATCCTTTGCAATGGCAGCAATTGTTACAAAGTAGCGACTATAAAATCTTCTTTCACAATAATCAACACTGGTTAGTACCCTATGCTGTATTTTGCTATTTGCGCGACACCTACGGCACGTCTAATTTTAGCCAATGGCCTGAATATAGTACATATAACGAGGCAGTGGTAACTGAAATGGCCCAACCTAATTCAGAGCATTACAAAGCCATTGCTTTTCATTTTTTTGTTCAATTTCATTTACATCAACAATTATTAGATGCTACTAATTATGCTCACCAACATGGCATTATTTTAAAAGGTGATATCGCTATAGGGGTTTATAGAAACGGAGCTGACACCTGGCAAGAGCCACATTTGTTTCATTTAGATAGACAATCAGGAGCTCCACCTGATGATTTTGCTATAAAAGGTCAAAATTGGGGATTCCCAACCTATAATTGGCAGCAAATGATGAAAGATGGATTTGCCTGGTGGAAAAAACGCTTTGAACAAATGCGTTATTATTTTGATGCGTTTAGAATTGACCATATTTTAGGCTTTTTCAGAATTTGGAGTATTCCATACCATGCTGTTGAAGGTATTATGGGGCGTTTTGTTCCGGCTATTCCCGTACATGTAAATGAATTATTTGGCAGAAATATTTGGTTCGATTATCATCGCTTTACTCAACCATTCATTAATGATGATGTATTAAATGAATTGTTTGGTAACGATGCCGAATTTGTTAAAGGTAATTTTTTAGAGTATAATGGATTTGGGAATTATACTTTAAAAGAGGCTTACAATACGCAACGAAAAGTTGAGCAATATCTTGCACATTGGAATGATGACGACTTTACACATAAAATAAAGCAAGGCTTATTTAACTTAATCAGTAATGTTATTCTATTTGAAGAAGAGGGAAGTAATGGTCAACAGTTTCATTTTAGGTTTGGTATGGAAAGTACCACATCATTTCGTTTCTTAGATGGTCATTCACAACAACAATTACGCGATTTATACATTGATTATTTCTTCCGTAGGCAAGATGATTTTTGGAAAAATGAAGCTTTACAAAAATTGCCAGCTTTAAAAAAGGTAACCAATATGCTTATTTGTGGGGAAGATTTGGGACTTGTTCCAGCATGTGTTCCTGATGTAATGCGTCAATTAGGTTTGTTGAGTCTTGAAATACAAAGAATGCCTAAAAATCCACAGCAAACCTTTTTCCATCCTAACAATGCACCTTATTTAAGTGTAGTTACACCTTCAACTCATGATATGAGTACTATAAGAGGTTGGTGGGAAGAAGATAAACAATTAATTCAGCAGTTTTATAATAATGAATTAGGACAATGGGGTGCTGCTCCCTTTTATTGTGAAGCATGGATTAATAAAGCCATTGTAGTGCAACACTTGTATTCACCTGCCATGTGGAGCATTTTTCAATTACAAGATTTATTGGGTATGGATGAAAACATTCGTAGAAATGATCCCAATGATGAACGTATTAACGTACCGGCAAATCCTAAACATTATTGGCGTTACCGCATGCATTTAACTTTGGAACAATTGAATAATAGTAATGAATTTACTAATCTATTGCAGCAGTTAGTGCATGAAAGTGGAAGATGAGTTTAGGTAAATAATAAAATTAATAAAACCGGTTTTTATGCCGGTTTATTTTTTTAGGCATATTGATATTGCTTTTCTTTGCTTTTATTCTTAATAATCCATGAAATTATTTTATAAGCCCATAGCATTACCATTCGAATACCCATTTACCATTTCCGGGGGAAGAACAAAGACACATCAACCTAGTTTATTGGTAGCCTTACAATTAGGTAATTATATAGGTTATGGTGAAGCCCCTGCTATTCAATATTACAATGTAACTGTTGATGAAATGGTCGCTGTACTTGAGCAAAAAAGAAACTTTGTTGAAAAGTTTGCACTTACCGAACCGGAAAGGTATTGGCATTATTTGCATCATTTACTTCCCAATCATCCATTTTTGGTAGCTGCATTAGATATGGCAGCTTGGGATTTATTTGGCAAAATGGAACAACAACCAATTTATAAAATTTGGGGTTTAACTTGGGAAAATACACCACTTACCGATTACACAATTGGCATTGATAGTGAAGAAAAAATGATACAAAAAATGCTTGCCAAGCCCTGGCCTATTTATAAAATTAAATTGGGCTTTGAAAATGATGTTGCATTAGTTGCTGCATTGCGCAATAAAACCAATGCTGTAATTAGGGTAGATGCGAATGCCGGTTGGACTTTAGAAGAAGCTTTAATAAAAATTCCGGAGTTACAAAAATTAGGAGTTGAGTTTATTGAACAGCCGCTGGCAAAAGAAAACTGGGAAGGAATGAAAGTATTGTTTCAGCAATCACCTTTACCACTTATTGCTGATGAAAGTTGCGTAAGTGAACATGATGTGGCTAAGTGCAAAGATCATTTTCATGGCATCAATATTAAACTTACAAAATGTAGTGGATTAACTCCGGCTAAGCGAATGATTCATGAAGCCCGAAATTTAGGATTAAAAGTCATGATGGGAAGTATGAATGAATCAACAGTAGGTACTGCAGCCATAGCGCAATTTTTACCATTGCTGGATTATGTTGATATGGATGGCCCCTTATTATTAAAAGAAGACATAGCAACAGGTTTAGAATTTAATGAAGGTAAGGTTCAAATGAAAGGGAATACCGGCTTAGGTATTGAGTTAAAACAATAATTAGTTAAATCATATTAATAATTTATGACACCGGAACGTAGCCAAAAACTGTGGAATGTGTTGAATAAACGTCAACCCAATTTAACAGTGGTAATGGAAAATGTACAAGACCCGCATAATATTTCAGCAGTAATGCGTAGTTGTGATGCAGTGGGCATTCAGGACATATATATCATTACAACAAAAGTACCTCGCCATCGCAAATTTGGGGCAAAGAGTAGCAGCAGCGCCGCAAAATGGTTAACGATTCATGCGTTTGATAGTGTTGAGTTGTGTTATGAAGCCTTGCGAAAACAATACAATAAAATTTATACTACCCATTTAGCTTCTAATGCGGAATCACTATATTCAATAGATTTTGCTGATAATAGTGTGGCTTTGGTATTTGGCAATGAACATGAAGGTGTTAGTGAATTGGCAAGAGAATTGGCCGATGGAAATTTTATTATTCCACAAGTGGGTATTATTCAAAGCCTGAATATTTCAGTGGCTTGTGCGGTTAGTATTTATGAAGCATTTAGGCAAAAGCAAGTAGCCGGACACTACAATCAACCCGCATTAAATGCTGCGCATATGCAAACGGTTATGGAACAATGGGGGCTTATTGAAAATGAAGAAGTATAATAAAATTCACTGTATGAAGATTTCAATGTTGGTAATTACGCTTTTCTTTTCAGTTTGTATCGTACAAGCACAAAATATAAAAAAAGTAAGAATTAAGGAGGTGTTGCATTATATCGACACTACTCAAAAACCCGTTGTTATTAATTTTTGGGCTACCTGGTGTGCACCGTGTGTACATGAACTGGCCTATTTTGAAAAAGAAATACAAAAAGCTGCCGGCGATAAAGTTCAAATATTGTTGGTAAGTGTTGATTATGCAGACGACTACCCAAAAACAATTGAAAAATTTATACAGGAACATGGTTACATATCAACCGTATGGTGGTTAAACGAAACCAATGCCGCCGATTTTTGTCCTAAAATTGATAAAACTTGGAATGGAAATATTCCTGCTACATTGATGTATAATCCGTCAACTCATTACCGTAAGTTTTATAACAGGCAATTAACTGCGCCCCAAATTCCTGAAGCTGTAGAACAATTGTTAAGCACTGCCAATTAATTTTGGAACTCTTCTTTACGAATTTTCTTTTTCTTTTGTTCTTGGCCTTGCTGCGCTTGTTGTTGCAGTACCGTAATACTAACATTTAATTCAAAACCAATTAAAAGAATTAAGGAGTTTAAGTAAATAAGTAACATAATAATTAACACCGTACCTATTGAGCCATATACTTTGTTGTAACTACTGAAGTGATTAACCCAAAATGAAAAGCCAATGGTTGTAAGTAACATTAAAGTTGTTGCTAAAATAGAACCGGGGGAAATTAGTGGCCATTTTTTTTGAATGGCAGGAGCAAAACGGTAAATAAAAGCAATGCCAAAAAATATAAACAATACAATAATGCCCCACCTTACGGTATTCCACCAAGGATAAAAGGTTTTCTTTTTAAAATGAAAAAACTCACGTAATAATCCAGCTAACTCTCCTTGGCCAATTAATACCAAAAGTGAAGCAAGAACTAATAAGATTAATAAAGTAGTTAAGCGAATAGCGCGCCATCTTCTATGCAGGAAATAAGCTTTTTTTTCAGAAATAGACTTATCAAAAGTTCTAATAATACCCATAGTTGCATTCGATGCATAAAATAGCACCAAAATAAAACCGAATGAAAAGATACCCACATGTTTTTTCAGTAAATCGTTTATAAGGATATTAATTAATTTATAGGTATTTGAGTTGGGAGTTAAATCTTTAAATAAGTTCAGCATTTGACCTTTAAAGTCGAATGAGTCAGGTAGATAAGGAATGATGGAAAAAATGAATAAAAAGGCTGCAGGCAAAGCCATTATTAAATTGAATGAAATAGCGGAGGCACGATCAATAATGCCAATTTTATTGATTTGCTGAAAAAAAAATCGGATAACATAAAATAACGGAATGCCTTTAAAACCTGGAATAACAATTTGCTTGCTTTTTTTAATTGCAAAAGCAATGGGGGGAAAGGTAATAAGTTTATGCTCCAACTTTGTCACGCTTACTTTTGTTTTTGTTTTTTAGCCATTTCAGCATCAAGTGCTTGTTGGTATTGTTTTGCATAAAAGCTATGCTCAGCAAAATTACTGCTAAAGTGGCTGTAGCCGCTAAAATCGCTTTTCGCTACAAAATATAGATAGTTGGTTTTGGGAGCATTTAAAACTATGTCAATACATTTTGCAGAAGGTGTACAAATTGGTCCCGGAGGTAATCCCTTGTTTCTATAGGTGTTGTAGGGAGAAGGATTAAACAAATATTTTTCATAAATACGCGTTAGTGCAAAATCCTTCATGGCATATTTGATGGTGGGGCATGCTTGTAAAGCCATGTTTTGGTTTAAGCGATTAATATAAACACTTGCAATTTTGCCTCTTTCTTCATCTATATTAGATTCTTCCTCTACAATAGAAGCTAAAATATATGCTTGTTGAGGTGATAATCCAATGGCTTTTGCTTTTTCTAATCGATCATTTTTGCTCCAAAAAATAGAATCTGATACTGATAAACGATTAAAGATTTTCCTTAAAGAAGTGTTCCAATAAAAAGTATAGGTGTCCGGAATAATGATGGTGAAAACGGTACTTGTATCAACTTTATAAGGCAATAATGAGTCATTGCTATTCATAAAATTCATTACCTTATTAGAGTCTATAGCAAAATTTTTAGCAATGAGTTTGGCTAAGTCTTCTTTTAATCTAAGTTTATTAATCACTAGGTTAACGGCAGCTTGCTGATTATTTTTCAGCATACGCACAATTGATAAAGCACTTGCATTTTTATTTACCTCATATTTACCGGGCTTTACATGCTTGGCAATATTTAATTCTTTCAAAACAAATTGAAACGGCCACCCTCGTTTAATAATATGTTGTTTTAGCAAAGCTTGTGTTATTAAACTTGCTGATAAACTATCTTCCGACAAAGTGAAATACTGCTTTTTTTCTGAGAAAGCTGTTGCAGGGCTTTTTAAATAAATAAAAAATGCAATAGCCAAACCTGCTATAATAAGCACAGCTAAACCAATTACCTTTCGCATAGAAGTTCAATATAATAAAAAACCCTGTCTGTTACAAACAGACAGGGCAAAAATATTTTTTATAGATTACTTTGTGGCAGGAGGAGTATTTAAAGGAATACTGTTTGCCGGTGTTGTATTTTGGTTGGTGTTCACTTTTTGAATAATGGAAGTATCAGGGCCTTTTGTTGAGCCTCTGAAAATTAGGGTAGAGAATAAAGCAAGTACAGCTATTATAGCTGCAAATAACCATGTTCCTTTTTCTAAAACATCAGTTGTTTGTTTAACACCCATAATTTGATTGCCAAAACCACCTACATTGCCTGCTAAACCACCACCTTTTGGGTTTTGAATTAAAACAATAAACCCTAATGCTACACAAGCAATTACAATTAAAATAATAAAAACTACAGTCATGCTATATTTCTTTTAGTTGTTCAATTTTTTTTGCAAAATAAGCGGATTTATCAGGATCTAAAAAACTTAATTTAATATAAACCTGCACAGCTTTATCTATTTTGCCTTGTTTTACCAAAATTTCAGCCATAGTTTCGGTAATAATTTCTTTGGTTTGATTGGAAGTTTGGGCAATTCCCGGTATAATACTATCAATTTCAGTTTGTTGATGCGCCTGCATTTCCGGGGTCTGTTGGTTTTTGACAATTTTTAGCCAGTCGGTAAATTTTAATAACTGCTTACTTAGTTTGTCTTGTGGTTCTTTGGTTAAATCGGCTGTAATGCCCAACGAACCAAAATAGTCAATGGTATGAAAATGAACCGGTTCATAAGTTAATTCCTCTTCCGACTCAACCGGCTGTTGAAAACTAGCCCATTGAGCTGCAATAGTTTCGGTTAATTTTTCATTTTCTTTAACTAATTCGGTACTGTTATTGTCAGTTAACCGCTGCTCTATGCTTTCTTCTTTTGTATGATAGTTACTTTCTAACTCAACATCCTTCAATTGTCGCATTTGCTCTGCGATATCCATATTGTTGGTAGGCTCAACTATTTTATTGTCAACTTCCTCATTTGAATTAGATATTGTTAAAGCAGATACCTCTTGTTCAATATCATCAACAACTTCATGCCCTAATGTATGTTCTTGTTCTATAAGGGAAGAATCATTGTGAGAGGAGGTGGAATCATCAACTTCCTTTAAATTTAAATTAGTTGGTTCGTGCTGCGAAAGTTGATGCTGTTCATTCTCATTTAGTACTTCTTCATTCGTATTAATTTCAGCTGTAGCTTCTATTGGTAATGCTTCAATTTTTTCATTCCCTTCAATGGAATGGGCCGGCATTTCCTCAATTGTATGCTCAATAGCATTTGTGCTACTTTGCAAAACTGTTGCTACATCTACCAATTCAGTATTGTCATTGTGTGTTGTAATCTGGTCGGTGGCTTGTGTAACTTGTAAAGGGGTTGCCTCTTTTTCGTTTACGGTTGCAAGTAAATACTGCATCCAGTTAATATTGCCTGACGACGCCCAAATAAAAGCCATTGTAGGATTTGAAATAGCTTGATGATTGAGCTGTAGTTTCGCTGCCAGTAAAACATGGGCAGGTGTAAAGAATGGGTATTCTGTACAAATTTGCTGCAAACTTTCAATAGCAACTTCCTGAAATGGTTGTTGCAATAGGGCATAAGCAGTTTGATTGATGACAGCATTCATGTTGTGAAAATACATTATTTATTTACCAGTTTGAAAAAATATGGTTAAAAATATCATCTGTAATATTGCTTACAATTGTTGAAAGTAATTGCCCCTCTGCTTGTTGTAAGGATAGGTTAGAAGAAAAGTCATAATTACGGCTTACATCAAATTCATCGGTTTTATTATCAACATTGTTTTTTACAGTAATGTGTGCAGCAACAGTTAATCGGTTTGCTGTAGCTTGTTGTGAGGAAATAGCAGCTGTGGAAACTGAATAGTCGGAAATGTATCCACTAACTACCAAATTGGCATCATCGCTATTGGTACGAATTAATTTGGTTTGACTGGCAATTTTTAATTGCAGCTTATCAGTTAATTGTGGGCTTAATTGTGGATTAACATAACTGGCTTTATTTTCAATAAACCCAATTTTGATGGTTTTGATTTTTGAATAATCTATTGACACATCTTTGAATGAATAAATTTTACAAGCACTCAATAATGCAATACCAAAAAATAAAAGTATTGGTATTGCATAGTTTCTCAAAACGCTTTTGTATCCAAGTTTTAGTTGGATGATTGATTGTTTATTCTTCAATGTCATATTCTTTCAATTTGCGGTAAAGGGTACGCTCACTAATGCCTAAATCCGAAGCGGCATCTTTTCGTTTACCTTTGTGTTTTTTAAGTGCTTTAATAATCAGTTCTTTTTCTTTATCCATAATATTCAGCGATTCTTCTACAACCTCATGATGGTGCAAATCGTCGTGATTAATTAATAAGGGCTGATTGCCTGTACCAATTACAGGGGTAGTTATTGTATTTGCCGTGGCGGGTATGGTGCCCGGGAAAACCGGATGTAAACCATCTTCATGATGGGCAACATCATGAATCAATGATTCTTTTGTAAACTGAGCGGCAGTTCCTGCTAAAGATGGATTCTTTAAAATTTCCAAAAACATTTTTTTCAACTCTGTTACATCTTTTTTCATATCGAAAAAAAGTTTGTAAAGAATTTCACGTTCATTCGCAAATTCAGGATGAGCTGAATCAGTTGTATGTGCTAATACCGGTAAATTATTGTTTTGGTGTCTTTCGGGTAAAAATCTTCTCAATTCTTGTGACGATAAAATTTGTTCGTTACTTAAAACGGATATCTGCTCGGCCAAGTTTTTTAATTCGCGAACATTGCCCGGAAAGGGGTATTGCATGAGTATTATTCTAGCTTCCTCACTTAATTGAACCGGATTGGTTTTATAACGTTCAGCAAAATCAACTACAAATTTTCTGAATAATAAGGGAATATCTTCCTTCCGATCGCGTAATGCAGGTACGCGAATAGGTACAGTACTTAAACGATAATATAAATCTTGACGAAAGCGGCCTTTTTCTGCAAATTCAATTAGTTCGCGGTTGGTAGCAGCTATAACTCTAACATCGGTTTTTTGAACTTTAGATGAACCTACCCGAATGAATTCACCTGTTTCTAGAACTCTTAATAAACGAGCTTGCGTACCCATTGGCATTTCACCAATTTCATCTAAAAAAATGGTACCACCGTTTACTGTTTCAAAATAGCCCTTTCTACTATCTACCGCACCGGTAAAGGCACCTTTTTCATGACCAAATAATTCTGAGTCAATGGTTCCTTCCGGAATGGCGCCGCAGTTTACGGCAATAAAAGGATTATGCTTACGTGCAGAAAGTGCATGAATGATTTGTGAAAATACTTCTTTACCAACACCACTTTCCCCAACAATTAAAACAGTTAAATCGGTAGCTGCAACCTGCACGGCAGTGTCTAATGCAAAATTTAGGGCAGGTGAGTTGCCTATAATGCCAAATCGGTTTTTTATACTTTGTAAATCCATACGCATTAATGTTAATTCATTCAATAACTGAAGCCATTTATTAGGCAACAATTTCTCCAATTAAAGTAGCCTGTGTAGCATTTTGTACGTGCACATTTACATATTCGCCGGGCTTTAATTGGTAATGGGCTTTCGGAAAAACCAACATTTTGTTTTGGGAATTTCTTCCTTTCCAAAAGGTTGCATCTTTTTTACTTTCTCCTTCAATCAATACTTCAAAAGTTTTACCAATGTCTTTTTCATTACTTTTTTTTGATAATTCATTTTGAAGATTGATGATTTCTTGTAATCTTCGTTTTTTTACTTCTTCCGGCACATCATCGGTAAATCTTCTGGCAGCCAATGTTCCAGGCCTTTCGCTATAAAAAAACATATAGGCATAATCATATTGTGCATATTCCATTGCACTTAAAGTATCGTTGTGTTCTTCTTCTGTTTCTGTACAGAAGCCGGTAATAATATCGGTACTAATGGCGCAATCGGGTATAATTTCTTTAATTCTATCTACTTTTGCTAAATACCATTCGCGGCTGTATGTACGATTCATAAGTTGCAAAATGCGTGTATTACCACTTTGTATGGGCAAGTGAATGTAGTTGCAAATATTTTTATATTTGGCAATGGTATGTAACACTTCATCCGTAATATCTTTTGGGTGTGATGTGCTGAAACGAACCCTTAACAATGGGTGGAGTAGTGCAACTTTTTCTAATAATTGAGCAAAATTTACAGTAGTATTATTTGTTTCATCGTACCAATAGTAACTATCAACATTTTGTCCAAGAAGGGTAACTTCACGAAAACCTTTATTAACTAAATCTTTAATTTCTTCTATGATGGAATTGGCGCTTCTGCTACGTTCACGTCCGCGGGTAAAAGGTACAACACAAAAACTGCACATATTATTACATCCGCGCATAATGGAAACAAATGCAGTAACACCATTACTATCTATACGAACAGGTGAAATATCAGCATATGTTTCTTCTCTACTTAATAAAACATTTACCGCTTTTTGGCCGGTTTCTGCTTCAGTAATTAAAGCAGGTAAACTTCTGTAGGCATCGGGACCAACAACTATATCAACCAGTTTTTCTTCTTCTAATAATTTGGTTTTTAAACGTTCTGCCATACAACCTAATACGCCAATTAATAAGTCAGGTTTTTGTTCTTTTATTTTTCTGAACTCGGTTAAACGTTTGCGGATGGTTTGTTCTGCTTTTTCGCGAATTGAACAGGTATTTAATAAAATGAGTGAGGCTTCTTCAAATTGCCTTGTAGCCCCAAAACCTTCTTGGTGTAATATGGAGGCTACAATTTCGCTGTCACTAAAATTCATTTGGCAGCCATAGCTTTCAATATAAAATTTTTTTTGAAACAGGGCAGATTCCTGACCAACAGGTGCATAAGCTTCTCCTTGCCGCTTTTCATCGTGTAGTTTGGTAGGTATTTCAAATACGTTCATTGCACATTTTCTTTTTGGAGTGCAAAAATACACTTTTAAAGCAAGCGATGACACTTTGTCAGCAATACATTGGTTAATTTTAAGGAAATGCCTTTACTTTTGTAAAAATTTGAGCAAGCCTATTTCTTTTTTTACACATTTTTTTGCCCTGTTTGTGTTCTTATTGGAAATTAGCAGGGGTTTATTTGTATAAATGGCCATACTTAACATGAAATTACACAGAATTTTATTGCTTTTTTTTGCGTTTAGTTATTTAAGTGTAAGTGCGCAAGATATTTTAGTAAATACCCTTAAAAACGAGATTTATCGCCCTATTAAAAAAGATAAGGATAAAGATACCATTAACTGGCAATGGAAGCGCGGGGGCTTGTTTAATTTTAGCCTATCGCAAGGTTCATTAAGCAATTGGGCTGCCGGTGGTGATAATTTTTCATTGGCAGTAAGTTCCTACTTTAACTATTTTGTTTATTACAAAAAAGATAGACATTCTTGGGACAATAATTTGGATGTGAATTTAGGCTACATTCAAACCACAAGTTTGGGTGGACGTAAAAATGATGACCGAATTGATTATGTAAGCAAGTATGGTTACAAAGTTGATACATCAGGAAAATGGTATTTATCCGGATTATTCAATTTTCGATCTCAGTTTTTTGATGGTTACACCTATTCAAGTGGGATGCCGGTATTTGCTTCTAGTTTTTTATCACCCGCATTTGTAATATTAGCGGCTGGTTTTGACTATAAGCCCACGTCTAAATTTTCTTTGTTCCTTTCTCCCATTACATCAAGATGGGTAATTGTAACGAATCAATATTTGGCTAATCAAAAAGCGTATGGAGTTGATTCGGGAAGACATGTATTAAATGAGTTTGGTGCTTTTGCAACCATTAATTATAACACTACCATTCTAAAAAATGTTGATTATAGGGGCAGGGTTGATTTGTTTTCAAATTATTTAAATAAGCCACAAAACATTAACTTTTACATGACTAATCAATTTAATTTTAAAATCAATAAATATTTAACGGCTTCGTATAGTTTAGATATGATATATGATGATAATGTGAAAATATTTGGTCCTAACGGAGATTCGCCGGCATTACAGGTAAAAAGCATGATAGGTCTTGGATTTAATATGCCTTTAAAGAAACGGCACAAAGCCATCCCCGTTAACATAGCACCCCCTTCAATTCCCACAATTATTGATCCCCGAATTAATTTAAATACATCAGGCAATCACCTTAATTAGTTGTTTTATTTTATGTGCCTGATATATTAATTCGCCATCATCTTTGGCTATTAAAGTAACGTGGCCCATTTTGCGTCCGGGTTTGGTAGTTTGTTTCCCATATAAGTGCACAAAGGCTTGCTCAACTTTTAATACATCATTCAAACCTTCATAAATAGGTGCGCCGGTGTAGCCCGGTTCACCCAATAAATTAATCATTGCTGAAGGGTTAATTAGTTTAGTATTACCTAAAGGATAGCCTAAAATAATGCGCCAAAGCATATCATATTGACTGCAATAACTGGCTTCAATGGTATGATGTCCACTATTGTGCACTCGGGGTGCGGTTTCATTTACCCAAATTTCCTGGTCTTTATCAATTAAAAATTCAATAGCAAATAAACCGGCCGTATTCAGTTTTTGCACTACTTTTATGGCAATAGCTTCGGCTTTCCATAATAATTCGCGACTAATTCGGGCCGGGGCAATTTGGTATTCTAAAATATTTAATACAGGGTCAAAAACCATTTCTGCAGGAGGGTAAATGGCAGTTTCACCTTTCTTATTCCGAGCAACTATTATGGCAATTTCTTTATGAATATTAATCATTTTTTCTAAAACAGATGGGTGCTCAAAACCTAAGGCAACTTCCTCTTTATTTTTAATTATTTGTACACCTCTGCCATCATAACCTCCTTCACCTATCTTATGTACCGCAGGAAAAAGATGGGTATGCTGCATTACCTCATTCAAAGTTTCAGTTATAACAAAAGGCGCAGTAGGTATTTGGTGTTCATGGTAAAATTGTTTTTGATGTATTTTGTTTTTTATGGTTTTAATAGCAGACGGTGAAGGATAAATGGCTAAACCTTCTGCTTCCAATTGTTCTAATGCGGCAATATTTACAGCTTCAATTTCTATGGTTAACGCATCTACCATTTTACCGAAGCGGTAAACCGTTTCATAATCGGTTATACTGCCCTGAACAAAATGATGGCATAAATGTGCAGATGGGCAGTTTTTGTCATTTTCTAAAACATAGGTTTCTACTGTGTAATTGGCTGCAGCCTGTAATAGCATTCTACCCAATTGACCACCCCCTAATATGCCTACTTTCATATAAAGATTATTAAGTTTTAAGAAATATATTTATCCATAACAATTACACCTGAAGCCTTTTATGCCCATTTGTATTGCGAAGATAATTGCGAGCTAAATTGAAAATGAGTTTTTTGAATAAATGTTTTAATTTTGAAATATGCTACCCGATTATCCACACAAATTATTTAATGACCGCAGAGCAAACTATTGTTTGTTAATGCTGGCATTGGCAATGGACTCGGCAATTCAACTGTAATTGCATACGTTTTGTTATTCAATTGATTTTCTATTTATTTAATTAATAATCTTTATTTAATATGTCTTTGCAAGTAAAAGAAGCAGGTGGCATGCAAAATGCTGCCACCAATGATTTCCTTCCTTTAGAAGGGACTGATTATGTTGAATTTTATGTTGGTAATGCCAAACAAGCAACACATTATTATAAAACAGCATTCGGTTTTCAAAGTGTAGCATATTCAGGTCCGGAAACCGGTAATCAAGCAACTGCCAGTTATGTTGTTAGGCAAAATAAGTTAACTTTTATGTTTACTACGCCTTTAAGGTCAACACATCCCATTGCTGAGCACATATTTAAACATGGCGATGGGGTGAAAGCCTTATCATTACGTGTACAAGATGCAACTGATGCATGGCATCAAACTACAAAACGTGGGGCTAAAAGTTATATGGAACCTACTCATTTAAAAGATGAACACGGCGAAGTTATAATCAGTGGTATTTATACTTATGGAGATACTGTGCACTTATTTATTGAACGAAAAAATTATAAAGGTGCTTTTATGCCGGGTTATGTTGAGTGGAAAACCAATTATAATCCTTCCGAAACAGGCTTGCTTTATGTTGATCATTGTGTGGGGAATGTTGGATGGAACCAAATGAATAAGTGGGTGGCTTTTTATGAAAATGTTATGGGGTTCAAAAATATTTTGACTTTTGATGACAAGGATATTTCAACAGAATATTCAGCCTTAATGAGTAAGGTAATGAGTAACGGAAACGGGTTTGTGAAGTTTCCGATTAATGAACCGGCTGAAGGCAAAAAGAAATCGCAGGTTGAAGAATATTTGGAATTTTATGATGGTGAAGGGGTACAACACGTAGCTTTAGCTACTAACAATATTATTGAAACAGTAACAGCTTTACAAAACCGTGGCGTTGAATTTTTAAAAGTGCCTACTTCTTATTATGAAACTGTTTTAGAAAGGGTAGGTCACATTCAGGAAGATATAGCCGCTTTGCGGGAATTGGGTATTTTAATTGATAGAGACGATGAAGGCTATTTACTACAAATATTTACCAAACCTGTAGAAGATAGGCCTACTTTATTTTTTGAAATTATTCAGCGCCATGGCGCCAAAAGTTTTGGTAAAGGAAATTTTAAGGCTTTGTTTGAAGCTATTGAACGTGAGCAAGCCTTAAGAGGCAACTTATAAACATGCCTGCATAAATTTTGCATTTTGTATTAGTAAGGATTCTGTATTTTCAATTTTAATTACTGATTTTTGTTCCTCAATTATTATAATATTGAGGAACATTTTGCATGTTAAAATTTGAAAGCATTATGCGTTTGTTTGTTTTGTGTTGCTTTTTGTTGTTGTTTAGTGGGGGTGTATGGGCTCAAAATTCATTTGTTGATTTTCAAAAGTCGAATGTAAGGGTAGCCAATGCATTTAAATTAAAAGAAGATACCCTGGCTAAACAGTTTAAAAAAGCAGGTTTAAGTTGGCCGCCCAAGCAACTTTATATTCGTAGTTTTAAATACGATAGTCAGTTGGAAGTATGGGCACGTAATAATAGTACCGAGCCTTTTAAATTAATAAAGACTTATAAAATTTGTGCTTTAAGCGGTGGTTTAGGGCCTAAGCGAATTGAAGGTGATTATCAGGTTCCGGAAGGTTTCTATTACATTAATATGTTCAATCCCAAAAGCACCTACTACTTATCGTTAGGTCTCAATTATCCAAATGTTTCCGATCAACTTTTATCCGATTCAGTAAAGCCCGGTAGCGATATTTTTATACATGGTACTTGTGTAACCGTTGGTTGTATACCTATAATGGATAACCAAATTGATGAGTTATATTTATTGGCTTCATATGCCAAAAGTAATGGTGAAGATTTTATTCCTGTACATATTTTTCCTGTTCGATTTGATAATCCTAAAAGCATGGCCTTTTTGGAAAAGGTTACCAAAGATGATAAAGCTTATGGTGATTTTGCCCAAAGCTTAGAGAAAGTGTACAATTATTTTGAAAAACACAAAACCCTTCCAGTTATTACTGTTAACAGTAAAGGCAATTATTTAATGTACTAAGCCTTACGTTATTACTTCTCTAACTTTAATATTTGAATAGTAATAGGAGTCTGTTGGCGCAGCACCACGTTTTCTTCTGCATTCATGGTATCTATTATAGCGGCGGTGTAATGTCTAACAGTTATCAATTGCAAGTTTTTTTGTACCTGCACATCAAATTTTTCTGCAGCATGCATTGCTAGGTCGTTTATTTTTTCTGCTTTATCGTCTAAACAAATTTGCACACTAATGGCACCAAACTGAATTAGGTTGGGAATTAATCTTAAAGCATTCAAATATGTATAAATATCTTGAATTGAATGGCCTCCTATAAAAGAGAAATCGAGGCTTTGTAAGGTAATTAGTACTTGTTTGTTTTTTAAAATTTGAATGGGTGGAAATTGTAAGTGCTTAGCATTGTGTATGATGGTGCCTGGTAAAGAAGGATTCAAAAAGCATTTCACCAATAATGGAATATGCTTGTTTTGTAAAGGCTTAATGGTTTTCGGATGTATAACTTGTGCACCATAATAAGCCATTTCAATTACTTCATTATAATTGAATTCGGGAATATACCTGGCTTCTTTAAACATTTTGGGATCTGCGCTCATTACACCTTCAACATCTTTCCAAATGCTTACACTTTTTGTGTCTAAAATATTGCCTAATATGGCAGCAGTAAAATCACTTCCTTCACGTCCTAAGGTTGTACTTTCATTATCGGTAGTTGCACCAATAAATCCCTGAGTAATGTAAACAGAGTGTGTATTATTTAAAAATGTTTGTTGTGCTTTTTGAGCAGTTATATCCCATATTATGCCGGCATCTCTAAAATTATTATCAGTCAATAATACATCTCTAATATCAATCCATTGAGTATTCAAACCATTTTCCTTGCAAAAGAAATGAAGAATAGTGGAGCTAAGTAATTCACCGCAACAAACAATTTGATCGTAATAATAATCGTAACCTCTAACTGGTTTATCATGTAAAAGCCATTCTACTTCGGTAAAGATATCAAGCATTCGAACATAGCAGGCATTATATTCTTTTACCAGCAAATATTTGGCAACGGTAAGGTGCTGCTGTTTAATAACTTCAAATAGCTGCAAAGCCTCAGTAGCTTTTTGTTGAAAAAATGAATCAACCACTTTTTCTAAAGCATTGGTAGTTTTGCCCATAGCTGAAATTACCAATACTGCCTTTTCACCTGCTTCAATGTTTTCAATAATTTGAAAAACTTGTTGAATGCGTTCAATATTACTAATACTGGCACCGCCGAACTTATAAACAATCATGCTATTTAACAAATGATTAAGTGGAAGATTGGCAAAGCTACAGTAATTATGCTTTGTAAAATACAAAGCAATTTTTATTGGTACAATTCTTGAATTCAACACAAAAAAATATGCAGCTGACAATTTTTTTAAATTTTTTTAAACTATCAATGATGGTAACTGCTTTAATAGCGAATGGTTGTAAGCCAGGCAGCAGTTTGCACTATGCTCCTGTAGCAAAGTATTCTAAAATGGAAAGAGATGTGTTGTTTTATATTAATGAATACAGAACTTCAAAAGGATTACAGCCGTTGCAATGGAGCAATGCCATTTATCCTTTGGCCTCTGAACATAGTGTTGATATGGCTGAACATAAGGTAGCATTTGGACATGATGGTTTTGATGCTAGGTTTAACTCCATAAAAAACAAATTAGGTTATCTGCGTGGTGCCGCCGAAAACGTAGCGCTTGGACATTTAGATGCTAAGGCTGTTGTGAAAGGTTGGTTGAATAGTCCCGGCCATAAAAAAAATATTGAAGGCAATTACAATTTAACGGCTATTGGTATTGCACAAGGTAATGATGGTAATTTATACTTCACTCAAATTTTCATTAATAAGCCATCTAACTAAGCTATTGTAATGTGTATGGCGAACACGATTGCATAAAAAAATATTGTATGTATTGTGCGTGCCCTTTATCTTTATCAAAAAACATACAATACTATGATGGTGAATAGAAAAATTTTGACATTAGATGAATTTACCATTCAACAATTACGCCAATTTCCAACAGCAACAGGTGAGTTAAGTAGTTTATTACGCGATATGGGCTTGGCTGCCAAGCGGGTAAATGTTGAAGTGAATAAAGCCGGTTTAGTTGATATTTTAGGCGATGCGGGTTCTATTAATATTCAGGGTGAAGATGTAAAGAAGTTAGATGTTTATGCCAATAATCAATTTATGGGCGCATTAAAGCATGGCATAAGCTGTGCAGGTATTGGTAGCGAGGAATTGGATGATTTTGTGATTTTTGATGATGAAGTGAGTAATAACAGTAAATACGTGGTATTATTCGATCCATTGGATGGGAGCGGAAATATAGATGTGAACATTTCAATTGGTACAATATTTAGCGTTTATCGTAGAGTTAGCCCTAAAGGTTCACCTTGTACTCGCGAAGATTTTCTTCAGCCTGGAAATAGGCAAGTGGCTGCAGGTTATATTATTTACGGCAGTTCAACTATGTTGGTGTATGCTACCAAGCGGGGGGTAAATGGGTTTACTTTAGACCCGTCTATTGGTGAGTTTTGTTTAAGTCACCCCAATATTCAATGCCCAGAAAGCGGCAATTTTTATTCCGTGAATCATGGTTATTTCTTTCAATACCAAAAAGGTGTACAGCAATACATTACCGCCTGTCAGAAAAAAACGAAGTCGGAAGGCGGGCCTTATACACAACGATATATTGGCAGTATGGTAGCTGATGTGCATAGAAATTTATTAAAGGGAGGTATTTTCATGTATCCTGGAACCGATAGCAAACCCAATGGTAAGTTGCGTTTATTGTATGAATGTAATCCTCTCGCTTTTATTATTGAAGTAGCAGGAGGTAAAGCAACAAATGGCGAACAACGCATATTGGATATTCAACCTCAACAATTACATCAACGGTCACCTTTATTTATTGGTAGTAAATTAATGATGGAAGAATTAGAAAATTATTTAATGCAAAATAAAGAAGCGCATGTATAAATTTCTTGTGTTGGGAATATTTTTTTTATGTTGTCAACAGGTAAGTAAAGCACAGCAAGTAATATTACCACATCAGTTAAATTATTTTATCAATCCTAAGCCGAATACCTTATTGTACAACGACACTTTGTACAGAGGTGCACGTGAGTTTAAAGGCTTGTTTTACAAAACGGGTAATCTGCAGTTAATTCATTACTATCAAAAACATCAGCAAAACAAAATTTGGGGAAATGTTTTAGGTATTCTGGGAGCAGGTATGATGGGTGCCGGAGTTGGATTGGCCAGTAATCACCATTCAGGACTTGGGTGGACATTTATAGGTGGTGGATTTTGCACTACTGTAGTTGGAGGATATTTAATAGCTTCGGGGCAGAAAAACTTAATATTAGCCGTAGATTTGTTTAATAAATGGTCGCACCAACAATTACCCAAAGTACAGGCCGGTATAGGTTTTTCGGGAAGTAGTGCTGGGTTAGTTATAAATTTTTAGACATGCAAAAAAAAATAATTGAAGTAAAAAATCTTACTAAAAACTACGGTTCAGTTCAAGCAGTTAAAGGGATTAGTTTTGATGTATATGAAGGAGAGATATTTGGTTTATTAGGCCCCAATGGCGCAGGTAAATCAACCACCTTAGAAATTATAGAAACACTAAAAGATAAAACCAGCGGTGAAGTTTGGGTGGACGGGTATAGCTTAGATAAAAACCCTAATGAAATAAAACAAATTATTGGGGTGCAATTGCAATTAAGCGGTTATTATCCCGGATTAACATTGGCAGAACTTTTAGATTTGTTTGCAGGGTTATACAACAAAAAAATTGATAAGAAAAAGATTTTAGAAGAAGTAAAACTGGCCGATAAAGCAAAAGCAAAGTATAAAGAATTAAGTGGTGGCCAACAACAGCGTTTTTCATTAGCCACTACACTTATTAATAATCCCAAAATTATTTTTTTAGATGAACCTACTACAGGATTAGATCCACAAGCTAGAAGAAATCTTTGGGATTTAATTAAACAAATTCGATTAAGCGGAACTACTGTCATTATTACTACGCATTATATGGATGAAGCGGAAGAACTTTGCGATAGAGTAGCCATTATTGATAGCGGTAAGATCCAATCCGTAGCTACCCCTGACGAATTAATTGACAATTTAGTAGCAACCGGTTTTGAAAGAACAAAAGAAGTGAAGAAAGCAACTTTGGAAGATGTTTTCATTCATTTAACCGGCAAATCATTACGCGAAGATTAATTTTATTTTATGCATACAGACGAACGTTACCCCATTGGTAAATATGAGCCCAAGCCTTTTTCAGAGGCACAAAAGCAAGAGTGGTTAAAGGCCATTGCACAATTACCGGAAGAATTAGAAATAGAGGTTCAACATTTAGATGCAGCACAATTGAATACACCCTATAGGGAAGGAGGATGGACACTGCAACAACTTATTCATCATATGGCCGATAGCCATATGAATGCTTATATCCGATTTAAATTGGGGTTAACGGAAAATAAACCTACCATAAAACCATACAATGAAAAAGCATGGGCACTATTACCCGACAATGATACTGTTCCCATTAATGTATCATTAACACTGCTGCATGCTTTGCACAAACGTTGGCATGCCACCATGAAGGATTTATCGCAGGCTGATTTTGAAAGAACAGTTATTCATCCTGAACAAGGACGCGAATTAAGTTTATGGTTGTTATTAGGCTTATATGCATGGCATGGTAAACACCATAAGGCACACATACAGGCTTTGAAAGATAAAATGAATTGGTAATGCAAAGAGATTTAACGTGGACTACCTTAGCCAGTAATTATTTATTGAAAGATACTTGGGCTACTATACGAAAAGATACCTGCCTATTGCCCAATGGAAAAGTAATTGATCCATTTTATGTGTATGAATTTCCCGATTGGGTTACAGCATTTGCCATTACTAAAGATGGGAAAGTATTATTAGAACGACAATATCGGCATGCTTTAGGCCGAACAGATATTGAAACGCCGGGAGGATGTATAGATTATAGCGATGCATCGCCTGAAGCTGCATTGCAAAGAGAATTATTAGAAGAAACCGGTTATTACTTTACCGAATTTCAAAAATTGGGCATTACATCCGCAAATCCTTCAACTAATAACAATATTATGCATATGTTTTTGGCAACGGGCGGTGAAAAAGTGGCTGAACAAAATTTTGATCCCGGTGAAGATTTAGAAATTTTATTTGCCAGTATTGATGAGGTAAAACAATTTGTACGTGAAAATAAAATTATACAAAGTATGCATGTTACCTGTATTTTTTTGGCATTGGAAAAATTAGGTGAATTGCATTTTTAATGGATAGGGTCTATATCTGCAATTAAAAAAACGCTCCCGCAAACAATAATTAAATCATCTTTTAAAGCCATTTGCACAGCTGCTTTTAAGGCAGTATTTACATCGGCATAAGTGTTGCCTAATAAATGGTAATCCTTCGCAATTTCGGTTAATTCAGTGGCATTCAGTGCCCTTGGAATATTTGCTTGCGTAAAATAATAGTGTGCATTAGTAGGCAACAATGATAAAACTAATTGTGGGTCTTTATCTTTTACCATTCCAAATATTATGTGTAATTGACGGTAGGTACAAAGTTTAATTTGATTTAATAACTGTTTTATTCCTGCTTCATTATGTGCAACATCTGCAATAACGGTAGGGTATTGATGTAATAATTCCCAGCGTCCATGTAAGCCTGTTATTCTTTTTGCATTTGCTAATCCTTCAAATATTGAATCGTCAGATAATTGCCATTCTTGCAGTTTTAATTGGTTTACTGCCGTTAAAGTTGTAATTAAATTATTAAGTTGATAAATACCTGGTAAGTCAAGCTGATAAGAATTTATTTCGCCATTTTTATTATTCAGCAATTTTACCATTAGGGCAGTAAAGGTTTGTTGGTATTCTAAAACTGAAAAAGCTTGTTGTGCATAATAGATAGGAGCATTTTTTTGTGCAGCCACACTTTCAAAAACAGGTTTTGTTTCATCAGTCACTTCGCCTATTACAACTGGAATATGCTGTTTAATAATTCCTGCTTTTTCGCTGGCAATGGCTTCCAAAGTATTGCCCAGCAAATTCATATGGTCCCATCCAATGTTGGTAATAATAGAAAGTTCTGGTGTAATAATGTTGGTACTATCTAAACGGCCTCCCAAACCGGTTTCAATTACAGCTACATCAACATGCGTTTCCGCAAAATAGCTAAAAGCCATTGCCACAGTAATTTCAAAAAAAGAAGGTTGAATTTCTGCGATGGCAGGTTTTATTTTTTCAACAAAATCAATAATAAAAGCTTCAGTACATAATTCCCCATTTATTTTAATTCGTTCTCTAAAATCTTTTAAATGAGGTGATGTATATAATCCGGTTTTGTAGCCGGCTTTTTGTAAAATTGCCGCCAGCATATGGCTGGTACTTCCTTTGCCATTGGTGCCTGCAATGTGAATAGTTTTGAATTTTTGCTGTGGGTTGCCTAATTTATTGCAGAGTAAAATCGTATTGGTTAAATCTTTTTTATAGGCTGATGCACCTTGCCTGCTAAACATGGGTAAATGTTCGTACAGGTAAGTTAATGTTTCGAAATAGTTCATTGTAAAAAAATTAGCCATTCAGTTTAAAACTAAATACAATAGTGCCGGTTTGGTTATCTGTATCACCTGCATTTAGTTTTAATAATTTGGCTTTGCGTAAAGCAATATTTCTAATGTTTTGATTGGTAGTGGTTGTACCTCGTGGATTTATATTAGCCTGAATAACTTCACCTAGTTTATTCACAGTAATATCTACGGCAACTTTTGCAGGCTCATTAAAATCATCTTCAAAGCTGGGTAGCTTTGTAAAATGCCTGCCCGTTAAACCATTTCTTATACTTACACCGCTGGTTCCGGTTCCGCCATTGCCTGTATAGCTATCGCTATTGGGGTTACCATTAGGTTTGCCCTGATCGCCTTTTCCACCTGCAATTCCCTGATTGAAAACACCATTGTAAGAATCGGCACCATTACCGCTCGATGTGGTTGAGGTACCCCCCTGAAATAATGCTTTTGGTTTAGGTGGAGTAGGTGTGGGTTTTATTACGTTATTATCATTTCTTTTTGGGTGAATTGCCGTTGGATTATGGTTTAAAGGTTTTTTGGGATTCACTTTTTTTTCTAAAGTGCCAACAGCTTCATCATTTTCGCCTGTTACCTCATTGGCTAAAACATCGGGGGTAGATTGTACCTGTTTTGATGGTGGAGGAGTTGATAGTTTGGTGTCTTGTTCTACGGATGGGTTGCCCTGCATTTGTGGCGCTACATCGCCCAAACCTGTTTCACTGTTACCTAAATTTACCTCAATACCTGTGTCGGTGGTAGGTTGTGGAATTTGTGGCAGTGACCATTTTAAAAAAAAGAAAATCAAAAATATACCAGCACAAATAACAATAGTATATATGGCTGCTTTTCTGTTTTTTTCTAATTCAAAATTTTGATACACCATTTCAGCATTATTCATACAAAGTTATCTTATTTTTTTAGCGATGACCGGATGTTGAAAATTACTGTTGGAACGTTTAATTAAGCACATGTATTGTGTTAAATGTTGTTGAATTATTGGCTTGTTAATTATTCACTTGAATTATAAGGATAAAATAATGTTGCAATTCAATAAAAGCATTTAATTTACACACCAATACTAACTAAACATTAACAATTAAAACTTATTGGTTATGATGCGAAAATTACTTGGCTTGCTGTCTTTATGCTGTTTTTTAATACTTCCTGCTATTACACAAGCAGCTAGTTTGCCTATGTTACCCGGAAAAAATGCTCCCGATTCTGCCGGTAAAGTGGGGGCAACGTTGAATGGTGCTGTTTTAAAAAATGCGTTAGCAGAGTACAAAAACTTATCACGGAAGGAAAAAAAGTTTCGTATTAAAGAATCAAAAGCATTATTGAAAGAATATAAAGTTCAAAAAAAAGCGGGTACTTCAACTGATACAAATACATTGTTATTAGTTATTTTGGCTATACTATTGCCTCCCTTGGCTGTTTATTTACATGAAAATGCAATTAATACTAAGTTTTGGATTGACTTGTTGCTGACACTTTTGTTCTTCCTACCTGGTATTATATATGCCCTAATCGTTATTTTAGGTGGATAGTTGAAAGATTACTTGTAATTACAGTCATATATTATTCTTTTATTTGTTAGTCATAATTTTTTTGGAAAGCAGGGCCATGTATGAATTCATCCAATTTTAGTTGTTAATTACCTGCTTAACATAAAAAATAGGACTAATAGTAAAATTTTTCTGAATTGGGTAATATCTTCCTTTAATTTTGCACCTTATTATTATTTTTTCATTCCTTAAAACCAAGGTTCTTCAATGAACAATACCTATACCTCGCTGGTTGAGCAAACATTTCATTTTCCCCAGGAAGGATTTAATTTGAATGATGATGGATACTTAAGTTTTAACGGACTAAATCTAAAAGCGTTAATTGACAAATATGGAACGCCAATGAAACTTACCTATTTACCCAAAATAGGTATGCAAATTAATAAGGCAAAAAATATGTTTAATGCTGCTTTTAAGAAGCATAAATATGAGGGAGAGTATTTTTATTGTTATTGCACCAAAAGTTCACACTTTTCATTTATTGTTGAAGAAGCCCTAAAGCATAATATCAATTTAGAAACTTCGTATGCTTACGATATTGAAATTATCAATCAGCTTTATAAACGAAGAAAAATTAATAAAGAAATTTTTATAATTTGTAATGGTTACAAGCAAAGAGCTTACACGAGCAGAATTGCTAAGCTTATCAATTCCGGATTTAAAAATGTAATACCGGTATTAGATAATAAAGAGGAATTGCAGGCTTACAAAAGAAGTGTAAAGCAACCTTTTAAACTGGGAATTAGGGTAGCAGCAGAAGAGGAACCTTCTTTCCCATTTTACACATCGCGCTTAGGCATGCGTGCAAAGGATATTTTGGAATTTTATGTTGATGAAATTGAAGGATTTGAAGATAAGTTTCAGTTGAAAATGCTACACATTTTCCTAAATAAAGGCATTAAAGATGATATTTATTATTGGAGTGAGTTGAATAAAATTATTAACCTATACTGCCAATTAAAGAAAATTTGTCCTGAGTTAGATTCTATTAATATTGGCGGTGGTTTTCCCATAAAACATTCATTGGCGTTTGAATATGATTATCAATTCATGATTAATGAAATTGTTTCTAACATTAAAAAGGCCTGTAAAAAAGCCAAAGTTCCAATGCCTAATATTTATACGGAATTTGGAAGTTTTACCGTAGGGGAAAGCATGGCGCATATTTATAGTGTTACAGGTCAAAAAATTCAAAACGATCGGGAGTGTTGGTACATGATTGATTCTTCTTTTATTACAACATTACCTGATACATGGGGAATTGGTGAAAAGTTTTTAATGTTACCCATTAATAAATGGGAAAATGAATACCATAGGGTAGTGTTGGGTGGTATTACTTGCGATAGCCATGATTATTATGATAGTGAGGAGCATATTAATGAAGTTTTTTTACCCAAGCTAACATCTCCCGATAAAGAAAATGAACAAAGTAATAAAGAGTCATTATATGTAGGATTTTTTCATACCGGTGCCTATCAGGATCAAATTAGCGGGTATGGCGGTATTAAGCACTGTTTAATTCCTTCGCCAAAGCATGTTATTGTTGAATATGATAAAAATGGGAAATTAATTGATTGGTTGTATGCAAAAGAACAATCTGCTCAAAGTATGTTGAAAATATTAGGTTATTTACGTTAGTTTATACCCCCATGCAAAAACCAAAACAAGAGGCCGTCTGAAAAAACAGGCGGCTTTGGTTTATTCAGAGCCGGTAAATACGGAGTATTTATTTTTTGGTCTTAAGTTGTATTGCCATTTAAAACCCCTAACTTTTAGGCTTTCCGGATCAGCTTGTTTCATTGGGCTCATCACCCCTTTCAAATCGTTAATAAATAATACTTTTTGTATTTCTCCATCTGTAAAATAGGCATCAATTACACTGCAGGTTGATTGGTTTACGCCTATGAATTTATGATTGTCATCCTCTACAAAATAAATATTATCGGCCGGGGTACCTCGGGTATGTATGTAATTGATTTTTCCATCATGAAAAAATGCATGTGTACTATTGCCCCTTACCTGGTTGTAATAATTGTTACTGGCTTTACTTATGGTAAGTGCATTTTCAAATACCGATAATTCTTTAGGTTTTTTATTGGCTAAGAACAAATAAATAGTGTCACCTGAAATTTGGTTTTCATTTGACCAAACAATGGGGTGAGTAAATAGTCGAAATGCAGAATCAAATTGCGTATAAAACAAACTGTCGCCAACAGCTTGCAATGAGTCTGAAAATATTTTTACATGATGGTATGCTTCAATAAAGCGATTATTACTAGTATCTTTTGCAATCTGTGCACTATCAATTAATAACCTATTAGCAGCACCCAATGAGTCTCTAATAACGGGAACAGGCCTAGTTTTAATTAATGAAGAAAGTTTACCTGAACGCAAAGTGTCGGCTCCAACATAAATGCTGTCTTTTTCTTGTTTTATTAATAAAATAGGTTGCTCGGTAGCTAAGAAAGCATCTTCTTTACGGTTCGTTTTTATATTATTTGCAATAATGTCATAACCTCCGGTTGAATCTTTACTTCGATAAACTGCATTGCCCTGAAATTCGCCAATGCCGGTGCTATCATTAAAAGCCATATAATCGGAAGTGAAGGTGTATGTGCTATCGTCAATGAATGGCCGTTTTGAAAAATTTGCTACTTTATGTTTTAAATCATAGTAACCGTCTGTTACCAATATAGTACGGTTGCCGTTAATTACCTTAGAAGGAGAAATAAAGGTGGTTATGTTTGTATTGATATTGTATAAAAGGGTGTCGGTATAAATTTTATATTCTGGGTCAATTAGTACTACATTCTTTTTAAATATTACATCGCGGGTATCACCATAATAAGTACCTTCTTTACTGGTTAACACAGACTGACCGTTCACTAACTTACCACCATTGAAGTATTTACCAATTTTAATTTGTGTATCATATTCCAAATCGTTGGTGGTTAATACTCCTTTCCCATCGGTAAGTTTTACTTTGTTTTTGAGAAATGCCTTTTTTTCTTTACCCAAATATTTTAAATATTGCGAATAGGTTTGCACACTGTCAGCATCATTAATATGTACGTTTCCAAAGGCTTCTAAAATATTTAGCTTTTGGTTTAAAACAATACTATCCGCATAAAAAAGGGTTTTGTTTTGTTGCACTTCAGCATGCCCCACTAATGCAATAAATTGTCCGGCAGTATCTTTATTTTGAAAGTTGTAAGTATCTGCATGGATTATAGTAATGGTTTTTTTACTTGTTGTATCGGTTGTATTATTGGCTTGTGCCCATAATTTTCCGGATAATAAAAGCCCCAGCAATAATCCACAAATTTTAATACAATGCATGTTGTTATTTGTGTTGTTGAGCACTGGTATCATTTAGAGGTACCATTAATGGTCCAGATTTATCTTTTCTACCAAAAACCGAAATGTTTACGTAACGTTTAGGGTGTGTTCTTAAGTCATCCAATAAGATGTTTGCACTTCTTACTGTATTATTCAAATTATTGTATAATTTTTTATCATTTAACAATAAGCCTAGAGAACCATCGCCAGAATTTATTTTTGCAAGTACATTATTCAAATTACTAACTGTAGTTTTTAATTCTGTAATTGTTCCTTTCATATCGGCATCGGCCAGTTGGCGGGTAGTCGATTCAACATTGCTTAGCGATTGTGAAATTTTATCATTGTTATCGCTTAAATTTTTGGTGAAACTATTTACATTATTCATGGTTTGCACAATAGCTCCATTTTGTTGGTCTAACATTTTTTTAAGAGAGGCTGATGATGCTACTAAGCTGGCTGTTGTTTCATTGATGTTAGCAATAACCTGTTGCAGATTATGTTTTGTATGGGGATCGAAAATGCTATTTACATTTTTCAATACACTATCTAATGAATGCAGGGTAGTATTAAGTTGCGTACTAATGGGTTCAATTTTATTACTTAATTGTCCTAGTAGTCCTGGGTTTGAATTGGTAAGAAGTGTATCACCAGAACTTAAATAGGTGGTACTATTGCCCAATTGTATATCAATGCTGGGACTTCCTAAAAAACCTTCTTTTATGTAGGCAACCGAGTTAGAGGGAATATTGTAGTTACCCTTTAGTTTTATGGCGATTATAATATCTTTTAAATTTTTGTCTGCATTTTCAATGTCAAAAACACTTCCAATTTGATAACCATTAATATAAACCGGATTTGATACCATAATGCCCTTTGCATTTGGGTATTTGGCGTATAAAAAATTACCTGTTTTAAAAACACTTCTCCCTTTTAAAAAATTAAATCCCAATATTAACAAGGTAATGGCTATGGCCGTTAATACTCCTACTTTTGTTTCGTTGGAAATCTTCATAAACGCAAATCTAAGGGTTATTCATCAAGCTAAATATAATAAAAAATAGTGTTATTTTTTATTTTGCGTATTTCCGTTAGCCTGCATTTTATTTTCTAAAGAATATTTGTAGCGTTTTACAGCTCGGGTAATGGCTTCAGCAATTTCCTGCTGACCTTTTTCACTGTTTAAATAATCTTCTTCTTCAGGATTAGAAATAAATCCGGTTTCTACCAATATGGCAGGCATAGCCACCGCCTGCAATACCCAAATACCTTTACCACGTTGTTTCGCTTCGCGACTTACACGCCCCATTTTTGTAAATTCATCTTCTACAGTTAAAGCCAAACTTTGGCTTCTTTCGGCATATTGTTGTGTTTTTAATGAATATAACACAATTTTTGCCGGGTCATTAGGATCAAAATCTTTCATTTCATTCGCTAAAGTGCTATCCATATATAATGATTCGTTTTCACGGAGTGCCTTTTCTTTATCATCATTTTTATCAACTCCCCATATGTATGTTTCTGTACCCTTTGCCGGGTTGGGGGTGGTATAAGTATGATATTGTTTTACTTTTCGGGTATATTTTTTTCCCTTTTTGTGATAAGTTTCGGTTTTATAGCCAATAAATTCGCTATGTCTAATGGGGTCAACGTAATTGCAGTGAATGGAAATGAATAAATCGCCTTTAGCCTGATTGGCTTTTGCGGCTTTTACTTTTACGTTATCATAAACATCTGTTGTACGTGTCATATAAACATCAACGTCGGGCATTTGCCTATGAATTTCTTTTTCAAGTTTTAAAGAAATGGCTAAAGCAACATCTTTTTCATGTGAATATCTTCCTGAAGCACCATAATCAACTCCACCATGCCCGGCATCAATTACAATTCGTTTTAAGGCAGGTTTGGGCCCCGGTTGTTGCGGATTAGTTTGACTAGGATTGGTAAATGATGCTAAAAAAACAAAACACCAAATATTCATTAAACTTACAGTTGCAACTTTTTTTATCATTCGTTTAAACGTTAAAGGCATTAAGCTAATTAAACTATTTAATGTGAAGCACCTATTTTTGCTTCCGTTATTATGAGATTACGCGGTAAAATTAACGTAAAAACCCTTGCGGGAAGTATAGCAATTGGCATTGTACTCCTGATTTCAATGAATTTGAAGGCTTTTAACACGCCTCAAATTATTTTTTTCAATTCGTTAACAGGGTTTTCTGATACTATTCCAAATAATGATACTTTACCGATTGCAAATGATACCGTAATAATAAATGGTCGGAAGGATTCCAGCTTATTGGCGAAGGATACTGGTAAATTAGCAAAAAATGATACACTTAATTTATCTAAAGATTCATTGGATGCCCCGGTAAATTATGCTGCATCAGATTCCGGTGTATTGTTAATCCCCTCTAAGCAATTTATTTTATATGGGAAAGCTGATGCTAAATACAAGGATATTGAATTACAGGCTGCCATCATTAACTATAATCAGCAATCGCAATTGGTAAGGGCCTACGGATTAAGCGATACATCAACCGATTTAAATGCAAAGCCTAAGTTAACTCAGGGCGATTCAAAATCTATTAGTGATTCTATTCTGTTCAACCTAAAAACAATGAAAGGAAGAACCACGAATAGTTTTTTTAATGAAGGGGAATTATTTGTGCATGCTAATGTGTTGAAAAAAGAGGGGAAAGATATTTTTTATGGTTACCGAGGTAGATTTACAACATGTAATTTAGATACCCCACATTTTGCCTTTAGAACCCGAAAATTGAAAATGATTGCCAATAAATTGGCGGTAAGTGGACCTGCATCTCCTGAATTTGAGGGTGTTCCGATTCCCATTGGAATTCCTTTTGGCATTTATCCTTTAACAACAGGCCGTCATTCGGGTATTTTGCCACCACAGTTTATTGTTAGTCAGGATTTTGGATTGGGGTTAGAAAATTTGGGTTATTACAAAGTGTTGAGCGACAATTTTGATGTTACTACCCGTGCTAACATTTATTCCTATGGGGGTTATTCATTTACCATTAATCCCAAATATTATGTTCGTTATCATTACCAAGGTGCATTAAATTTTAGTTTCCAAAGCATTAAAGCATTGAATCAAAATTATTTAACACCACAAGAATACAATACATCAAAATCATTCATGCTTAACTGGACCCATACACGTGATAATAAAGCACGTCCCGGTACCACATTTAGTGCTAACGTAAACTTTGGTAGTACCAAGTTTAATCAGTACGTGTTAAACAATCCTTTTGTGAATTTTCAAAACCAGTTAAATTCATCAATTAGTTATAGTAAAGATTTTGGAGGAAAGTCGAATATATCGGTAAACTTGAATCACAACCAAAATAGTAATACCGGATTGGTTAATTTGAATTTGCCTACAATAAGTTACAATGTAAATACTTTTTACCCCTTCCAAAAAAAGGAACAGGTGGGTGTTCCAAAATGGTGGGAGAGTATAGGTATTGGATATACCGGCAATTTTACCAATCAACTTTCATTTTACGATTCGGCATTTAGTTTTAAAAAGTTGTTAGATACAGCCCAATATGGCTTTACGCATAATATTCCCATTACCTTAACCTTACCGCAATTGGGGCCCGTTACTTTAAGTCCTTCTGTTTCTTATCAGGAAAGATGGTATGGACAGAAGATATTTCGTAATTGGGACAGTATCAACAACCGCTTAGATACCAGCATAAGAAAAGGATTTTTTGCTGCCCGGCAAATGACAT
The DNA here is from genome assembly GCF_049968455.1 of Hydrotalea sp. Taxonomy (NCBI): domain Bacteria; kingdom Pseudomonadati; phylum Bacteroidota; class Chitinophagia; order Chitinophagales; family Chitinophagaceae; genus Hydrotalea; species Hydrotalea sp. The sequence continues at coordinate 63,315 of NZ_JBMFQT010000005.1, read as the reverse complement.
ATGGCATTAGTGCCAGTACTCGAATTTTCGGAACCTATCAGTTCAAACATTCCAGCGGCATACAAGCTATTCGCCATGAAATAAGGCCTACTATTGCATTGAACTATTCACCCAACATGAATGGAAAATTTTATTACTCAATGAAAGTAGATACATTTGGTCATGTAATTCGCTTTTCACAATTTGATGGAGTAATACCGGGTGCCTTTCCCGAAGGTGCTTTTGGGGGTATTAGTTTTGGCGTAGATAATTTATTGGAAATGAAAGTGAAAAGCAAAACAGACACTAGCAATAATGGCATAAAAAAAGTGAAGCTATTAGATGGATTTGGCTTTAACTCATCATACAACTTATTGGCCGATAGTTTTGCGTTAGCTCCGTTTAATTTGTATGCACGAAGCACTTTATTTGAAAAAATAAATATTACGGCCAGTGCAATACTCGATCCTTACCAGGTTGATCAGTTTGGTTTTAGAAAAAATGTATTTACTTGGAACAGCAGCCACCCTACGTTAGGACGCTTAACCAGTGCCAACATTGCCATATCCACGCAGTTTAAAAGCAAAACGAAAGATGGGAAAACCTCGAACAGCCAAGTTCCCGTTGATCCATTTATGACGCCGGAAGAACAGCAAATGCAATTACAATACATACGCAATAACCCTGCTGAGTACACTGATTTTAATATACCCTGGACTTTATCACTATCATATTCTTTAAACTATACCAAACAGCTGCATGTTGATTCATTGAGTCGATATTCCTTTGCCAGTATATTCACCTCGAACTTAAACTTTCAAGGCGATTTTAGTTTAACCACTAAATGGAAAGTGGGTGCTACCGGTTTCTTAGACTTTAATGCAGGAAAATTGCAACAATTAAGTATGTATTTAACACGTGAAATGCATTGTTGGCAAATGTCAATCAATGTTACCCCTATCGGATTGTGGCGTTCGTTTAGTATCACTTTAAATCCGAAATCGGGCATACTACGTGATTTAAGAATAAACCGAACCCGAACATTTTCAAATTACTGATAAGTAGGTTTTTCCTGAGGATTATTTTCATATTTCAAGTAATGATTTTTCATAATGTTATAGATCTTATCTCTTAATTCTTTCGTGTTCAAATTTTCCACTTCAACCGGAGGTAGAAAATGCATGTATAATTTATGTGGCCAGAAATAAAAGGTTTTATGAATAGGCATTGCTTTTCGAGTGTTGAAAATAAGTGCAGGGATAATTGGGTTCTTTGTAACTTCAGCCAATTTAAAAGCTCCGTCGTAAAATTGTTTTAGTGGTTCTTTGGTTCTATTGCGGGTTCCTTCCGGGAATATGCACATATTCATTCCTGCTTTTAATACTTGTTTCATCTCTTCAAAACTACGTAAACGGCTGCGTTCACTTTTTCTATTAACTAAAACAGAGCCTTTTTTATAATACCAACCAAATATGGGAATTTTTGCAAATGAATCTTTAGCAATAGTTTTATTGGGGCTAGGTGTAAAAGGTGCTGAAAGTGGAACATCTAGCAAGGCATTATGGTTACATGTAACTATATAAGCCTTATTTTTTTTGAAATGTTCATAACCATATACTTTTAAGGGGCAACCTACTAAAGGTAACCAAATGTTCATCCAGTAACGCGATAGATTAATGAAAATTTTTTGCCCCTTATTACCCGGAATAGCATAACACAGCATGGAAGGGATATAAAAAATTAAAAAAGTAATGATGAAGGTGGTTAAGCCCCAGAAAGCCCAAATACGTCCAAAAATATTTTTAAATAATTGCATATATTTTTAATTTATAATTTCCAATCTATAGGCGTTTTACCTTGTTTTATTAAAAGTTCATTGGTTTTGCTAAAATGTTTGCAACCCAAAAATCCATTATGCGCACTTAATGGAGAGGGGTGTGCTGCCTTTAAAATAAAATGTTTAGTGGCATCAATAAATTGTTGTTTTTCCTGTGCAAAGCGGCCCCAAAGTAAAAAAACAATACCGGATTTTTCTTCCGATATTTTTTTGATGGCTGCATCGGTAAAATTCATCCATCCAATTTTTGAATGACTAGCGGCTTCATTAGCCCTAACAGTTAATATTGCATTTAATAACAATACGCCCTGTTTCGCCCAAGAGGTAAGATTACCTATTGCAGGTATGGGCATACCAATATCTGCGTTTAATTCTTTAAAAATATTTTGTAAAGAAGGTGGAGCAGGAATTCCATCCGGCACACTAAAACACAAACCCATGGCTTGGTTAGGGCCATGATAGGGGTCTTGCCCCAAAATAACAACTTTTACTTCACTAAACGGAGTAGTATTAAATGCATTGAAAATAAGGCTACCGGGCGGGTATATTGTTGCTCCGGTGGCTTTTTCAGTTTTTAAATGGGTTACTATTTGTAAAAAATAGGGCTTTGTAAACTCTTTTTGCAATTGGTCTTTCCAACTATTTTCAATTTTTACATCCATTTTTTGAAATGTGTTTGGATGCAAACTAATTAAAATTTAGTTTTGCGCCCTAATCATTTGGTTCGGTAGCTCAGCTGGATAGAGCAACTGCCTTCTAAGCAGTAGGTCATTGGTTCGAATCCAATCCGAATCACTTACATTTTAACCTTAGCAATTTTCGCTAAGGTTTTTTATGTATCAACTATTATTTAAATGGATTTTTGGGTAAATATTTTTCTAGGTTAGGATGTACTACTTTACCCATGCCTGCTTTTTTGAATGCGGGAATAAATGCCGTAACTGAAATAATACCTGCAATTCCCTCAATAAGAAGGGTAAATGGCGCACTTGTTTTGTGGGCAAGATATCCAACTAATAAACTGCCTAATGGTTGCATACCCATAAAGGCCATTACGTAATAACTAATCACTCTACCTCGCATATTTTCTTTAACATTGGTTTGAATGTATGTATTGGTTGATGCTATTAATGCCAATAACCCACTTTCACCCAGCATAATTATTGCTAAAGCCAGCCAAAAGTTTTGCATGTAAGAAAATAAGATAATACAGGAAGAGATAAGTAAATTGGCTAATGTAATTATTTTTAAAAAATCCTTATCAGGTCTTAGGGTAGCTACATAAACGGCCCCCATTAAAGCACCTAGTCCGGCTATGCTATTTAACCAACTAAAAGTGGTTACATTACCTTTAAAAATTTGTTGAGCATATACTGGAAATAAAGTATTGTAAGGCATTACAAAAAAACTAATTAAAGCCATTAGTAATATGGCCGAACGAATGCCTTTGCTGTTTTGTAAATAGTCATATCCTTCCTTTAAGTTTTGCCAAATAGGCTCATCAATGGTTTTGGTAGGAGGCGTTTTTAGTTTCATTAATAACAGTGAAACTATTACTGCAATAAAACTCAAAAAATTCATAAAAAAACAAACACCTTCTCCAAAACTACTTAGCAAAATACCTGCAACAGCCGGGCCTGCCAAACGTGCAAAAGTAACCATGCTTGAGTTTAACGCAATGGCATTGGGCAAGTCTGCTTTTTTTTCAACCATCAATATCATAAACGATTGACGAGCAGGTGTATCGAAGGCATTGATAATACCTAATATGATACTTAAAATAATAATGGTAGTTACCGTATGTGTTTCCGTAATTACCAAGGCAGCTAAAATTCCTGCTTGCACCATTGAAGCAATTTGTGTAATGAGTAAGGTTTTATAGCGACTGTGCCTATCAACATAAGTACCTGCATAAGGCGACAAAAGCATTGTAGGAATTTGTCCTGCAAAGGCAACCACCCCCAACATGAAAGAAGAATGAGTTAATGTATACACCAGCCAACTAACCGCTATACGCTGCATCCAGGTACCAATTAATGAAATAGCCTGCCCACCAAAGTAAAGCCTGAAATTTTTGTATTGCAAAGCTCGCATGGAATTGGGTAACTGCATGCTTCAAATTTTTTTTTACTTCTTAATTGAATACTAACAAAGATACATTGCAAAAAATTGAAGAACGATTAATGTTTGCTGTTGATGAGTTTAAAAATTGCAAAAGCGTTAATGAGTACTTTTTACCGACCATATCTTTACATTACTTTTACATCATAATTATGCCATATGAAATTGCCTTTATTTACTGTTAATACTGATTGGATGTTGCTTTCATCTGTTGCAGCAACTATTCATCAGGCTTTTGAACTTTCAGTTGATGAAAAATCCCAACAAAATGTAATAAAGTGCCGAACTTTTTTAAATAAAAAAATGCAGCAACACAATGTATTGTTTTACGGTATTAATACAGGATTTGGTTATTTGCAAAATGTACAAATAGATAATTCTCAAATTGAACAATTACAGTATAACTTACTAATGTCACATGCCTGTGGAATGGGTAATGAAGTGCCCGATGCCATTGTAAAGCTAATGTTGCTTTTAAAAATAAAATCGTTGGTGTATGGGCATAGTGGGGTACAATGGGCAACGGTACAGCGTTTGGTTGACTTGTATAATAATAATATTTTACCGGTTGTTTATACGCAAGGTTCATTGGGGGCTTCCGGCGATTTAGCACCGTTAAGCCATTTAAGTCTGCCTTTAATTGGATTGGGAAAGGTTAAGTACAATAATACTGCAATGCCTACGCAACAAGCTTTGCAAATGTTGAACTGGCAACCTGTAGCTTTGCAAAGCAAAGAAGGGCTTGCTTTAATTAACGGTACCCAATTTATGAGCGCTTATGGCATTTACTGTGTTGCAAAAGCCAAAAATTTGTTGAAATGGGCCAACTTAATTGCAGCTATTTCCTTTGATGCATTTTATTGTACTACCGAGCCTTTGAACAAACTTATTCATGAAATAAGAGCCCATAAAGGGCAGGTATATTGTGCCAGAGTACTTCGTGAATATTTAGCTGATAGCACCATTGCTCAGAAAAAAAAGCAACAAGTGCAAGACCCTTATTCTTTCAGATGCATTCCGCAGGTGCATGGTGCAACTGCTGATACTTTACATTTTGTGGAAGAAACCTTTACTCGAGAAATTAACTCTGTAACAGATAATCCAAATATTTTTCCCGATGAAGATGCCATATTAAGCGGAGGTAATTTTCACGGACAGCCATTGGCGTTGGCATTGGATTTTTTATCCATTGCTATGAGCGAATTAGCCAACATAAGTGAACGAAGAACCTATCAGTTAATAAGTGGGCATCGGGGATTGCCTTTGTTTTTGGTGAAGGATCCCGGATTAAATAGTGGATTCATGATACCACAATATACCGCAGCCGGTATTGTTAGCGAAAATAAACAATTATGTACCCCCGCAAGTGTTGATAGTATTTCCTCTTCTAACAATCAGGAAGATCATGTTAGTATGGGTGCTAATGCTGCTACCAAATGCTTTCAATTAATAAATAATGTGGAGAAAGTATTAGCCATTGAATTACTTACTGCAAGCCAAGCCTTACATTTCCGAAGACCGGAAACCAGCTCTGAAGTTATTGAAAACATTGTTACTGAGTTTGGGAAATTAGTATCTTTTAATGAAAAAGATAGGGTATTGCATGATGATATGATGTTAGCAGTACAATTTTTACAAACCCACGTGTTACCTGATTAATACCGTAGTGCCTTTTAATGAAAACTTTTCACCCGTTTGGCTATCAGTATAGCTAAGTGTCCATACGTACGTGCCGGTAGGTTGGGCTAAACCATTTAATGTGCCATCCCATTTTTGCGTCCAATCGGTTGTATAAAAAATAACTTGTCCAAACCTGTTATAAACGGTAAAACGTAGGTTAATGGCTTTGTAAGCATTCAGCGGATATAAATAATCATTCAGCCCATCACCATTTGGCGTAAATGCTGAGGGCACTGCTATATAACAATTGGTAACTGCTTTTAATATTTTAGTATAATTAGCCGTGCAACCTGCCGTATCGGTTACTAATAATTGTATTAGGTAATTAGTTGATATATTGGTATTGGGATAATTTTGTAATGGTGGTGTTTGTAAATCGCTGGTTTGTCCGTTGCCAAAATCCCAATGCCATTTTGTTAGTAAGCCCGTGCTTGAATCTGTAAAAGTAACGGCATCATTGGGGCATATATAATCAGGTGCTGAGAAGTATGCTTTGGGTGGATAATTGTCTAATACGAAATTTTTAGTAATCGTATCTGCACATACGGTGTTGCTGGCAATTAATTGAGTTGTTTTTTGTCCTAAAGAGGAATAAATAATGGCGGGATTTGCCATTGTACTAGTAGTTGCATTATCAAAAGTCCATACCCAATTAGTAGCATTTTGAGCTTTTAAAATATAATCAACTGTATCGTTCACACATCCCCAACGAATCGTATAATCAAAATCAGCTTTTACCAATTGTTGCGAAGTAATTGTAAAAGATGCTTGTGTGCTTAACGGTACGGCATTTTGGCAGTTGTCTAATAACGTGTTTCCATCAGTGCCCATTAATTGTTGCACCGTATATACATTGGGCGATAAGGGATTATTTAATTGTACAATAATAGAATCGGTATCAAAATTATTCACACATCCAACTCCATATGCCGATTGAATGGAAGCATTAGGTGTAAGGGAAAAATCGCTGCCATCTGCTGCAATAGAATTACATAAAATAGTTTTATTCATTTTTATGGCAATTTCTTTGCCCCCACAAATGCCTGAAGCTTTGGTATAGGTTGGCAAATTAGGATCGGTAATACTGGCAGTGCCGCCGGTAAAATTCAAAGTATACCCGCTCTGGCTATCGGTATAATGGCTCACTAATAATAAGTAGGTATGCCCCTGAATAAGTGTTGGCGGTTTACTAAATGGCGAAACGCCACCTTGTGCATAGGTTGAAGGGGAGGCACATTGGTTGGCCGCACTTGCAGTATCGGCAGTACCGGTTAATCCACCTACACCTGACCAATTACAACATACAAACAAGTTAGGATCGGTAAAAACATTGTTCGGATCTACACCTGTAATATCAAATATCTGCCAATCATAATCATCTGAAATTGTATTGGGTGTGATAACAAAAATAAGCGTACCTGTTTGGTAGCAGGTAAATTTATACCAATAAGGATTTTTATTCGTTGCAATAAAACTGTTAGGCCCAGTGGCACAAACCGGAACAGGTATGCTAGAAGTTCCACAAATGCTTACTGAGCCCTGCGAAAAACTTTTAATACCGCAAACCGGGAAAGCACTGGCGGGGGTTTGCCCTTTTAAGGTACAAATAGCCTGAGCATGTAGATCTAAGGGCACTATACAGCAAGATATTATGAATAAAACAAATACAAATCGAAAAAAAGTTATCAAAATTCAGTCAGTTTTTATTATTTAATGAATGGCAAATTAGGCATTATGCTGCTTTGTCTGAATGTTTTAACAAATTCAATACCTTTTTAATAACTCAAAGTAACGTTAGTTTTCTGAACACTGATGAACTGTATGATTTATTTGGGTGTAAAGCGTACATTTGTCACCCATAACATTATTTTTTGCGGTATGAGTGATGAAAAAAGTTTAAATTTTTTAGAAGAAATTATTGAGGCCGATTTGGTAGCCGGAAAATATCAACAAATTATTACCCGTTTTCCTCCTGAACCCAATGGCTATTTGCACATGGGGCATGCTACTAGCATTTGTTTAAATTTTGGACTTACCAAAAAATATGGTGGTTATACAAATTTGCGATTCGATGATACCAATCCAGTTACAGAAGATACAGAATATGTTGAAAGCATTAAAGCCGACATAAGGTGGTTGGGTTTTGAGTGGAAACATGAATTGTATGCCAGTGATTACTTTGAAACATTATATGAATTTGCGGTTCAGTTAATAAAAAAAGGATTGGCCTATGTAGATGACAGTAGCAGTGAAGAAATTGCTGCGCAAAAAGGAACACCTACACAGCCGGGTACCAATAGCCCTTATCGTAATAGAACAATAGAAGAAAACTTATCGCTTTTTGCCGATATGCGTGCAGGAAAATATAAGGACGGAGAAAAAGTGTTGCGTGCTAAAATTGATATGGCACATCCTAATATGTTAATGCGCGATCCATTAATGTATAGAATTAAACATGCACACCATCATCGCACAGGTAATAAATGGTGTATATATCCTATGTACGATTTTGCACATGGGCAAAGCGATAGCATAGAAAAAATTACACATTCTATTTGTACGCTTGAATTTGTACCACATCGCGAATTGTACGATTGGTTTATAGAAAAATTAGAAATTTATCCTTCACATCAGTATGAGTTTGCACGTCGTAATCTTTCTTATACAGTAATGAGTAAAAGGAAACTTTTACAATTGGTAAATGAAAAATTTGTAGCTGGGTGGGATGATCCCCGAATGCCCACCATCAGCGCTATGCGTAGGCGGGGATATTTGCCCGAAAGTATTCGTGATTTTTGTGATGGGATAGGAGTTGCCAAACGAGAAAACTTAGTTGATATCGGATTGCTTGAGTTTTATGTTCGCGAACGTTTAAACAAGGTTGCATTGCGAAGAATGGTTGTCTTTGATCCATTAAAGATTACTATAACCAATTATCCAGATACTATTGAATGGTTAGAGTCAGAAAATAATCCGGAAGATGTTGCAGCCGGCTCTCGTACCATTCCCTTCAGTAAAGAAATATATATAGAAAAAGATGACTTTATGGAGCAGCCGCCCAAAAAATATTTCAGGCTGGCTCCGGGGCAAATGGTTCGTTTAAAAAGTGCTTACATTATTCAATGTAATGAAGTGATAAAAGATAGTGAAGGTAATGTTGTAGAATTAAAATGCACTTACCTACCGGAAAGTAAAAGTGGTAATGATACCAGTGGTATTCATGTAAAAGGAACATTGCATTGGGTAAGTATTCAACATGCTATTCCTATTGAAGTGCGTTTGTACGATCGTTTGTTTAATGTTGAAAATGTAGACGCTGCTGAAGGTGATTTTAAAAATTACTATAACCCGCATTCATTAGAAGTTATCTCTAAGGTATTTGCAGAACCATCATTACAGGAAGCAACCTTAAATGAACGCTTTCAGTTTATTCGTAAAGGATATTTTTGTTTAGATACTGATGCCAAAAATGGTTCCTTAATTTTTAATAGAACTGTTGGGCTGAAAGATACTTGGGCAAAAGAAATGAAAAAAGCATAAACTCATTTCTCGGGCTACTTTTTTGTTGCAACTTGTTGGTATGAATTTATTTGAAGCATTTCAATTGCAGTGGAAACGAAAGTTTTCCTATTTACACCCCCATAACTGTACCCTATTGGTGGCAGTAAGCGGCGGGGTAGATAGCGTGGTACTATTACATTGCTTACACAAAATGCAATTCCGAGTAGCTGCTGCACATGTAAATTTTCAGTTGAGGGGAGATGAAAGTAATCGCGATGCCTTGTTTGTGCAGCAAACCTGTGAAAAGTATAATATTCCTTTTTATTTAAAAACGGTAAATACTCAAGCTTTTGCTGATGAAGAAAAAATTTCAATTCAAGAAGCTGCAAGGCGGCTTCGCTATGATTGGTTTGAACAACTATTGCAACAGCCTTACTTCAAAACAACACCCAACGCTTTTATTGTAACAGCCCATCATGCCAATGATAATATTGAAACATTATTGCATCATTTATTCAGAGGTACAGGAATAGCAGGACTACAGGGTATTCCACAAAAAAATAATCATATTATTCGCCCTTTATTATTTGCTTATAAGCAAGATATTATTGAATACGCAGAACAACACAATCTAAAATGGGTCAACGACTCATCCAATAAAAAACAAGATTATACGCGTAATTTTATTCGATTACAAATTTTGCCGCAGTTACAACAATATTTTCCAAATATAGATTCTATATTGACTGAAAATATTCAAAGATTTCAAGAAGCAAATCAATTATATCAGCAGGCTTTACAAAACCATTTTAAAAAACTAATACAACACAATGAATACGGCTATCAAATTCCTATAGAATTATTAAAAAAAACACAACCCTTTACAACAGTTTTATGGGAAATTGCCAAACAATTTGGTTGCCAGTCTACACAGTTAATTTCCATAGAAAAATTATTAGATGCAGAAAATGGAAGTATTGTTGAAACATCCACTCATCGGTTTATCAAAAACAGGAAATGGTTATTAATACAATTACGTAGTAATCAGATAAACGACCTTGTTACAATTCAGGAGTGGAGTAATCAAATTCATTACAATGGCGGTAAATTATTGTTCGATAAAGTACCGGTTCCTGAAAACTTCGAAGCCAATAGTCAAACTATTTATATTGATGAAACTTCTTTGCAATTTCCTTTAATTATTCGCAAACTAAAAACGGGAGATTATTTTTATCCCTTTGGGATGAAACACAAAAAGAAGATTAGTCGTTTTTTAATTGATTTGAAACTATCACTTCCCGAAAAAGAAAATGTGTGGGTGTTAGAAATGAAAAAAAAAATAATTTGGGTAATTGGTTATCGTGCCGACAATCGTTTTAAAGTAAATGCTAATGCTAAACAATGCATTAAAATTGCTTATTTAAAATAATTACTTACCTCATTAATAAAATGGCTTACGGGGTTAAATGGGCTTAAAAAATGTGCCGTAATAATTAAAAAAACTATGCCATATATTGCTCCCCAAAAATGTGCTGAATGATTGATTCTACTGCTACCTTTTCTTGATAAATATGCGGAAATTCCTAAGTAAACTATGCCAAATATGAAGGCGGGAAATTCAATGGGAATAAATAGTAAACTTAAAGGTTGGGTAGGAGCTAAAAATACAAAGGCAAATACAACCGCGGAAACGGCCCCCGATGCACCTAAGCTTTTGTAAGCATAGTTGTTGGCATTTTTAAAATAAGTTGGTAATAAACAAACTATTAATCCGGTAATGTATAATATTAGAAAGAGTGGCTTACCTCTTTCACCATAAATGGTAATAAAGAAGTTTTCAATGGCCTCACCAAACATATAAAAAGCATACATATTAAATGCTAAATGCATTAGATCGGCATGTATAAATCCACAAGTAATGAATCGATACCATTGATGATGATACGTAATTGCGGGGGGATAAAAAATTAAATCGTCCATTAGCCTTTCATTTGAAAAGGCAATAAATGATATGATACAAGTAACGGCAATTATTATGATGGTAATTGAAGGCATATTTATGATTGCTGCTAATAATTAAACATGATGGTATTTTTCATTGTTCAAGATGGTGCATACTCTATATATCTGTTCTGCTAAAATTAGTCGTACTAACATATGTGGAAATACCAATTTTGATAAGCTCCAAGTAAAATCAGCTCGCTTTAAAATTACTTCATCTACACCAAATGCGCCACCAATTAAAAAGATAATTTTTCTGTTCCCAGCATTTATTTTTTGTTGTACAAAATTTGCCAGTTCAATAGAAGTTAATTGTTTGCCCTTTTCATCTAATACTATCAAATAATCTTCCTTATGTAAATTATTAAGTATTACAACAGCTTCTGCCTTTTTTAATTCAGTAGCGCTTAGGGTAGCAGCATTTTTAAGTGGCTTTATTATTAACCATTCTACTACAAAATAATTTTTAATTCGTTTGGTAAATTCTTCAATAGCTTCATTTACCATTGGTTCATGCTGCTTGCCGATTGAAATAAATTGCATTTTCATAACAACTAATAAAATGTATCGGCAATGAATAATAGGGTTTACGGATGTTTATATTTTAATGATTTCGTAACCAATTATTAAAATATAAATAAATATAAGTAATGCTATAAAAATAATTATAAATATGGGTGTTAGGCTTAACAGAATGTATATCTTGCTTTTAAATAAGTTACTATATGTAAAATTGTCACTTATTTGTAGCATGCTCTGATTGTGCACCTTTAAAAATTTTGCCAAATAATATTGATACTGTTCAAATGCCGGTTTTAGTACTTTGCTAATAATGGTTTGAATTGAATCAATATTACCTGGTAAGTGGTTGTAGTAGTACGTAATTAAAGTATTATACTTTTTTCTAGTTGTTTTTAAACTGTCTAAAATAAGACTGTCGGATGGGTGTAGAAAGTTTAAAATTGAAATGCTATCAAAGCGTTTATTGTTTTGATTAATTACTTGTTCCCAGTTATTTACTTTAATTGCTTTTTGATTATTACTAGCATATTCTAAAAATGTTACCCAATTTGAATACGAGGTTTGTAGGATTTGTTGACTTATAGCATTAAAGTGAGCTTCTTTGTTGATTAGTTTACTATACTCTCTGTCAATTTTTCTGGCAAAGAAGTTATAAAAAAGAAAAATAACAATTATTGTAAAAATTAATAATGCAATAATTCCCTTTTTTGAAAAGAAAAGTGATCCCATATTTACATTTCTGTATGGACGAATATAGGTAAGAATTTTTAGTAAAATTTATTAGCTACCATTTATTTTTATGCTTTCATTGGCTGCTTAAGCATTTTTTGGCTGATTAAGCCTAATGTTGATTTAAAGATTTTTAATTCATTGTTTTGCTGCTTAATAAATGAATTATCTGCCAATTTTCCCATTACTGCATCCATTTCAGCATCGGAATCGTATACCATTTTCCGATAAGGATTTGTATAATCTTTTTCTCGGGAAAGGAAAATTTGTTCAGTAATCCAGCTTTTTGTACTTAATACTTCTTCAAACAATTTTTGAATAAACGATTCATTAATTGTTTGCCAGTTAATTTGATACAGTTCTGTTAATGCAGCCAATGCATGTTTTGTTTTTTCAATTTTGTATTGTGTGCCCTGCTTTTCATAAAATTGGTGAACCTGCTCCCAACTACTAATTTTGCCACTTTTAATTTGTTGCAGTAATTTATCAACAGTTGTTTTTTCCATTAGCTGCCCACCAACATTTATCCATTGTTTTCTTTCAAAGTTGGATAATGATTTTTTTAAATCAGAAACACTATTAAGAGCATTGGTGTTTATCCAGTTTAACAAGTAATTAATACCATAATAAGCAATCATTCGTTTGTATAAATGATAGGCTTTAAATGCTTTTATAATAATTGTTTTGCGTTTATTATTTTCTGCATTCGGTAAAATAATTTCTAATGAATCAATGATTTTATCTCCATTTTCCTTGTTCAATAATTCTCGTCCTTGCTCAATACAAGCTTTATGATTATTGTATAGTTCATTATTTTCTTTCGCGTAAAAAGCTTTGCCCACACAATACTCCAACGTACTAATGCCCTCAAACATTTCGTTTACAGTATCTGGTGCCAGAAAATCATATTCCAGGTATTGAATTTTTTCGGTTCTTTTATCGCGATCAATGTATTTCCAACTGTTGCGTGCAAGTGCATACATGTTGTACATAAACCAATACGCGGGCATAATTAACAGTTGATTTTTTTCATTGTCAATGCTCACCAATGAAAATGGGAGGGTTATATTCAGCTCTGCCGGATAATCGCCTTTTGCTAAAATGGTATAGCTGGCAAATTTGGAATTGTGTTTTAAACTAACGCATAAGCCGGGCCAAAAGCCACGCCCCATAACCATTTCACCATCTGGCCCTCTTGAATTATGATTTGAACCGATAGTAGCACCCGCTGCAATGTTGCTTTGTCCCATTAACAATGTGGCACACAAAAATGAGTTGTTATGGTGTTGCTCATGTGCAGGAAAAATTAAAGAGTTTAATACTTCACAACATGAAATAGTGGCATTATTACCTAAATAGGAGTTAATTAATCGCGCACCATATTTTAATTGAGAATGCGAAGCCATAATAAATCGAACGGCTTTTACACCATAAAATATTCTGCAGCCAAAGCCAATAATACCATTCACCAATTCACACCCTTCGCCAATTTGTGTTTGCCCTTCTTTTCCTGAATTAATGGTTAGATTTTTTAATTTATTAGCACCTTTTATGTAGGCATCTTCTCCAATCCATACATCTTTTAAAATGGCAGAATTTTTAATAACGGTTCTACTACCAACTTTTCCATAATAACCACGTTTTTGGTTAAACTGTTTTTCGGTGAAATTTTTAAATTGTTGTAATAGTTCACTGTCAGCTCTATATTTGCTCCATAAATAGGCATCGCCGGGTAGCATTCCATTAAATGGAATAACACTTCTTCCACCATTTTCATTGCAAATTTCCATCCAAATACGTATGGCTTCATCTTCGCCTTCTTTTACAATTCCATTTCCAAATTTTGCATGGTTTGAAGTAACCATTTCATTAATGTTGGCCAAAATACATTCATTGCCAATGATGAAGTGGGATAAATAATTCACATTGTCAATTACCACATTATCGCCAATGTCGCAACTTATAATGATGGAATTATATAAACCTACCGGTATAGTTAAATCACTAAAGTTTAGGCATATTGGTTCTAATTTGCCAATGCGAACCAGCCCAAAAAACTTACAGTTTTTTACCAGTTCAGGATTAAATGCATCCGAAACTAAAATATTGTTCCAATCATCACTGGTATTTCTGTTTTTTACCAATGCTTCAATTTCGTATGCGGTTAAACGACGGTATTCAATACCGCTTCGGTTTTGTGCGTCTCTTAAATAATATTCATTTTTCCCTTTGGGCAAATATTCCGGTGGAATAAAATGATATCCTAATTGTTGTATAGGTATTTTTTGAATATTATTTTCAGGCATGTTGATACATTTTGTTCAAAAATTATTCTACCGTAACACTTTTAGCTAAGTTACGAGGTTTGTCAACATCGTATCCTTTTGCTACACCAACATAGTAGCTTAATAATTGCAAAGGAATAACACTTAATAAAGGTGCTAATATTTCATCTGTTTCGGGCACAAATAGTGTATCGTTGGCCATCGGCGGCAAGGTATTATCGCCCTCTGTAGCAATAGCAATAACAATACCTTTTCTTGCCTTAATTTCTTGTACATTACTAATTACTTTTTCATAATATTTATCTTTTGTGGCAACAAATACAACGGGAAGTTGATTGTCAACCAAGGCAATGGGCCCATGTTTCATTTCTGCTGCCGGGTAACCTTCAGCATGTATGTAAGATATTTCTTTTAGTTTAAGTGCGCCTTCTAATGCCACAGGAAAATTATATCCACGTCCTAAGTATAAAAAGTCATTTGCATCTTTATACTTTTCAGCAATTTGTTGAATAGGTTCTGTGTTTTTCAAAATTTCTCTTACTTTATCAGGTATATCGGCTAGTTCCTGCATAAGTGTTAAATAACGGTCATGCGTTAAGGTACCCTTTGCTAAGCCAATTTTTAAAGCCATCATAGCTAATACTGCTAATTGTCCGGTAAAGGCTTTTGTACTAGCCACTCCAATTTCCGGCCCTGCATGCGTATAGGCCCCTGCATTACTTAAACGTGCAATGCTGCTGCCTACTACATTTACTACTCCAAAAATAAAAGCCCCTTTTTCTTTAGCATTTTCTAAAGCCACCAATGTATCGGCTGTTTCGCCACTTTGTGAGATGGCAATAATTACATCGCCTTTATGTATAATAGGGTTTCTGTATCTAAATTCACTGGCATATTCTACTTCAACAGGAATACGGCAAAGTTCTTCAATCATATATTCTGCCACTAATCCGGCATGCCAACTGGTGCCGCAGGCAACAATAATGATGCGGTGGGCATGTGTTAATGCTTCTAAGTGGTTTTCAATACCACTCATAATAATTTTGCCTACTTCCGGAAGTAAACGCCCTCTTAAACAATCATGAATGGTTTCAGGTTGTTCATGAATTTCTTTTAGCATAAAATGGTCATAACCACCTTTTTCAATGGCAGCTAAATCCATATCGAGTTTGGTAATAAAAGGTGTTTGTTTTTCATTACCTAAATTCTTTAAAGTAAGCTCGTCTGCTTTTACAATGGCAATTTCATAATCGTTTACATACACCACTTCTTTGGTGTATTCAATAATGGGAGAAGCATCACTGGCTAAAAAATGTTCGCCCTTACCAATACCTATCACTAACGGACTCCCTTTTCTGGCAGCAATAATGGTATCAGGGTCATTTTTATCAATTAACAAAATACAATATGCACCCACAACACGTTTCAAAGCAATACGTAATGCTTCTTCTAAATTACATTGATTGTTTTTTTGAATGTCTTCAATAAAATTCAATAAAACCTCTGTATCTGTGTCGCTGGTAAAATGATATCCCTTCTTTAATAATTCGTTTTTTATGCTAACATAGTTTTCAATAATACCATTGTGAATCATGGCTAAGTTACCATTGTTGCTGGTATGTGGGTGGGCATTTCTGTCACTTGGTTCACCATGTGTAGCCCAACGGGTATGGCCAATGCCAATATGTGCATGCACGTTTTTGCCTAATGCAGCTTCTTCTAAATCAGTAACGCGCCCTTTTTTCTTATAAATATTCAATGCTCCGTTGTCAATTAAAGCAATACCGGCACTATCATATCCACGATATTCCAAACGTTTTAAACCTTTAATAATAATAGGGTAGGCTTCTTTTTTACCAATGTATCCAACAATTCCACACATAGTATAATGAATTTATGATGAGCCTGCAATATCCTAAATTTTACGCTAAAATTGTGTAAGTTCATGCATAAATACACTATTTGTATGAGTAAGGTATTTCCATTTCATGAAGCATTAGTGCTGGAAAATGAACGCGTTAAATTGCGTGCATTAATACAAAATGATGTAGCTAATTTGCGTGTTTTTTCTGAACAGGAACCTGATTTGTGGCAATATTCTATTCAATCTGCTGCAGGTGAAACTAACCTGCAATTGTATATTGGTAAGGCATTGAAAGATAAAAGTGCAGGCAATGCGTATCCGTTTATTGTGTATGATAAAATAATGCAAGAATACGCAGGCAGTACTCGTTTTTATGA
This sequence comes from Hydrotalea sp., assembly GCF_049968455.1. Lineage (NCBI taxonomy): Bacteria > Pseudomonadati > Bacteroidota > Chitinophagia > Chitinophagales > Chitinophagaceae > Hydrotalea > Hydrotalea sp. The sequence continues at coordinate 46,419 of NZ_JBMFQT010000005.1, read as the reverse complement.
CATTCAATCGCAACATGCCTGCTTGCAATTGGGTTATACTTGGTATGGAAAAAAATTTCAGGGTACAGGCTTAAATGTGCATTGTAAATATTTAATGCTTTCATTTGTGTTTGATAATTTAGGTTTTGAAAGGGTAGAGGCAAGGGCTGATGTTTTAAATAAACGAAGTATTGCAGCCATGAAAAAAATTGGTTTTGTGGAAGAAGGTATTTTGCGTAACAATGCACTTAGTGCAGATGGAATTAGAAGAGATTCAATGGTGCTTTCAATATTAAAATTGGAGTGGCAAAACAAAGTGAAAAAAAATTTAAATAATCTATTGTAAAAAATTAAGTGTATATATTCTTTTGTAAAATTTAGAGTACTAAAATTAATTTTTTTCAATTGAATAAAGCCCGGCATTATTGGTTTTACTGGTTTCACAACTCAATAATAAATGTTGGGGCGATACATAACAAATACCTTCTGTTTGCCAATCTTTATTAGATTTTCCAATCGTTACTCTCTTGATTGATCCATTAAAGAAGTTGTTGTTTTTATACTTAGATAAAAATAATAAAAAGGAGTTTTGTTTTTTGTTTTCATACCCAATTAAAGCTACTTCTTTTGTAGTTGAATCATAATCTGCACCAGTTATTTTGCCTTTAGAATCATAAATTATTATTGGACTAACACTTTGATTATATTGGGTTTTTGAAAGTTTATACAATCGGGTTTTTTCATCTCCTCTGTTTTTTGTAAAAATATATAAGCAACTGTCTACACTAATCATCGCTTCACAATCATAATTGTTATTTTTATTTATAGAAAATGTTTTTTGATCGGCATAATTATAAGAAATGGCACTGGCCGAAACATTTATTTCAAAAGCATTGCTATTAATGTCCTGTTTTCTAATTTTAAGTACTCTTAAGTTTTTTCTATTTCCCTTATTATTTCCGAAGTCCCCTATATAAATATAAGTTTCGTCTGCTGTAATATCTTCCCAATCAATGTTTGGATAATTAGTAATATGTATGATTTGTTTAATTTTTCCCGTAGTAGAATCAATTTGATATAAATCTGCAGGATTGCCGGAATCGTTAAATGTAAATAGCTTGTTATTTGTATAGCATAAGCCTGATGAAGAGCTTAATATTGTATCTAAAGAACATTTTTTAGATAGAATAATATTCTTATTGATGATAAAACCGCTATTATTTTCTTTTTTTATACAGCAAATTGATATGCCAATAAGAACAAGAATAATAGCGGTTTTTAAGTCCTTCATGTTAGTGTAATTATCTGTTAATTAGTGTTGGTTACCTTTCCCATTAATTTGGTAACAGCCCAAATCAGCACCGGGTAAAGTATATTCAGTAACTCCGTATATATTATCCTGTGGAACTGTCATTAAAGGAGCTAAATTTAAACCTGTATAACCTTTGCCGATTAATGGTGAACCAGATTGTAATCTAAAATTGAAATTAGCTACAGCACTAATATCTCTTAAATTTAAACCTGCAGGCAAAGGGAGAGGGAAATTAATGAATAATGGATTAAATTTTTGAACGGCATTTGTTCCATCATAAATTTGACCGAGTGTATAATTTGCCGGCAAATAGGTACTCGGATTTGGGATATCTGTTGGTTGTGGTTTTGTAATATATCCTGTAGGATAAAATTGATTTGCTAGAGAAACAGAATCAGCCCATTGATAGTTATATCCATAAAATAAATTAGCAGTATCTGCTGCAGGGGTATTAACAACTCTATATCCAAATTTGCAATTAATTGCAACATTGTTATAAAATTTTCCTCTGGCTCCTTCTTCATAATTAATATTTGCTCCACGGCCTGTTTGTATTTGTCTGTAGCCACAATCAACGAAAGTGTTATTATACATAACAATATTAGTTTGTGCTGCACCAGTAGGTTGACCTTTATTTGATGCTTTTTGACCATTTGTAGCCATTCCTATAAAAAAGTTATAGGCCATATCACCAACGGTACCTCCTTTACAATTAATACAGTCACCTCCGTTCAGTCCACCTTTTTCAAAGGTGTTTCTAAAAATAGCAATTTTACCATTAGAAATTCTAATGGGGTCATCAATGCCCCCGTATAACCAAGAGTCTTCCATTACAAAATAACCATTGGGATTTTGAAATAGAATAGAAAAATTTGTTCCTGCTTTTTGTCCCAACGAAGGCGCTAGCGTGGCTCCTAAAGCTGCGCCGGCAAACTCAACATGTGTCCATTTTAATGATAATAAAGTGCAAGAAGTATCACAATAAATACCTTTCCATAAACCTTTATAAGCTGGGTCATTAGCAGGGTCTACACCAGGTGAGTCAGTTTTAGTAACACCAGCAACAGTTATCCAGTTAGGTTGTGCTTGTGTACCCAAGCTAATCAATACACCACGCACAACTATGCCTGCTTGGTTGGTAACATTAATAGTAACACCGGGTTGTAGTATAACAGTATCACCTTTGTTAATAATTACATCACAACCAATAGTGTAAGTTTTACCTGTTAACATTGTTCCTTTTATCGATCCGCATAATGGTGCTGCATCGCTAATAGCCACAGCCGGGGGAGGAGTATATTTATAAATATTTGTGGTTTCTTCTGCCCATTTTTTGCAGCCTCCAAAAAGGATAACAAACATTGAAAATGATAGTATTCGTTTGGTTATATTTTTCATTTGATTCATTTTTATTTCAATTGAATGAGGTTTAGAACTTAAATCTTAACCCAGTTAAGAATGACATATAATACATGTCTTTTTGTACTAGAATCTTGTTGCTATTGTCTTGATCAGGTAATGCATTGTTCCCTTTTATGTAGTTATTGGGTTGCTTAATGTATACCTTAGGAATTGCATTTGTTAAGTTGTTAACTTTTGCATAGAAAGAAAATCTTTTTATTATTCTCTGTTCAATTGAAAAATCGAGCTGGCTATAAGGTTGTTGCCAATAATCTAAATTAGCATACGGAGATACTTGCGCAATGCGTTCCCCTGTGTATACGTAGGCAAGTTGTACATCTAAACCAATTTTTGGGTTCTTATACAATAAAGAAAGATTTCCAATGTTATCGGCTTGTCCCTGTAGCGGCCTTGTTTGCGATACTAGTTTTGTAGAAATTTGTCCTGTGGAAGGATCTCTGTAATAGTAATTTTTGTCAGTAGTTACTTGTGAATGCGTATAGGTATAATTTGCCGAAATACCAAACATGCCTATGTATTTTGTGTAAACCAATTCAATTCCGTAATTGGTAGCTTTATTAGTATTCTGTGGCTGAATAAATTGTGCTGAAGGACCTCCGTTTCTTACCACAAAATTTTCTATAGGATTTTGTAATTCTTTATAAAAAGCACCAACTAGAAACTGGTCAGCACCTCCGGGAAATAATTCATATCTCAAATCTAAATTATCAGCGCGTACATGTTTTAAATATGGGTTACCAATTTCATTAAAATACTCACCCGGAATTAAGTAAGGTGTAATTTCATAAAATCCAGGTCGGCTAATTGATTTAAAGTAGGAAAGCCTTAAGTTTTCTTTGGCTGATAAAGCATATTTAAAATGAATACTTGGTAAAACATCCGTATACTTTATAGTGCCTTGTTTAGCGTTAAAAGTTGCAGGCATTACCGTTGTATAATCTTGTTGCGTGTTTTCAACTCTTACACCACCTAGTACTTGCAACTTTTCAATAGGGTTGAATTTGGCTTGTAGATAACCAGCACCAATTTTTTCATGTGCAGTATAATTATTTGGAGTTAATGCAGAGTTTATGCCTTTTGCATTATCCGGTATTTTAAAATTATAATTTGCAGATGCAATATCAGTAAATATTTGTGGGGCACCATTTACCAATACTGGATTTAATATGTAATCATTGTAGTAATTGTCTCTGGTTTTGTAACGATAAAGTCCTCCAAAGGCAAATTCAATATCTTTAATAATGTGTTTATTATAAGTTGCATTTAAGTATCCTGCCAAATCTTGATCAGAATTCCTTTGCCAAATACTTTCCATTGTTTGTGTAATTGAAGGTGATACAGTAACTACGCCTGAATTTAAATCGGTAGTAACTGCATGGTCAACTTTATATTCAGTCATGTCGGGCAATGCTTGTTTAGCTATTGAATAAACTGCACTCCAATTTAATTTTAGTTGATCATTTATTGTATGATCACCCTGTAGCGTGGCATTATAAATACTCTGTTTTTGCCATCTGCTTCGGTTGTAAATAGATACATTACCTGATCCGGGACCCGTTCTTTGAATGGCTAAAACCGAATCAACAGTGTATCTTGTTTGGTATTCGTTTTGGTTTACATATAAATTGTATAATGAAATTTTATTACGGTTATTAAATACATAATCTATTTTATTATGCAGTCCAATTCTATTTGTTTGAACAGAATATCTTCTAAGTAAAATATCCGTAAAAACCGGAACATTACCCGGATCAGGTTGTGCATTAGGTATAAAAAAGTCTGAGTTAGAACCTCTGTAAAAATTTTGATAACTAGCTGCAAAAACAATGCCTAAACGCTGATTTAAAAATCTATTACCAACAGTTAAACCTAAAGTCCCATTAATTGGGTTGTTTTTATCATGGTATTCTATATTGCTTCTTGGAAAATCATTTTGTGTTGCTGCGTAATTGTTCCCATAAATTTCTGCAGGTGATTTTAAGTTAATGCCACTATGATCAAATGCACTAAAAGGTCTATTCGAGAATAAAGTGGAATATCCTACAGCACTATTCACATTTAATAAAAAATGGTTTGGTGCATTTTTCATTACCAGGTTCAATGTACCTCCAATTGCATCACCCTCCATATTAGGTGTTAATGTTTTAATAACCTCTAAACGTTCTAACATATCCGATGGAAATATGTCCATTGGAACAAAGCGATATTTATCATCCGGGCTAGGAATTTTAATGCCATTCACTAAAACGTTATTGTAACGTTGATCTATGCCTCTAATAATAGCATATCTTCCTTCACCACTGCTATTGCGTTGTATGGTAACACCACTAACACGTTGTAATGCATTTGCAACTGTAACGTCTGGCAATAATTCAATTGTTTTTTCTGAAAGTATATTTTGAACATAATCAGCGTTTTTTTCCAGGCTTCTTGTATATTTATCAGTATTATGGCCTGCACCAGAAACAACTACAACTTCTTTTAAATTGGTATTTTTTTGATTAAGATTAAAAGTGTAGGTAGCAATATCTCTCTCATTTTTTAAGTTAATCTTTACCTCTTTTACACTTTCATAACCAACGTATTTAATTTTTAATTCGTATTTGCCTACAGGCATTTTTCTAAATGCAAATGAACCATCTAAGTTTACAGCAGTCGTAAATTTTTGTTCTCCTTTCTCAAGTGTTACGGTTGCTCCAATTAAAGGTTCCCCTGTTGTTGCATCGAAAACTTTGCCTTTAATTTCGCCGGCCATTGCTAGGCCAATACAAAAAATATGTAATACTAAAAGCAGTAAAACTTTTTTAACTAAATTAGGTTGCATGTAGTTTTGATTTTGTGCAAAACTAATCGTGCTAAAATTTTGATTTATCCGTTTAAACCAACTTAATAATTATATTATATTTTGATAATAATTTGATAACATAAAGTGAATTTTTTTAACTTTTCTATCATGTCATTCATATGCTTTTTAACTTTAACTAAAGGCACCCAAATACAGGCCTTAATGTAATCAAAGCCATTCACCTTCAATTTTGTACCTTTGCGCCACTTATTTGTAAAAAACTAAAAGTAGTAGGGTATTTATCAATGAATTATCAAACGGAAATTGAACGTAGAAAAACATTTGCCATTATATCGCACCCCGATGCCGGTAAAACTACCTTAACTGAAAAATTATTGTTGTTTGGTGGAGCTATTCAAACTGCAGGAGCTGTAAAAAGCAACAAAATTAAAAAGCATGCCACCAGCGATTTTATGGAAATTGAAAAGCAAAGAGGTATTTCGGTGGCAACCAGTGTAATGACTTTTGAATACAATGGCTTTTTAATTAATTTATTAGATACTCCAGGCCACAAAGATTTTGCTGAAGATACCTATCGTACATTAACAGCAGTAGATAGTGTTGTATTAGTGGTTGATAGCGTAAATGGGGTAGAAGAGCAAACCAGGCGGTTGATGGAAGTGTGTCGTATGCGTGATACACCGGTAATTGTGTTTATTAATAAAATGGATCGTGATGGTAAAAACCGCTTTGATTTGTTAGAGGAAATTGAAAAAGAATTGAACATATCCCTTCATCCTATGACCTGGCCCATTAATAGTGGTAAGGATTTTAAAGGGGTTTATAACTTGGTTGAAAAAAATCTTTTGCTATTTACTGCCGGTACAAAAGCAGATGATGAGGATGCGATTCATTTGAGTGATCTAGGAGATGAATTTATTGACATGAAAATTGGTGAACGAGATGCCAACCAATTACGCGAAGATGTTGAATTAATAGAAGCCGTACATGGTGATTTAAATGTTGCCGATTATTTAACAGGAAAAGTAGCTCCCGTATTTTTTGGTAGTGCTGTAAACAACTTTGGTGTACAAGAAATGTTGAATACTTTTATTCAAATAGCTCCCACGCCAAAGCAAAGAGAAACCTCTTCCGGTGCAATAGCGCCTAACGATGATAAATTTAGTGGCTTTGTATTTAAAATTCATGCCAATTTAGACCCAAGACATAGGGATAGAATTGCTTTTTTACGGGTTTGTAGTGGCAAGTTTGAACGCAATAAATATTACCATCATGTACGATTGGATAAGGATATTCGTTTTAGCAATCCTTATTCATTTTTGGCACGAAGTAAAGATGTAATTGAAGATGCCTATCCGGGTGATGTAGTGGGTTTATTTGATACCGGCAATTTTAAAATTGGAGATACACTTACTGAAGGGGATAATTTTTATTTTTTAGGCATTCCTACTTTTTCGCCGGAAATATTTAAAGAATTGGTGAATAAAGACCCCATGAAGGCCAAGCAATTGGAAAAAGGTATTCAGCAATTAACCGATGAAGGTGTGGCTCAATTGTTTACACAATTTGGTGGTTCTAAAAAAATTATTGGTTGTGTTGGCGATTTGCAATTTGAAGTAATACAATATCGCTTATTACAAGAATATGGTGCTTCGGTTGAGTTTAGGCCTTTACCCTTTTATAAAGCCTGCTGGTTAACGAGCAAGGATAGTAAAAAGTTAGAAGATTTTTTGCGCTTTAAACAACAAAATACTGCAGAAGATAAAGATGGTCAGCCGGTGTATCTGGCACAAAGTGAATGGTTCTTAAACACAGAAATCACAAACAATCCTGATATTACTTTTCACTTTACAAGTGAAGTGCATAAATAACGTGGCATACCGTTCGTACAAAATTTAATTTATGGAACACAGTGAAATATTTGATGTTATTATAATTGGTGGTGGTCCTATTGGTTTAGCTTGTGCTATTGAGGCTAAAAAGAAACAGTTAAATTATTTAATTTTAGAAAAGGGATGTTTGGTGAATTCATTATACCATTACCCTATGAATATGACCTTCTTTTCTACCTCAGATAGGCTTGAAATTGGCGATATTCCCTTTGTTAGTATTGCTGCGAAACCTACACGTAATGAGGCTTTAGAATATTATAGACGTGTTACTTTAAAAGAACAATTACACATTCATTTGTTCGAAGAAGTTACAGCGGTTACTAAAACAATGCAACTGCCTTTGTGTTTTAAAGTTAGTACAATTAAGCAACAATACTATGCTCACAACATTATAGTTGCAACCGGTTTTTACGATATTCCTTTATTATTGAATGTGCCGGGTGAAGATTTACCCAAGGTTACACATTATTATAAGGACCCACATTTTTATGCTTTTCAGGATGTTGTGGTAGTGGGTGCTAATAATTCTGCCGTAGACGCGGCATTGGAAACCTGGCGTAAAGGTGCTAACGTTACCATGGTGGTTCGCGAAAGCCAAATTGGTGAAAGGGTAAAATATTGGGTACGGCCCGATATTATAAACCGCATTGAGAAAGGTTCCATAAAAGCTTATTTCAATTCTGTTATTACTACAATTGAGCCCCATCATGTACACATACAAACACCTGGCGGGAACATTACTATTCCCAACCAATGGGTAATTGCTGCTACTGGCTACCAGCCCAACTTTTCTTTTTTGCGCAATTTAGGAATTGAATTGTCGGACGATGGTGTGCAAAAACCCACTTATGATGAAGCTACGCATGAAACCAATGTTGCCGGCATTTATTTGGCCGGTGTGGTTTGCGGAGGTTATAACACCCATCGTTTATTTATTGAAAACTCAAGAGAGCATGCCGTAAAAATTTTGCAGCATATTGCTGAAAAAAAGGTATTGTAATTTTTAAAAAAATCAGCTGCATAAGGTTCTGCAAGTACAAGTGTGCGACGCAACAGGCGATACCCAATGTTATGCAGCTGACTACATAAATACTATTCTGCTATTAATAAAATTAATTGAGTTTGGTTAAAGCATTTTTTATACGTTCCCAGGCTTTTTCAATGTTTTCCATACTGTTGGCAAATGAAAAACGAATGCAATTAGGTTCGCCAAAAGCATCGCCCATTACTGATGACACATGTGCTTCGTTTAAAATGAACATGCTTAAATCGCCTGAATTGGCTACGGTTTCGTTGCCGAATTTTTTGCCGTAGTAAGCACTAACATCGGGGAAAACGTAAAATGCACCTTGCGGTTCAAAGCATTTAAATCCGGGAATACTGTTTACCAATTGCATGGTTTTTTCACGGCGTCGTGCAAACTCGGCGGTCATGGCGCGGCTTGATGCTAAATCGCCGGTAAGTGCGGCAATGGCTGCACGTTGTGTGATGGAGCAAGTACCACTGGTGAATTGTCCTTGTAATTTTTCGCAGGCTTTTACAATATCTGTATTGGCTGCCATGTAACCTAAACGCCAGCCCGTCATAGCAAAACCTTTACTTAATCCGTTAATTACAACAACATGATCTTTAATGGAAGGGAATTGTGCTATGCTTTCGTGGTTGCCAATGAAATTAATATATTCATAAATTTCATCGGATAGAATGGTGATGCGTGGGTGCTTTTCAAATACTTTTACCAATGCAGCTAATTCTTCTTTGGTATATACTGCGCCTGATGGATTGCAGGGAGAGGAAAAAAGAAAAACACGGGTATTTGAGGTAATGGCTGCTTCTAATTGGGCGGGGGTAATTTTAAAATTTTGCTCAACAGTGGTATTAATTTCAACCACATGGCCACGGGCAATTTTTACCAGTTCGGAATAAGTTACCCAATAAGGTGTGGGAATAATTACTTCATCGCCTTCATCAACCAAAGCCAGAATAGCATTGGCCAGTGTTTGTTTGGCACCGGTTGAAACAATAATATTTTCTGGCTTATAATCTAAATTGTTATCGCGTTTTAATTTGGTGCAAACAGCTTCTTTTAAATCGGGATAACCAGATACGGGTGTGTAATGACTCCAGTTGTCATTAATAGCTTTAATTGCAGCCTCTTTAATATGTTGTGGGGTATCAAAATCGGGCTCGCCTAAACTTAAGTCAATAACGTCAATTCCTTTGGCTCTTAATTCCCGGCCTAATTTGGCCATTTTTAAAGTTTCCGGTTCGCTAAAACGATTTAATAGGGTAGATAAATTGGTGCTCATGATTCAATGGCTTTTTTAAACGGCACCAAATGTACTTAATTAATGAACAGGTTTATTAGATAAATTTCAGTAGATGCCGAAAAAAATAAATAATTTTTATTGATTTTGGTATTGAAGTATAAAATCTGATAAATTGGGTGGGTAGGGGCGTTTGCGATTTAATTCATATTCATATACAATTTTGCCAATGTTTTTCATGAAAGGATAACCTATAGTTTCATAATCATAATCATTGCTATTAAAAATGCCCTTTGAATTGCACAAAATAGTGGCACTTAGCATGAATTCAATGTTGTTTTTGGTGTCGATGATGTAAGCCACATCAGTTAAAAATCCGTATGCATCGCCCACTTTATTAAAAATTCTTATGTTAGAAGGAAGGCTGCCTTTTTCCGATCCAAACAATAAAAACTTACAATAAGCATCCCAATAATGAGCAGTATCGTAGTAAGGATAATTACTTTCATGCGGATAGGCACTCATCCAATGCAATAGAAATTGCCTATCGGCCTCAGTTATATCAAATCTTGAGGTGGATGGTACGGATTGTGGAAATAAAACAGATCGTAAAATATTGGTAAGATCTTGCAGGTATAAACGATTTTTTTGCGAGAAGTTGAAGGGTGCATTGATGAGTTGATGGTTTTGATAATATCCTTTACCTAAATATACTTGCAGGTTCGGCAATGGCCCATCGTTGTATTGTGCCGGTTGATGCCACAATAATTGACCGCTGGTATCATAAAAGCTACAGGCATTGGTGAGCCTATTTTGTTCATCTGTTAAATTTACTTCTAAACGATGCCTGATAAGTGCATTGGGATAGCCTTTTTGCTGCAACTGTTGTAGAAGGGTTTTTTGCCCTAAAAACTCGTACAATCTGTTAAATGCATCATTGTCGCTTACTAAAAAAATTTGTTTAATGTAGTTGGCAATAGTAGGCCTACTATCAATGGCAGTAGGTTGCGTAAATACAAAAGTTTGTTGAGTTGCGCTGCTATCAGTAATAAGCGTAGTATTAGCATTTACACCAGGTAAGTTAAGCTGGTGCAATTTTTCCAGCGCTAAAAAAGCTACGGGCATTTTAACCGTACTGGCCGGATAAAAGTAGCGGTTAGTGTCAACATTGAAATAATATTCCTCAAAGTGCGGAATATTATTTTTATCGCGATTAATTTGTGTGTAAATGATTTGTACATTCCAATTATTTCTGTTTTCTAAAATACTTCCAAATTCTGGTGAATGCTGTTGCATTAATGTTTCTAAAAAATTAATCGGAAGGTGGGTTTGTATCATTTTTTTGGGTGTATGGCAGGCAATTAATGCTATTGTTATAAAGAAAACTAAGATTTTTTGAAGCATAATCAAATATAAACATCTTGCAACATTCGTTACAAGTGGTTCGTAATTTTGTAGTATGAAAAATGAAATGCATGAAGCTATATCGGTATTCGATATATTTAAAATAGGTGTTGGTCCTTCCAGTTCTCATACTTTAGGGCCTTGGCGTGCTGCATTGCAATGCTTAAAAGATGTTGAACAGAAGAATGACATTAAGCAAGTAAAAAAAATGCAGGTTTTATTATATGGGTCTTTGGCCAAAACAGGCCATGGACATGGTACTGATATCGCAGTACTGATGGGGCTTTGCGGTGAAGACCCTGAAACGATTGATGTTAATACCATTATACCTAAAATTGAAACTATTAAAGCCAATAAAACATTGCTGTTGCATAGTAAAAAAGCCATTCCTTTTGAACCAAGTGCAGATATTGTTTTTTTAAAAAATGAAAGTCTGCCTTATCATCCTAATGGCATGACTTTTTTAATTACAATGGAAGATGGTAAAGAAATGGCATCTACTTATTATTCCATTGGCGGTGGTTTTATTGTTCAGGAAGGGGGTGCAGCAGCTGCTAATAACCAAACGGCTGTTGATTTGCCTTTTCCTATTGACACGGCGCAGGATTTACTAAGTTGGTGCATGAAGGGCTTAAGCATTAGTGATGTGGTAATGGAGAACGAATTGGCTTGGCGGAGTGAAGAAGCTACGCGTAAAGGCATTTTACATATTTGGGAAACAATGCGAGATTGTATCTACCGCGGATGTCATACCCAAGGTGAATTGCCGGGTGGCTTAAAAGTAAAACGTAGAGCTTTTGATTTGAATAAGAAGTTAATGAATGGAATGCCCGATGCGAATTACGATGATTGGTTACAAAAAATTAGGGCAGGGGGTAATGCATTTCAATACACGTTAGATTGGGTAAGTTGTTTTGCCTTAGCTGTTAATGAAGAAAACGCGGCTTTTGGACGAGTTGTTACTGCCCCCACCAATGGGGCTGCAGGAGTAATACCTGCCGTATTACAATACTTGGTATGTTTTTGCAATGGAAATGAACCCGATAAAATTATTCGCTTTTTATTAACCGCATCTGAAATAGGTTCTATATTTAAAAAAGGTGCCACTATATCTGCCGCTATGGGTGGATGTCAGGCTGAAATTGGCGTAAGCAGCGCTATGGCTGCGGGAGCACTTACCGAAAGTTTAGGCGGTAGCCAAAGGCAAGCTTTAATGGCTGCTGAAATAGCTATGGAACATCATTTAGGTTTAACCTGCGACCCAATTGGTGGATTGGTACAAATACCTTGTATAGAACGCAATACCATGGGAGCAATTAAAGCTATTACAGCTTCTCAATTGGCACTGCAAAGTGCACCCGATTTTGCAAAAGTTAGCCTTGACAAGGTTATTAAAACCATGTGGGATACTGCTTTAGATATGAACAGTAAATACAAAGAAACCTCCGACGGTGGTTTGGCAGTGCATGTGCCATTAAGCCTTAGTGAATGTTAAGCTATTTAGTTTTAATCTTGTCGGTTCATCCTATGAATGCTGATTAATTTAGTAATGGATTGGCCACTATTTCCTCATGGCTTAGTGAAGAGTAATCTCTAATTACATGGTACAAAGTATCGCGTTCAACCGGTTTGCGATGTACTTGTTTAATTAAAGTAACTAAATCGGCGGTGCTCATACTTGGGTTTTGTTCTTCACTGCCTGCCATTGAATAAATTTTGGTGGAATCATCAATGGTACCATCAATATCATTTACACCAAATTGCAAAGTAAGTTGAGCGTTCTTACGACCTAACATAGGCCAGTAGGCTTTTATATGCGGAAAATTATCTAAATACAAACGAGCAACTGCATACATTTTCAAATCTTCAACAACGGTTGATTCGGGTACATGGCTCATTTCATTGTCTTTGTTCCTGAACTTTAATGGAATGAAAGTGTTAAAGCCACCTGTTTCATCTTGCAGTTGGCGAAGACGTTCCATATGGTCAATTCTGTGCCAGTATTCTTCTATATGGCCATATAACATAGTGGCATTGCTGTGCATACCCAATTGGTGTGCAGCCTTATGAATTCGCAACCATCCTTCTGCATCAACTTTATCGGCACAAATTTGTTGGCGAATATCAGCATGAAAAATTTCAGCGCCACCACCTGGTAAAGAATCTAAACCTGCTTCATGTGCAATACGCATACCTTCTTCTGCTGAAACCTTCGCTTTTCTAAACATATAATCTAACTCAACCGGGGTAAATGCTTTAATATGAAGGTCGGGGCGATGTGTTTTAATGGCTTTTAATAAAGTAGTAAAAAACGCCAAATCCATTTTAGGATGAACCCCACCTACAATATGCACTTCTGTAACAGGTTTTCCATCGTAGCTTTTAACAATGTTTAGCATTTGGTCAATACTTAATTCCCAGCCTTCTTCACGGTGGGCATATAAGCGTGAATAGGCACAGAATTTACAACTAAATACACAAACATTAGTAGGTTCAATATGGAAATTCCTATTAAAATAAGTAGTGTCGCCATGCATTTGTTCGCGAACATAATTCGCCAATGCGCCTAAAAAAGGCAAGCTGCCTTTTTCAAACAATGCAACGCCTTCGTCAAAACTAATGCGTTGCCGATTGATGATTTTTTCTGCAATAGGTTGTAAAGTTTTATCGGCAGTTTGAATAAGAACTTGCAATGATTCCGATACTATAGTAGTAAACATGATTGCTTCTTTTTTTGATTTGCAAAACTACCATTATAAACGTTAGTATGAATAGATTGTTAAGTAATTGGCAAAAATTACTATCTTCCCTGCTTTATTTAATTGCTAACCTTGCTTGCCTAAATGGCTGCCTTATAGAAGAAGGTTTTGCTGTTGAAATGCAAGATGAAAAATCAAATGCAATGAATGTTAAGTTGAGATTAATAGTGCTTAGCTTTTTAGAATTCTTTATTTGGGGTTCCTGGTTAATAACTGTGGGTGCTTACTGGTTTCAAAACAAAGGATGGACCGGTGAAGATTTCGGGAAAATTTTTTCCACCATGGGTATTTCTGCCATTTTTATGCCTGCCATCATGGGTATTATTGCCGATAGATGGATTAATGCAGAAAGACTTCTTGGTTTGTGTCATTTAATTGGTGCCATCATTTTGTTTTATCTCCCTGCCATCAATAATCCTGATTCTTTTTTCTGGGTGTTGTTATTATACATGATTTTTTATATGCCCACACTGGCATTGGCTAATTCGGTTTCATACACCATTTTAATTAAAAATGGGAAGGATACCATTAAAGACTTTCCTCCCATCCGTGTATGGGGTACTATTGGGTTTATTGTTGCCATGTGGATAGTTAGTTTACTGCATATTGAAACTTCGGCCGACCAATTTTATGTTGCAGCTGTTGCTTCATTAATATTTGGTGTTTATGCATTTACCTTGCCCAAATGTGTACCTATGGCTAAAGCCGGCGAAAGAAAATCGTTGGGTGAAATGTTGGGACTGAAAGCTTTTAAATTATTTGGCCAATACAAAATGGCTTTGTTTTTCATATTTGCAATGTTGTTGGGCGCAGCACAGCAATTAACCAACGCCTATGGTGATACCTTTTTACACGATTTTGCTAAAATTGACGAATATAAAAACACCATTGCAGTAAAGTATCCTGCCATTATCATGTCTATTTCTCAAATTTCTGAAACCTTGTTTATTCTGGCTATTCCGTTCTTCTTAAGAAAATTTGGGATAAAAATTGTAATGCTGCTGAGCATGCTGGCCTGGGTATTTCGGTTTGGGTTATTTGCTTATGGAAATCCGGGTAATGGGTTGTGGATGATTATTCTATCGTGCATTGTTTATGGTATGGCATTCGACTTTTTTAATATAACGGGTTCCTTGTTTGTAGATACACAAATAAAACCCGATATACGTGCCAGTGCACAAGGTATTTTTATGATGATGACCAATGGTATAGGTGCTTTATTAGGCAGTAGAATTAGTGGGTATGCTATTTCCAAATTTTTTACACATTCGGATAATAGTTTGGATTGGTATGGAATATGGATATCATTTGCCAGTTATGCCATTATCATTGCAGTTTTGTTTCTTTTGTTATTCAGGCATCGGCATAGGCCTGAAGAAGTTGCACAATTTCATCATTAACATAATGAAAATGAAAGAGGCCATGCTTTAAAAAGATGGCCTCTTATTTTAACTTTAGAAGTTATAACTATTTGTGTGCTTCAATTTTCTTAACGAAATTGGCTTTAGGCTGTGCGCCCACCAATTTATCAACTACTTGACCGTTTTTAATAAAAAGAATAGCAGGAATACTGGTAATGCCATAGTTTAAACTTACTTGTGGATTGTGGTCAACATTTAATTTACCCACTTTTACTACGCCTTCATATTCTTTTGCTAGTTCTTCAACAACGGGACCTATAGCACGGCAAGGACCACACCATTCAGCCCAAAAATCAATCATAGTTAATTTATCACTTGCTAACACTTCTGTAGAGAAGTTTGCATCAGTAAATTCTAAAGCCATTTGTACAAGTTTATAAGGTTTAAAAATTAATTTATAAATATTGAACGCAAAATTAAATCCAAACTATTTATACCTGTCAAAACAGTTATACACGACTGTTAATTATGACTTTCGGATGACTTTAACAGCGACATTCAGTCTTTAACAGTACAATACTAAGGCAAATAGTCAGTTTAATAGTTAGTTTAATTTTGCAGGTGTACACTCACTTTTACTTCAGGATGGTTTTGTAAAAAATTAATTAACTCGTCATTCAATAATATGCCTGTTTCATTGTTATACAAGCTAATTTTTAAATTTTCATCATCATCCACAATATTAAATTTCAACAAAGTTTTGCCCGGGAAAGCTTTTACATTTTCATTTAAAAATTCAATCCATTCTTTTGTAATACTGGCAGGTTCTAAATTTAGTTCAAGTACCCTTGTATTTCTTTCTTTTAAAGTTTCTAACAAAAAAAGTTGATTAATTTTTAGCTCAAAATTCGTATCGTTTTTAAAACGTTGTCGGAAATTACCGGATAAGAATATTTTTCGACCCACTTCTAAGTAGTTTTGAAATTTTACATAATCTTCGCTCCACAAGGTAAACTCGGTTTTTCCTGTAAAATCTTCTAAAACAAAAGTGCCAAAGTTTTTACCGGTTTTGGTTACCCTATGTTGCACATCAACAATTAAGCCGGCTAGTCGTACCGTTAAGTTTGCTGCTTGTTTAATTAATGCGGTATCGTTTTTTATTTCATTGAATTCTGCTATTTCTAATAGGTTGTAGTGTTTCAATTCAAAACGATGATGATCTAATGGATGCCCACTCATAAACATTCCGGTTACTTCTTTTTCATAATTTAATTTTTCAGTGAGTGGCCATTCTTCACATTCTGCTAATTTGGGTAAAGGTATTTCCATAGCACTCGACATTTCGCCGAATAGGGTATTGCCATGCCCATTTTTAGCTTGTGTACTGGCCGCCCCATAATTAATTATCTTTTCCAGGTTGGTATATTTATCACCATCTCCTTTCGCAAAAAATTGTGCTCGGTTCATTTGAGGAAAGCAATCGAATGCACCGCTGTAGGCTAGGCTTTCAAGTGACTTTTTATTTACACTACGCTGATTTACCCGTTGAATAAAATGGAAAATATGTTTAAACTGTCCGTTTTTGTCTCTCTCTTCAATAATATTTTCAATGGCTGCTTCTCCAACGCCTTTTATGCCACCTAATCCAAAACGTATTTCCCCTTTTTTGTTTACAGCAAATCCTTTCAGCGATTCATTAATATCGGGTCCTAAAACTTTAATACCCATGCGCTTACATTCTTCCATAAAAAATGTAATTTTTTCTATGCTGCCTGCGTGATTCAAAACCGCTGCCATATACTCTGCAGGGTAATGTGCTTTGAGGTAAGCAGTTTGGTAAGCAACAAAAGCATAACAAGTACTATGAGATTTGTTGAAAGCATATTGCGCAAATGCCTCCCAGTCTGTCCACATTTTTTCTAAAGCTTCCAATGCGTGACCACGTGCTTTTCCACCTTCAATAAATTGTGCTTTCATTTTATCAAGCACACTTTTTTGTTTTTTACCCATGGCCTTTCGCAATACATCTGCATCACCTTTACTAAATCCTGCCAAGCTTTGGCTAAGCAGCATTACTTGCTCTTGGTAAACAGTAATGCCATAAGTGTCATCTAAATATTGTGCAGCCTCTGGAATGTCGTACACCACTTCTTCACGCCCTTGCTTTCGGGCTATGTAGCTAGGTATATAAGCTATAGGTCCCGGGCGATACAAAGCATTCATGGCAATTAAATCATCAAACTTATCGGGCTTTAATTCGCGTAAATACTTTTGCATACCTACACTTTCAAATTGGAAAGTGCCATTTGTTTCGCCGCGTTGATATAGTTGAAAAGTTTTTTCATCATCCAAAGGAATATTATCTAAATCAATAGTGATTTGATGATTTTTTTTAATCAATTCCAATGCGGTTTTTAGTATTGAAAGGGTTTTTAAACCCAAAAAGTCCATTTTAATTACGCCAGCTTCTTCAATACTGCTACCTTCAATTTGGGTTACCCAAAGGTTAGAATCTTTGGCAGTGGCCACCGGAATTAATTCCGTTAAATCTTTAGGAGCAATGATGATGCCTGCTGCGTGTATGCCGGTATTTCTAATACTACCTTCCAGTTTATCGGCTTCTTTTAATATTTGGGCTTTAATATCATTCCCTGCGTAAATTTCTCTTAGTTTTTTTATGTTTTCAATGTCTTCGGGTGTATATCCTTCTTTTTCTTCTAACGATTTTTCACCTTCTTTAGCGGTAATGGGCGCATGTAAAACACGTTTCAATTCGGTGCCGGGTTTATCGGGCACTAGTTTGGCCAGCATATTGGCTTCTGCCAATGGTAAATCCATTACACGGGCCACATCTTTAATGCTGCTTTTGGCAGCCATTGTGCCATAGGTAATAATTTGTGCTACCTGATTTTTACCATATTTTTCAACCACATAATCTATCACTTTTTGTCTGCCATCGTCATCAAAATCGGTATCAATATCAGGCATTGATTTTCGATCGGGATTTAAAAAGCGCTCAAATAGCAAGTTGTATTTAATAGGGTCAATATTCGTAATGCCTATACAGTAGGCCACTACTGAACCCGCTGCTGAACCACGACCAGGGCCCACAAACACACCTAAGTTCCTTCCGGCTTTAATAAAATCGCTTACAATTAAAAAGTAGCCTGCAAACCCCATTGTTTTAATGGTGAATAATTCAAAATCAATTCGCTCTTGTGTAGCAGTATTAATTTCCCCATAGCGTTCTTTAGCACCCTCATAGGTTAAATGTTTAAGGTATTCCCATTGGTTTAGGTTATCGTCAGCATGTATTTTAAATGCAGGTGGAATAGGGAATGCGGGCAATAAAATATCTTTTTTTAAATTTAATACCTCCACTTTGTCAACAATGGCATTGGTATTGTCAATGGCTTGAGGCACATCTGCAAATAGGTTGACCATTTCATCGGGTGATTTAAAATAAAATTGGTCGTTTGGAAATTTAAAACGGCGGTTCCTGATTTGTGCATCATCGTTAATAAAGTCATCAAAGCCCGGCGTTGATTGCTTTTCTCCGGTATTAACACATAGTAAAATGTCGTGTGCATTATAATCGTCTCTTTCTGTGTAATGGCTATCATTGGTAGCAATTACTGGAACACCATATTTTTTTGAGAACTGCAACAAGGTTTGGTTAATAATTTCTTGCTCTTTTATGTTGTGCCTTTGCAGCTCAATATAGTAATCATCGCCAAAAATATCTAACCACCATTTAAATTCTTGTTCCGCTTTTTCCATATCACCTTTTAAAATGGTTTGCGGCACATAAGCACCTATACAACAAGTTGTGGCAATTAATCCCTCATGGTATTGCAGAATAAGTTCTTTATCAATTCTGGGATATTTACTGTACATACCCTCAATAAAACCCAATGAAGTAAGTTTTATCAAATTTTGATAGCCCTGCTTGTTTTTGGCTAATAATACTTGATGGAAGCGATGATCTTTTTGGTCTTTGGTAAAGTTTTTAATATGTCTGTTTTCAACAACATAAAATTCGCAGCCTACAATAGGTTTAATAACGGGCTCAACAATATCTTTTCCATTGGCATCTTTTCCCACCACTTTGGTATTTTTCCATGCCTGATTTACAAAATCGAAAACACCAAACATATTGCCGTGGTCTGTTAAAGCCACCGCCGGCATTTGGTGGGCAGCTGCTTTTTTATATAATGATTGAATAGAAGCTGCACCATCTAACAAAGAATATTGAGAGTGAACATGTAAATGCGAAAATTGAGGCATGATTATTGAATTTTACAATCGAAAATTCAAAATTACTGAATAAACCAGGCCCTTGTATGTAAAAAAATTATCCACATTCCATTGTTCATAAATGTTATTCATAAAAAATTGTGCAGGTTTTGGATGCATATAAAAGGGTTATTTATTTTGCAAACTATGTATAGGAAAATAACGGTTTTAAAAGTTGTTGCAGGATTAGTGCTGGTAGTAGGAACCAGTTGTAAAACCTTACGAAAAATTACCGCTCACGATAATTCGCTGGCCAATTCACAAAAAGCCAGTAAAGCAGGAAATCCCCAGTTTATAGATGGCATAGAAGTAACTCCGGGAAATGTGGTAAATACCAGACATAAAACCAATGCTTCTAAAATCAAAAATTTAAATACTACTAATGAGGATACACGCAATTGGGTGAATATTGAAAAAGCCAATTGGTTACAGGTGAAGTATGCTATTATTTTAGATGCTACTGTTGAAAAATTAACGGATATAGCATTGCTGCAAAAAATTGAAGAATGGTGGGGCACCAATTATTGTTTAGGAGGAAGTACAAAGAATTGTATTGATTGTTCTGCATTAACTTTTATTATCATGCGTGATGTGTATGGCGTTAACTTGCCACGTACAGCGCAGGAACAATATAATGTTAGTACCAAAATTCCGGACGATTCTTTACAAGAAGGGGATTTGGTTTTCTTTCATACCGGCGGCAGAAGAAGTCGCCAAATTTCACATGTGGGTATATATGTGGCCAATAATAAATTTGTGAATGCTTCATCTAGTGGTGGTGTTACCATAAGCGATTTAAATGATCCTTACTGGAAGCATGCTTATAGAGGTGCGGGAAGGGTTCGCCAAAATATGTAAAGCTTAAAGCTAATTCCTTAATACCTATTTCTTTCAAAAATAGCCTAATTTTACCCTTTTACTGAACTGTACTTTTTTAACATGCAAAAAAATCTACTGTCGCGTTTACAGCGTTGGATATTGGTATTAGCCATTACTTTTTTCATTATTATGACGGTTGCTCGTATTTTTACTTTTACTTTATTTAATACCGTAGCTTTTTCCTGGAGTTCATTTTTCAAAGTATTATGGCTGGGTTTTCGATTTGATGCTCGGGATGTGGGTATCATGGTTATTCTAATGCTAATACTCGGTTTAATTAAGCCCGTTCATCCGTTTCGTACTATAATGGGTAAAAAATTTGCCTTTCTTATTTGGTTCATTGCTATAGTCGTATTTACCGTTTTTTACACTTTTGACTATGGCCATTTTGCTTATTTAGATGTGCGCTTAAACGCACAGGCCCTCGATTTTTTGCATAATACTCGTATTTCTTTAGGAATGTTATGGCAAACCTATCATGTTATTTGGATTGTATTGGGAATGATTGTTTTTGTAGCCATAAGTTTTTGGTGGGTACGATTTACCTATCAACGAATAGCTCTTACTGATGCACGCTATGAGCCTTTTAAATCAAAAAGAACGCTTTTTTCAATTATTTACTTCTTGGTTTTTGGCTTTGGCATATTTGGGAAATTTGAGCAATACCCCTTACGTTGGAGTGATGCTTTTTCCTTAAATAGCGACTTTAATGCACAAGCATCCTTAAATCCTTTCCAAAGTTTTTTCAGCACCTTGGCATTTCGTCAATCAACCTATAATGAAGCATTGGCCAGAAAATATTATCCATTAATGGTGGACTATTTGGGGATTACGCAACCTGATTCCGTAAACTTAAATTATGAGAGGCATATTCCTGCCGATACCAGCTTACCCGCTACACACCCCAACATCATTCTCGTTATTTCAGAAAGTTTTAGTGCTTATAAAAGTTCTTTATTCGGAAATCCATTAAATAGTACCCCTTTTATTGATCAATTAGCAGAAAAAAGTATATTTTTCGACCATATGTTTACGCCGGGTTTTGGTACTGCCCGGGGTGTATGGACCACCATTACCGGTTTAACCGATGTTGAACAAAACAAAACAGCCAGCCGTAATCCGCAAATTGTTGATCAGCAGACCATTATTAATTCTTTTAAAAATTACGGACATTATTATTTTATTGGTGGAAGTACCAGTTGGGCTAATATAAAAGGCTTGTTGGAAAATAATATTGATAGCCTTCATATATACGAAGAAAAAGATTATAACTACCCACGATTAGATGTTTGGGGAATTAGCGATCATAATTTGTTTACAGCTGCCAATAAAGTATTAGCAGAACAAACCCGTCCTTTTTTTGCAATAATTCAAACAGCCGATAACCATCGGCCTTATTCCATTGCGGCGGAAGATTTAAAGCAGTTTAAAAAAATTACCTTACCCAATGACTCATTGTTGAAATATGGATTCACCTCTAACGATGAATACAATGCTTTTCGGTATTTTGATTACAACGTGCAGCATTTTATTGAAACCATCCAAAAAGAACCTTATTTCAATAATACCATTATTGCATTTATAGGCGACCATGGCTTAGTAGGCAATGCAGAAGCTTTATTTCCTAAAGTTTATACAAGCCAAGGTTTAACTAAAAATCATGTGCCATTTATAGTTTATGCCCCAAAATTAGTTAAGCCCGCAAAACACACCATGTTGGCTTCGCAGGTTGATGTGTTGCCTATTTTAGCAGGCATAGCTAATATTCCATATACTAATACAAGTATGGGGCGCGATTTATTGCACGTAAAAGATACCACCCAAAACATGGCTTTTATTTTTGAAGGTGAACAGCAGGAGTTAGGGTTATTGCAACACCAATACTTTGTTACACAACCTATTGCTAAACCGGAAAAAATTAAAATGTTTTCGATGCTTAATGATACACCTGTTCCTCATAACCCGCAAACCGACTCCTTACAAAAAAGCATGCAAACTTGGATGCAGGCCATTTATGAAACCACCCGTTATATTACACATCACAACAAAAAGCAAGTAAACGAAAAATAATATGTCTATAAAACAAAAAAATACTTAATGTTATAAGTAATAAAAAAACTCCTGAGCATTTCAGGAGTTTTTTTGTGGGAGCGGAGAGAGAGGGATTCGAACCCCCGGACCTGTTACAGTCAACGGTTTTCAAGACCGCCGCATTAAACCGCTCTGCCATCTCTCCGGATGCAAAATAAAGGCGTGACAAATTATCTTCCAAAAAAAATTACTTACTCGGTGTGTTTAATTTTGTTTATGTGCATTTAAAATTGTATTTTCCATTGAACATTAACCACTTTAAAACTGCTTTGGCCATGAAAAAAGTAAAAGACATTTTAAACAGAAAAGGCAACAATACCATAGGTGTGCCTGCACAAACACTTGTTTTTGATGCACTCAAATTAATGGCTGATAAAAATATTGGCTCTGTAGTTGTTTGGGATGAACATCAACTTTACATTGGCCTTCTTACCGAACGCGATTATGCTCGTAAAGTAATATTAATGGGTAAACATTCTGAAGCAACTACTGTTGCTGAAATTATGAGTACCGGGCTTCCTCACATTACTCCTGAAACTTCTATTGAAAGTTGTATGCATATTATGAGTGATAACAATATTCGTTATTTACCCGTTTTTGATGCAACCGACAAACTTTGCGGCATTGTTTCCATTAACGATGTTATTTATGAAACCATTCACGATCAAAAAGAAACAATTGAACAATTGCATAGCTATATTCAATCTGCTTAGTTCAACAAGCTAATATTAACACCGTTGGCTTTTTGTATCTTTGCCGCAAATGAAACATTTAGCGGTAATTAATAAGTATTTCTGGAAATACAAAACCCGGTTTTTACTGGGAATCTTATTCATTGTTTTATCCAACTATTTTCGAATTCTGGCTCCACAGGTTTCAGGCTATGTGGTTGACCAGGCGGAACAATTAATTCGCCAACAAACTGCCGCTAATACTGCAACAGAAAACAAACGAATTGCGAACTATGATTATTTGGTACAGCAATTCATTCATTTAACACAAACTCATAAAAATAGTATTACCACCAATATTTTAATTAGTGCTGTTATTTTGTTTTTATTGGCATTAATAGGGGGATTTTTCATGTTTTTAATGCGGCAAACCATTATCGTAATGAGTCGCCACATTGAATA
The DNA here is from genome assembly GCF_049968455.1 of Hydrotalea sp. NCBI lineage: Bacteria > Pseudomonadati > Bacteroidota > Chitinophagia > Chitinophagales > Chitinophagaceae > Hydrotalea > Hydrotalea sp. Next base: position 22,818 of record NZ_JBMFQT010000005.1, on the reverse strand, counting down.
CGACCAGAAAAATGAAATATTTACACATTATCAACAGTTAGATGCCGCTTTTTATAAAACCCACAGTACCGGTGATTTAATGAACCGAATTACTGAAGATGTTAGCAGGGTTCGTATGTATGTAGGCCCTGCAGTAATGTACTTTATTAACTTGGCTGCAACTATTGGCTTTTGTTTGTTTTTTATGTTTAAAACAAACTGGCATTTAACCTTATATGTTTTATCGCCTTTGCCTATTTTAGCGGTTACCATTTATTACGTTAATACAATCATTAACCGTAAAAGCGAAAAAATTCAAGCATTATTATCCGATTTAACCACTGCTGCCCAGGAATCTTATTCCGGTATTCGTGTTATTAAATCATTTGTGCAGGAAAAATCAATGTTGCATTTTTTTAATGACAATAGTGAAGACTATAAAAAAAATGCCATTGGTTTGGCTAGGGTTGAAGCTATTTACTTTCCTTCCATGACGCTGTTAATTGGTATTAGTACCTTACTAACCATTGCCATTGGTGGATGGTATTTAATTCATCAACAATACAACGTAAGTGCTGGTACCATTTTAGAATTTGTTATTTACATTAACATGTTAACCTTTCCGGTAAGTGCCATTGGATGGACAGCTAGTATGATACAACGAGCAGCAGCCTCACAAAAACGAATTAATGAATTTTTGCATACAGAACCTGCCATTAAAGATCATCCCAATGTTAAACCGGTGCATGTTTCGGGCGAAATTCATTTTCAAAACGTAAGTTTTACCTATCCTAATACCGGCATCAAAGCATTAAGCCATTTTAATTTATCAATTAAAGCGGGTGAAAAAGTGTTGTTATTGGGAAGAACAGGCAGCGGAAAATCAACCATAGCACAATTAATGTTACACTTTTATAATCCCGATGAAGGTAATATTACCATTGGCGGGATGAAAGTGCAGGATATTCCTTTAAAAACATTGCGTACCGAAATCAGTTATATTCCGCAAGATGTGTTTTTGTTCAGCGATACCATTGCAAACAACATTGCATTTGGGCAAAAAGGCAGCATTGATAGAAATTTAGTAGAAGAAGCTGCTAAAAATGCCAGCGTGCATAACGAAATTATGCGGTTTGAAAAACAATATGATACCATGGTGGGTGAACGCGGTGTAACCTTAAGCGGCGGACAAAAACAACGTATTTCAATTGCCCGGGCATTAATTAAACAACCTGAAATTATTGTATTTGATGATTGTTTAAGCGCTGTTGATGCGAAAACCGAAAATGAAATTGTAACCAATTTATATCAGTTTTTAAAAGATAAAACAGGGATTATTATTACCCACCGCATATTTTCTACTTTTCGGTTTGATAAAATTGTAGTATTGGAAGATGGGGTTATTACTGAAGAAGGCACTCATGAAAGCCTACTACAACACAACGGGTATTATGCAGAGCTATACAGAATTCAAGTTTTAGAAAAAATGCAGCAAGCATAATCATAAAAAGCTTTTAACCTTAAATTTTGGTAATTCGTAAACAATACTATATTTGCCTGCACAATTCATTCAGTAACCAAAATCTTTACAACTGTGGCGTACGAGAATAACGAAAAAAAAATGGAAAGCGTTTATAGCAAACGTATTAGAGCCGGAAAAAGAAGAACCTATTTTTTTGATGTAAGAGCCACCAAAGGCAACGATTATTACTTAACCATTACTGAAAGTCGCAAACGTTTTGATGACAATGGTTATGACAGACACAAAATCTTTTTGTACAAAGAAGATTTTAATAAATTCATAAAAGCCTTAAACGAAGCCATTGATTTTGTGAAAACAGATTTAATGCCCGATTTCGATTTCGATGCATTTAATCATGAATATCCTGAAGGAGATGGATATGAAGCAACTGAACAAAGCACTTTTGTTGCTGTTAGCTCAAATGAACAAGGAAATACCATTGAAATTATAACAAGCGAAACCAATGTTACTTCTTTAAACAATGATAGTACCGAAGAAGTAGACAAATGGTAAATTATTCTATAATAACAGGAAGCCTTACTTTTTGGGAAATAGCCTTAAAGTAAGGTTTTTTCTATGTAAAACAGTCTACAAAACGGCAAAAAATTACTTTTCCTCATTTTCTTGCCAGTTCTCCACAAAATATAAAAACACATACATTTTTAAAGGTTTTTAGCTATGTTCGCAGGTACTAAAAAATTATAGTGCTGTGCGATTAAAGTCATTAGAAATTAAAGGTTTCAAAAGTTTTGCCGACAAAACAGTGGTTAACTTTGATGAAGGTATTACCGGCATCATTGGGCCCAATGGCTGTGGAAAAAGTAATATTATTGATAGTATACGTTGGGTAATTGGCGAGCAAAAAATATCGTCGCTGCGAAGCGAGAATTTAGAAGCATTGGTATTTAATGGCTCTAAAACAAGGAGCCCTAGTGGCCTTGCAGAAGTTAGCCTAACGTTTGAGAATACCCGTAATTTATTACCTACTGAGTTTAGTACAGTAACCATTACCCGCCGTTTTTACAAGAATGGTGATAGTGAATACCGTTTAAATGATGTAGCCTGTCGTTTAAAAGACATTCATAACCTGTTTTTAGATACCGGAGTTAGTACCGACAGCTATGCCATTATTGAATTGGGTATGGTAGACGATATTATTAACGACAAGGAAAATAGCCGTCGCCGAATGTTAGAACAGGCTGCCGGTATCACTATTTATAAAACCAGAAAAAAAGAAGCCAAATCAAAATTAGATGCAACTGAGCAAGATTTAGCCCGTATTGAAGACCTTTTATTCGAAATTCATAACCAGCTAAAATCATTAGAAAGCCAGGCCAAAAAAGCAGAAAAGTTTTACGAAATAAAAAAAGAATATAAACTGATAGCTGTTGAGCTGGCTAAAGCTTCATTAGAAGGGTTTAATTTAACTTATAAAGAACTAAATGAGCAACAAGAAATTGAAACCGATAAAAAAATTAGGTTAGAAGCAGAAGTTGCGGGCATGGAAGCTGAGTTAGAACAGGAAAAAGTAGGTTTTGTTGAGAAAGAAAGGACCTTGCAAAGCATGCAATATCAGTTTAATGAACTGGTGCAAAAACTAAGAACAAAAGAAAGCGATAAAAATTTGGCAGCTCAGAAGCTAGTATTTTTAAAAGAAAAAGAAACCGGGTTAAAACAATTTTTACAAAATGCCGAAGGCCAACTGAAGGGTATTGATGAATCATTGGTGTTTAGTCGCAGCCAAATAAAAGATGAAGAAAATAAGCTGGCTGAAATGCAAGCAGGTTTAACCAATTTAAAATTTGAGGTAGAACAGAAAAGGCAAATTTTTGACGAGAAGCGTGCCGGTGTTGATCAATTGAGGCAGCAATATCAACAAATACAACGTTCACAGTTTGATGCAGAGAAAAAAGTAGCTGTTGCCGATACTTCTATTCAAAACTTGCAGCGTTCGCAAATACAATTACAAACTGAGCAACAAAATCGCGAATTGCAATTACAGCAATTAACTGTTGAATTGGCGGAAAAAGAAAATAACTTGGCCAATAAGCGCTTGCAATTGCAGGAAATGCAAGAACAACACGAAAAAACCAAACAGCAGATATTGGAAACCCAACAGGAATTAGAAGTTTTGCGGAATCAGTTGGCAGAGGAAAGCCGTAAGTTAGATGCCCGTAAAAATGAATACAACCTGCTGAAAAGTTTAATTGATTCAATGGAAGGCTATCCTGAAAGTATTAAATTTTTGAGCAAAAATGCTGATTGGAATCATTCGGCCCCCATTTTGTCAGACATTATTTATGTGCAGGAAGAATATAGGGCAGCAGTGGAAAATGTTTTAGAGCCTTACTTAAATTATTTTGTAGTAAATAATTTGGAAGAAGGTTTAAAAGCCGTAAACTTATTGCACCAACACAATAAAGGTAAAGCGAACTTTTTTATGTTAGATAAGTTCAGGAATTTTCAAACCAATGTTGCTCAACCCGCTCAAACCATTGCTGCAATGGATATTATTGAGGTAGATGAGCAATACAAAGCTCTGGCAACTTATTTATTGGGCAATGTGTTCATTGCTGACGCTGAAAACGTATTCGAACAGACTTTAAATTCTGATGTCATCATCTTGGAAAAATCCGGTAAAATAGTGAAAGGAAAGTACACCTTAACCGGTGGAAGTGTTGGACTATTTGAAGGTAAAAAAATTGGTCGTGCAAAAAACTTAGAAAAGCTGGAAGAAGAAATTCAAGCACAGGAAGCTGTGGTTAATTTGTTGAAAGCCGACATTCAACATAATCATGAAAAAGTGGTTGGATTTAATCAACAACTGAAAGAACAAACGATACGCAGCACTGAAAATGAAATTAATCAGCTCATTAATCAAGTGTTTGCAACAAAAAATAAAATTGAAAATTTAAACAACTCACAGCAACAAACCACTCAACGTTTAGATGACATTGAGCAACGCATGCAAGATGAGCAAGATAGCATTGCTACAACCCGCCAAAATTTAGCAGAATTAAATGAACAATTAAAGGCTTTAGGTAACGAAATGGCCATGATTGAGCAAGACTATCAATTAGCAGAACAAGATTATAATGTTGCTACTGCGCAGTTTAACGATTTTAATTTGCAAATAACCCGTCAACAAAGTAAAATAAATGCTATTAAGCAGGAATTGCAGTTTAAAGAAAATCAGTTAAACGATTTGCAAAAACAAATTACCAACAATGCACAACAATTAACTGAAGCCTCTGCGCAAATTGAAGAAGGTAAGTTGGCGGTTACAATTATTGAAGAAGAGTTGCTGGAGTTAATGAAACAAAAAGAACAAGAGGAGCGGCAATTAAACGAAGCTGACCAGGCTTATTACAATATGCGCAATATACTGCAGGAAAAGGAATCATTAGTTCGCCAAAAGAATAAGCAACGAGAAATGTCCGAACACCTGCTGAATGAAATAAAAGATAAGCTAAACGAATTGAAATTGCAGTTGGCGGGAATGAAGGAACGTTTAAATGTGGAGTTTAAAATTAATTTAGAAGAAATTTTAGAACAACCGCGTACAACCGAGCTAACCTTGGAAGAGTTGCAAACTACCAGTGAAAGAATGCGTAAGCGTTTGGAAAACATTGGTGAAGTAAACCCCACTGCTATTGAAGCCTATCAGGAAATGAAGAAGCGTTATGAATTTATTGTAGAGCAGAAGAATGACTTGGTGCAGGCAAAAGAAAGTTTGTTACAAACTATTCAGGAAGTGGAAACCACTGCCAATCAACAATTTTTGGAAACTTTTAATAGAGTGCGCGAAAATTTTCAAAAGGTATTCAAATCATTATTTTCCGATGAAGATACTTGCGACATGGTTTTGGAAAATCCGGAAAACTTGGCAGAAAGTGGTATTGAAATTATGGCCAAGCCACGTGGAAAACGTCCTTCATCAATTTCACAGTTAAGTGGTGGTGAAAAAACGTTAACTGCCACAGCATTATTATTTGCTATTTATTTAATTAAACCGGCACCATTCTGTATTATGGATGAAGTGGATGCGCCTTTAGATGATGCAAATGTTACTAAGTTTACGCAAATGATTAAACAGTTTAGTGGCAATTCCCAATTCATTTTAATTACCCACAACAAACAAACCATGAGTGCTGTTGATGTAATTTATGGTGTAACCATGCAAGAGCCGGGTGTGAGTAAATTAGTACCTGTTGACTTTAGAAGTTTAAATTAATCTAAATCATCCATACTAGTAAAGCCGCTTTTAACAAATTGCGGCTTTTTTTATTATTAGATGGCATAATATAAATTGTAAATTTGTGTCTGCTATTTATTAAATAAATTTGGCCTTATATAAGGCAAGCATATTAAAATTTTAAAGTAATGAAGTATCAGGTAGGCGATGAAATTATTGTGTTGCATAACCACGAAGCAGGAAAAGTTGTAGAAATTATTAACGATAAAATGGTGTTAATTGAGGTTCGCGGTGTACAATTTCCTGCTTATACCGACCAAATTGATTTTCCCTACTTCTACAGGTTCAGTAAGCAACTAAAAGAAAAAGCAGTGCCAAACCCGGTGCCTAAAATGTATGTTGACCAAATTCCAAAAGAAAAACCAAAGCCCAATCAAGCCAAAGTGGCTAACGGAGTATGGCTTTCCTTATTTCCGGTTTTTTCGTTTGATGAGTTTAACGATGAAATAGTTGATAAATTCAAAATATATCTTTCCAACAGAACCAATACTGCTTATGATTTAGAGTATAGCCACAATTTAGGAGGCGAGCGCATATTAGATTTAAAAATTAATTTATTGCCCTTCCATGATTTTTATTTGCACGATTTAGATTTTGCAGGGGTAAATGATGCACCGGCTTTTCATTTCACTTTTCAATTACAAAATCCTCAAAAAAACAAAGCCCCATTTTTTGAGGTAACGCACAAAATAAAAGCCAAACAATTATTTTTAAAAATTGAAGCATTAAAAGCCAATAATCAACCGGCAATTGAATACTTATTATTTGATCATTATCCGGATGCCTTACCTGAACCTGAGAAAATTGCCTTAACCGGATTGGCTGCTCAGGGTTATAAAGTGTATGAAGCCAAGAAGATAAGGGAAAATTTACCGCCACCACGGTCAGAAGTAGATTTGCACATGGAAAAATTATTAGACGATTGGAAGAGCATGAGTAACTATGATATTCTAATGTATCAATTAAAAGAGTTTGAAAAATGGTACGATTTGGCGGTAGCTCACAGGCAACCTTCTTTAATTGTTATTCACGGCGTAGGCAGTGGCAAGTTACGTGATGAAATTCACGATCTGCTGAAAGGGAGAAAAGAAGTAAAAACATTCATCAATCAATATCATCCCCGTTATGGGTATGGTGCTACAGAAATATATTTTCAATATTAAAAAAATAGTTATGATAACAGACCATATTATTTTGCCGGTAAGTGATGGAACACAGATGCAAGCATTTATTGCACATGAATCAACTCATCAACCACAACCGGGTATTTTACTTTTTCAGGAAGCATTTGGTGTGAATCATCATATTCAAGATGTAGCACAGCGTTTGGCTAAGGCAGGATATGTGGTTATTGCACCTGAATTGTATCATCGTACAGCGCCGGCAGGTTTTGCAACCGGTTATGAAGATTTTAGTGTAATAGCGCCACATTTTCAGGCATTAACTGTTGAACAGTTAACCGCAGATATTTTAGCCGCTTATCATTGGTTACAAAACCAACAAAATGTTCAAATTAAAAAAATAGCCTCTATGGGTTTTTGTTTGGGTGGAAGAGTGGCTTTATTGGCGAATATGGTGGCACCGTTGAGTGCAGGCATTTCCTTTTATGGAGGCGGAATGCAAATGCTTGCTTCGCATATTGCTGAATTACATGGCCCACAATTATTGTTTTATGGAGGAAAAGATAAACACATTACGCAAGAACATATTCATGAGGTTGAGCAAGCTTTTATTGCTGCCAAAAAAGATTATGCTAAAGTAATTTTTTCTTATGCCGACCATGGCTTTCATTGCAATGAAAGAAGTAGTTATCATCCTAAAGCGGCAAAAGAAGCCTGGGCTTTAAGTTTAGCTTTCCTTCAAAATAATTTGTAATACCTTTACATTTGGCTACAAACCCGCTTTATCGCCTTGTTTGAATAAACAGGGAGGAAAGTCCGGACAGCACAGAGCAACCCACCGGTGAAAAGCCGGCCACCATTTGGTGAGAGAAAGTGCCACAGAAAATAACTGTCATGCTGAATGTATGATGAGGGTGAAAACGTGAGGTAAGAGCTCACGGCTGTTATTGGTAACAATAGCTGCGGGTAAACCTTGGGTGCTGCAATGCCACGTATAGAGCCGTTTTAAGAGCTGCTCGTTCAAGGCTCAGGGTAGGCAGCAACAGTTAAACAGTAATGTTTATCGCAGATAAATGATAAAGTAGAAACAGAATCCGGCTTATGAGGTTTGTAGCTTTTTTATTGTTTGGGTACAGTAAATAATTGATTGCTGAATGGTGGAGTAGTGGGTATTACCACATCATTAAAATTATAATTCACGGCCCTGTGGCAATTGTTACAGGTTTGCGTTAAAAACACAAATGCATTTTTAAAAGCAGGAACATTTTGTGCAGCAATGGTTTTATTTAAACTGTGAATGGCCGGTTGCAGCATTACAACTTTTTTCGATTCAGGCCTGTCTGTGCAATACATTTGTATATCATCTAAGGCTTCCATAATTTCATGAATTTCAAAATCAGCCAACTTCCAATTGCTATTAATGCCTGCAAACCATAGCTTGGCATGGTGTACTTGTATGCCTGACATAAATTCACCCAAACCGGGTTTATAACTATTGTTCACTTGTTTTTGTAAACTATCAACCTTTGCTTCTAAGGCCTTTGTGTTTGATTGGTTTTGCGAACAAGCACCCAATGTAAAAACTGTTATAATTAAAATTGCTACTATAATTTTTTGCATAAGCTAAGTTTTAATCCGTTATAAAATGCCGCTTTAGTTCTCATCACAAAAAACAGGGTGTTGATAGTAAATAATAAAACTACTGATTTGTGCAGATGATACGATATTAAAAATGCATAAAAATGTTGCATGATTTATTTTGCTTATTAATTGAATTGGCGTGCAAATTGACAGATGTAACATTCATTAGCGCATTTCCCTATTTTTGTAACCATATGACACAGGAACAATTAAAAGCTATGAAGGACCGTGTTTTGGTTCTGAGGAGGTTTCTTTGACGTTGATAACCGCTTACAAAAATTAGAAACCGATAAACAATTATCCTTATCACCCGGTTTTTGGGATGATAACCAGCGGGCAACCGCCATCATGAAAACCATTAAAATTCATGAATATTGGTTGGCTTTGTTTCAACAGGTAAATACTGCTGTTGAAGATTTTACCGTTTTATTTGAGTTTTGGAAAGCCGGTGATGCTACTGAAGAGGAAACAAAAGCAGCCTACGAACAGGCACTTAGAATAATTGAGGATGCAGAATTTAAAAGTACCCTCAATAAGCCGGAAGATGAATTGCCTGCATTAATGCAAATAAACCCCGGTGCCGGTGGCACTGAAAGTCAGGATTGGGCTGAAATGCTAATGCGCATGTACATCATGTATGGTGAAAAACAAGGATGGAAGGTAACGGAGGTGGATTTGCAACCTGGTGATGCAGCAGGTATAAAAAGTGTAACATTACAGTTTGATGGCCCCTTTGCCTATGGTTTTTTAAAAGCTGAGAGTGGCGTGCATAGATTGGTACGTATTTCGCCTTTTGATAGTAATGCCAGGAGGCATACCTCTTTTGCTTCGGTATTTGTATATCCTTTAATTGATGATTCTATTGAAATTAATGTGAATCCTGCCGATATTGAATGGGAATTTTATCGAAGCGGTGGTAAGGGTGGTCAAAATGTAAATAAAGTGGAAACGGCAGTTCGCTTAAAACATATTCCTTCGGGAATTATTGTGGAGTGTCAACAAGCGCGTACACAAGGCGAAAATCGTGAAATGGCTATGAAAATGCTGAAAAGTAGGTTGTATGAAGAAGAATTACGCAAACGCCAGGAAGCCATTAATGCAACTAATGCAACAAAAAAGAAAATTGAGTGGGGAAGTCAAATAAGAAGTTATGTTTTTCATCCCTATAAAATGATAAAAGATCACCGCACTAATTTTGAAGTGGGTAATGTTGGCCCGGTTATGGATGGGGAATTAGACGGATTTATTAAGGCTTATTTAATGTTAGCCAAAGAAGAAGCTTAACTTTATCACCTGTTGGTTGTAATACCCTCGCTTGTGTTTCATAACTACATCATGCTGAATTGCATGCTATTGTTGTAACAAATAAAATGAAACATATGAAAAGGATATTGCTTTATCTGTTGCTGGTTAGTGCCATTTCGGTAGCAAGTGTTGCTCAAACCCCTGTTAGTTCTAATATCAGTGCTGCTAATGCATTGGCAAAAAGGGTAGTGCCTAACTATGCCCCGCATATTCACTTTCAGGAAATTCCCAATTGTTCTACCGACAGTTTTTTTATTTATTGGCAAGATAATAGTTTATATATCAAGGGTAATAACGTCAATGCAATGGCCGTTGGTCTGAATTATTATTTAAAAAATAGTTGTTGGGCTAATGTTTCCTGGTATAGAAACGAAGGAGTGAAAGTACCTGAAAAAATGCCGGTATTGCAACAATCCATAGGTTTAAAAGCGCGTTGTAATGAACGATTCTTTTTAAATTACTGCACTTTTGGTTATACCATGCCTTGGTGGGATTGGAACGATTGGCAGTGGTTTATTGATTGGATGGCTTTAAATGGTATTAATATGCCTTTAGCCATTACCGGCCAGGAATCCATATGGTATAATGTTTGGAAAAAATTTGGTCTGAATGATGAGCAGATTCGAAGCTTTTTTACCGGGCCTGCTTATTTGCCCTGGCACAGAATGGCTAATATTGATCGATGGGAAGGTCCTTTACCCATGCACTGGATGAATACTCAACTTGCACTACAGAAAAAAATTGTAGCACGAGAAAAAGAATTGGGCATGAAACCCATTTTGCCTGCATTTGCAGGGCATGTTCCTCAGGCACTTGCAAAATTATTTCCTAAAGCTAAAATTCATTCCTTGGGTGAATGGGGCGATTTTAGTGAACAATATCAAAGTTATTTTTTAGACCCTTTTGATTCCTTGTTTAAACCCATTCAAAAAGCCTATTTAGCCGAACAAACCCGCTTATTAGGTACTAGCCATATTTATGGTGCCGATCCTTTCAATGAAGTAACACCGCCCAGTTGGGAACCCCAATACTTGGCATCGGTAGCCAATACCATTTACGAATCAATGCTTCAAACCGATCCCAAAGCCGAATGGTTGCAAATGAGTTGGATTTTTTATTACAATAGAAAACAATGGACCGATGAACGCATTAAAGCATTTTTAACTGCTGTACCTCAAGGAAAAATGACGTTGCTAGATTATTATTGCGACAATACTGAGATTTGGAAATTTACCGATGCTTTTTATGGTCAGCCTTATATATGGTGCTACTTGGGCAATTTCGGAGGCAATACTATGATGCAGGGTAATTTGAAAGAAGTGGAAGAACGCATGGAAAATACTTTTCAAAAAGGTGGCGAAAATATGAAAGGAGTTGGTGCAACTTTAGAAGGATTTGGTGTAAATCCCATTATGTATGTATATGTATTAAACAAAGCTTGGAGCAATGGCCCTGTTAATGTACAAAATTGGGTAAATAATTGGGCTAAAACCCGTTACGGCCAACCTAATGCCGATGTTGAAAAGGCATGGAATATTTTGTTGCAAACTGCTTATGCAGAACGTGCCGGTTTGGGACGTGCAACTTTAACCAATGCTCGCCCAGCATTAACCGGACACAATACCTGGACTACAAATCCCGTAATTAATTACAGTAACAAAGATTTGCTGCAGGCATGGAATTTACTATTACAGGCCCCTGTAAATAATCAAACACCTGCCGTTTATTTATATGATGTTGTGAATACCGGAAGACAGGTTTTAGGTAATTATTTTGCAGTACTACGCGATAAATTTACAGCAGCGTATGAACAACACAATGCCGTTGCCGTTCATGAATATGGTCAACAGATGTTGCAGTTGTTGAGCGATTTGGATACATTACTTGCTACCAATCAAAACTTTTTATTGGGTAGTTGGATTGCCGATGCAGAAAAAATGGCTGCTTCATCTAATGAGAAAAAATATTATGCGGAAGACGCTAAACGTATTTTAACTGTTTGGGGCCAGCCGGGTAAACATTTAACAGATTATGCCAATAGGGCATGGGCAGGTCTAATGCAAACTTATTACCGCCAACGATGGAAGTTATTTGTAGAAGATATTGAAAAAAGCATGCAACAAAATCAGGCATTTAATCAAGAGGCATTTAACCAAACCCTTACTCGGTTTGAAGAAAATTGGGTAAAAGGCAACCAAAAGTTTAATGATAAACCCATAGGTAATACCATGCAAATAAGCAAACAACTGTATGCAAAATATGCGCCCATGATTTTATTAGAAAAATAATTTTTGTTGTTTTCATAATTCTTTATCATCTTCGCATCGCAATGAAAAAAACAATGAATAACATATGGTGGTGGCATACTAATCTCTATCGGGGATGGTAATGCCATGCACATAGCATTATATATTTACGAGCCCCGACAGAAATGTTGGGGCTTTTTATTTTAACATTCGAATAAAAAAATATTGGACAGGTAAAATAGTTATTTAGTTATGAAAAAATTAGAAATAACCACCACTGTTAAACAAATGCTTGCCGATGTATATACCCCGGTGGGTATTTATTTGCGTATTCGTGATAAGTTCAGAGATACCATTTTGTTAGAGAGTACAGACCACCATGTAGCTGAAAACAGTTTTAGTTTTATTTGTATTAATGCAATTGCAGGTATTGAAATCTCATCCAACCGGCAAATTGAATTTAAGCTACCCAATGAGCAGCCTGAAAAAATGAATATTACCCAACAAACATCCATACCCGATGTTGTTTGGAATTTTATGCAGCGTTTTGAAGTTACACCTGCCGAAAATAAAGTGGTAAAAAGTGCGCAAGGCTTTTATGGATATACTGCCTATGATGCCATTCCGTTTTTCGATACCATTCAATTTCAAAAAAATGCAACTACCCAGCCCGTTATACCATTAATGCGGTATCGCTTGTATCAGTACATCATCATTATTAATCATTTTAATGATGAATTGTATTTGTGTGAAAACAAAATAGCCGGTCTGGAATCAGAACTGGAACGAATAGAAAGTTTATTATCAAGTAAAGATGTACCGGTTTTCCCCTTTGCAACTACCGGTAATGAAACCTCTAATATTGCTGATGCACAATATATTCAAATGGTACAATCGGGTATACAGCATTGTAAGCGGGGCGATGTTTTTCAAATTGTTTTAAGCAGAAGATTTCAACAAAGTTTTATTGGCGATGAATTTAATGTGTACAGGGCATTGCGTAGTATTAATCCATCGCCCTACCTGTTTTATTTTGATTACGGCGATTATAAACTAATGGGTTCATCGCCCGAGGCGCAACTTAAAATAAAAGATGATAAAGCCATTGTACACCCCATAGCAGGAACTTTTAAGCGTACCGGCAATGATGCTTTAGATGCCAAGGCTGCAGAGCAATTGTTGTTAGATGCAAAAGAAAATGCAGAACATGTTATGCTGGTTGATTTGGCAAGAAACGATTTAAGCAGAATTTGTACGGAAGTAACGGTAAGCCATTTCCGTGAAATTCATTATTATAGTCATGTTATACATTTAGTAAGCGAAGTAACCGGGAATATTCCCCCTAATACCAATCCTTTTTCATTATTAGCCAAAACTTTTCCGGCCGGAACATTAAGTGGTGCGCCTAAATTTAAAGCTATGCAGTTAATTGATGAATTGGAAACAACACCCCGCAGTTATTACGGTGGAACGCTTGGCTTCATTGGTTTTGATGGTAGTTGCAATCATGCTATTATGATACGAACTTTTTTAAGCAGAAGCAATACACTTTATTATCAAGCCGGTGCCGGAGTAGTGGCAGCAAGTGTTCCTGAAAGTGAATTGCAGGAAGTAAATAATAAACTTGGAGCACTGAAAAAAGCTGTGCAGTATGCAACAACCATTCAATAAAATAAAACATTAGCTATTTATTTAGGCAAACAACAAAACGTATTTCTTGTATGGCAAATAAAAATGAAACGGTAAAATTATTAGTGTTCGACAATTATGATTCATTTACGTATAATCTGGTGCACATGGTTTCCTTTTTATTACAGCAATCCGTTACCGTTTATCGTAATGATGAAATTAGTTTAGAAGCAATTAATGATTTTGACAAAATAATTCTATCGCCCGGCCCGGGTATTCCTGACGAAGCTGGCTTATTGTTGCCACTTATTCGGCAATATGCGCCAACAAAATCCATACTTGGTGTTTGTTTGGGGCATCAAGCTATTGGTGAGGCTTTTGGCGCAAAGCTTACCAATTTATCTAAAGTGTTTCATGGGGTTGCTACTGAAATTCATATAAACCCAAAAGTAAAGGCAAAATCCAACAGTTGGTTTAATCATTTGCCAACAACTATTGAAGTAGGGCGTTATCATAGTTGGATAATTAATAAAGACACTTTACCCAAGGAATTAGAAGTAACAGCCGTGGATGAAGCAGGTAATATTATGGCGGTTCAACATACAACCTATGATGTTCAGGGTGTGCAGTTTCATCCGGAAAGCATTTTAACGCCTTTGGGCGAAGAGATGTTGCGGAACTGGTTATTTCCCGGCAAACAATAACATGAATTATTGATCAATTTTTTGAATGATAAACGTATGAAGAAGATTTTACAATATTTGTTTGAGTATAAAACATTGAGTAGAGAACAGGCAAAAGAAGTACTGATTAATATCAGCAAGGGCCAATATAATGAATATGAAATTGCCTCATTTGTTACGGTATATTTAATGCGAACCATTACCATTCAGGAATTGCAAGGTTTTGGTGATGCATTAATGGAATTATGTGTACAGTTGCCCTTTGAAAGCTATCAAACTTTAGATATAGTGGGTACTGGCGGAGATGGAAAAAATACCTTCAACATCTCAACCATTAGTTGCTTTATTGCAGCAGGGGCAGGACAAAAAGTAGCAAAACACGGTAACTATGGTGCCACTTCAATTAGTGGTGCATCCAATGTAATGGAGCAATTAGGTTATAAGTTCAAAAATAATGCCGATGCCTTACAGAAAGAATTAGACGAAGTAAATATTTGTTTTTTACATGCACCGCTTTTTCATCCCGCTTTAAAAACGGTTGCCCCTTTGCGTAAGAGTATAGGTGTACGCACGTTTTTTAACATGCTAGGGCCAATGGTTAATCCTGCTTCGCCGGCCTATCAACTGGTTGGTGTATATAATTTAGAAATGGCACGCATTTACAATTATTTATTACAGCAAACCAATAAATCATTTACCATTATTCATGCTTTAGATGGTTACGATGAAATTTCATTAACCGAGGATACAAAAGTAATTACCAACTCAGGTGAACAAATATTAACACCACTTCAATTGGGTAAACGCCTGGTTCAACCACAGGATATTTATGGCGGTCATTCTGTTGAAGAAGCAGCAAAAATATTTTTATCCATTTTAAAAGGTGAAGGTACTTGGGCACAAAATGCAGTGGTATTGGCTAATGCTGCCATGGCACTGCATGCTACCAAAAATTTTACTGATTATGAATCGGCATACGCGGCAGCGGTTGAAAGTTTGGAAAGTGGTAAGGCTTACAACACACTTCAACAATTAATAGCATTGCAATAACGAATATTTTTAAAGTAGGCATTTGTATGAATATATTAGAAACAATAGTAGCAAAAAAGCAAGTAGAAGTACAACAGGCTAAACAACGTATATCCATTGAACAATTACTACAACAGCCTTTTTTTAGTGCTACAACTTATTCATTGAAGCATAATTTGTTGCAACAAAATTCAACCGGAATTATAGCTGAATTTAAGCGACGTTCGCCTTCCAAGGGATTTATTCATCAATATGCCAATGTAATTACTGTTACACAGGCCTATGCACAATATGCTGCAGGCATTTCAGTGTTAACCGATACCGAATTTTTTGGTGGGTCTCTTCAAGATTTTGCTCAGGCACGCATACAACCCGTTCCCATTTTGCGAAAAGATTTTATGATTGATGCATATCAGTTATACGAAGCAAAAGCCATTGGTGCTGATGTGGTTTTATTAATTGCGGCTTGCTTATCGCCCAAACAAGTGCAACAATTGGCCGTTGAAGCCAAACAATTGGGTTTAGAAGTGTTATTAGAAATACACGATGAAACAGAACTACAACACATTTGCGACGAGGTAGATATGGTTGGTGTTAATAACCGTAATTTAAAAAATTTTGAAGTAAACATTGAAACATCTCTACGTTTAATTAAACATATTCCAAGCACAAAAGTTCCGGTAACGGAAAGTGGTATTTCGGCAGTGGAAACGATTCTTCAATTAAAGAAAGCAGGGTTTAAAGGTTTTTTAATGGGAGAAAATTTTATGAAACATGAACATCCCAATTTGGCATTTCATCAATTTGTTCAACAACTAAAACAGTCAACATGCGCTTAAAAGTTTGTGGCCTAACCGACATGAATCAAGTTCGCCAGTTGAATGATTGGGGAGTGCATTTCTGCGGTTTTATTTTTTATCCTAAAAGCCCAAGGTATGTGTTAAACAATAATACAACCGAGGCTATTAAAAAGGTAAAAGGTACCATCAATAAAGTGGGTGTTTTTGTAAATGAAAAAGAAGATACCATTTTGAAAATGGTAGATGAATGTGGCTTATACCTTATTCAGTTGCATGGGGATGAAACACCACGTGCTTGTGAAAACTTATCGAATTATGTAACTACCATTAAAGCATTTCGTATTAGTGAAAACGATAACATACTTTGGAAAATTAAAGACTATCAAGATGTAGTAGATATTTTTTTATTCGATACAGAGGGTGTTGGGTATGGAGGAACCGGAAAAAAATTTAATTGGAATATGTTGAAAGGTCTTTCTATCCGGAAACCATTTTTATTAAGTGGTGGTATTCAACCGGATGACGTGCCTGAATTGCAAAACTTCATGCAGGATAGTGTAGCAAAAGATTTATTTGCTTTTGACATTAATAGCAAATTTGAAATAACACCGGGCATAAAAAACTTAGCTTTGGTGCACCAATTTTTTAATCAAGTAAATATATTATAAATAATTATGAATCAAATTAATACAAATTCCGTTTCTTATACGCATCCCAATGAAAATGGCTATTTTGGTCAGTTTGGGGGTGCATACGTTCCCGAAATGTTGCATAGAAATGTGGAAGAATTGCGCAGTCGATATCTAGAAATTATGCACGAGCCTTCATTTGTGGCTGCATTTCATCAGTTATTACGCGATTATGTAGGCAGACCGTCACCATTGTTTTTAGCAGAACGTTTAAGTGCTTTACATAGTACCCGTATTTTCTTAAAAAGAGAAGATTTAAACCATACAGGTGCTCATAAAATTAATAATGCTATCGGTCAGGTATTATTGGCACAACGTTTAGGCAAAAAAAGAATTATTGCAGAAACCGGTGCTGGCCAACATGGAGTGGCAACAGCTACTGTTTGTGCCTTAATGGGGTTGGAATGCATTGTGTATATGGGCGAAAAAGATATTGAACGTCAGGCGCCTAACGTTGCTCGCATGCAAATGTTGGGTGCTAAAGTTGTGCCGGCAACAAGCGGTAGTAAAACTTTGAAAGATGCTACTAATGAGGCTATACGCGATTGGATTAATCATCCGGAAAATACACATTATGTAATTGGAAGTGTAGTTGGTCCACATCCTTATCCCGATATGGTAGCTCGTTTTCAAAGCATAATTAGTGAGGAAACTCGTTGGCAATTAAAAGAAAAAACAGGTAGTGAATTACCTACTTATGTAATAGCCTGTGTAGGTGGGGGTAGTAATGCCGCCGGAGCTTTTTATCATTTTTTAGACGAAACGTCTGTGCAACTAATTGCAGTAGAAGCTGCAGGCTTAGGTGTTCATAGTGGTATGAGTGCGGCAACCTCACAATTGGGTAAACCCGGTATTTTACATGGTAGTAAAAGTTTAGTAATGCAAACCGATGATGGACAGGTTGTAGAACCACATAGCATTTCTGCGGGACTAGATTATCCTGGTATTGGACCTTTGCATGCCAATCTATATGAATCTGGCAGGGCTACATTTTTAAGCGCAACCGATGCGGAAGCATTAGAAGCTGCATTTGAAGTAACAAAATTAGAAGGTATTATACCTGCTTTAGAAACAGCACATGCATTTGCAGCATTAAAACAACTTTCGTTTAAACCGAATGATGTGGTAGTGTTATGCTTAAGTGGACGTGGTGATAAAGATTTGGCAACTTACATGCAAGCTATGCAAAAAATTGATTAGAAAATGCACATCAATATTACACTTCCGGAATTAAGTTTAAGACAATGTACACCTGCTGATAGCCAATTTTTTTATGAACTAAAAAAGTTAGTACTATTTCATTATGTAAAAGCTATTTGGGGTTGGGATGAACAAGTGCAACAACAATTTCATGCAGAAAATTTTCATCCCAATCAAACCCAAATTATTTTGTGGCAAGCACAACCGGTTGGTACTATTGAATTGGTTGAAGACAAGGATAAAATTTTTATCAGCAGTTTATATATTCATCCCGATTTTCAAAACAAAAAAATTGGAACTTTTTTGGTGCAACAACAAATTCAACAAGCAAAAACTTCTGGCAAAAAAGTGGCATTGGAGGTATTACGCTTAAATACCCGAGCTCAAAAACTATATTCGAATTTAGGTTTTGTTACCATTCCCAATAACGATGCCATTAAATTATACATGCAAAATAATTGTACATTATGAAAAGAATTGCTCAAACATTTTTAAATAAACCCAAAAATGTACTTAATGTATATTGCACAGCAGGTTATCCTCAATTGAATAGTACATTAACAATAATGCAGGCATTACAGCAATATGGTGCCGATTTAATTGAATTAGGAATGCCTTATAGCGATCCCTTGGCTGATGGGCCGGTAATTCAGCAAAGCAGTAGTGTTGCTTTACAAAATGGTATGTCCATCAAAGTATTATTCGATCAACTGAAAGATTGCAGAAAAACCATACACATTCCTATTATTTTAATGGGATATATGAATCCCATTCTTCAATATGGATTTGAAGCATTTTGTAAAAAAGCGGCTGAAGTAGGGGTAGATGGGTTAATATTACCCGATTTGCCCGAGTACGAATTTGAAAATATGTATGGGGCTGTTATAAAAAAATACCAACTTGACTTTATATTTTTAATCACACCTGAAACTTCTGAAGAACGTATTCGAAAAATGGATGCATTAAGTTCAGGATTTTTGTATGCGGTAAGTTCATCGGCTACTACCGGAAAAGATAAAAATTTTAATGAGGTGAATACCTATTTACAACGCTTACAGGCCATGCAACTCAAAAACCCCATTATGGTGGGTTTTGGTGTAAAGGATAAAAGTACGTTTACAACAGCTTGTACCTACAGCAATGGTGCTATTATAGGTAGCGCTTACATTCAGGCATTGGGCAGTTCAACCGATATTGCTGCAACTACAAAACAATTTTTAGAGAATATTTTAAAGTAAAGCAATAATTTTTTTTCATGAAAGTAGTAATTATAGAATACAACGCCGGCAACATACAAAGTGTACAATATGCCTTGCAACGAATTGGCGTTAATGCAATACTTTCAAACGATCATGCTACAATAAAAAGTGCTGATAAAGTTATATTCCCCGGAGTAGGTGAGGCCAGCAGTGCTATGCGAAGTTTGCAACAAAATAATCTGCATTTGTTAATTCCAACTTTGCAACAACCACTGTTAGGCATTTGTGTAGGTATGCAGTTGTTATGTTCTTTTTCCGAAGAAAATAATACCGATTGTTTAGGTGTTTTCAATTTAACTGTGAAAAAATTCAATACACAATCCAACTTAAAAGTGCCCCAAGTAGGCTGGAATAGTATTTATAATTTATCATCGCCCCTTATGCATCAGGTGCCTGAAAACAGTTATTGCTATTTTGTGCATAGTTATTATGTTCCTCAAAACAAGTTTTCTATTGCTACTACTAATTATGTTGAACCTTATGCATCTGCCATACATCACAATAACTTTTATGGTGTACAATTTCACGCAGAAAAAAGTGCTGCTGTAGGTGAACAAATATTGAAAAATTTTATGGCTTTATAAAAACTACACGTATGGAAATTATACCCGCTATAGATATTATTGATGGAAAATGTGTTCGATTAACGGAAGGTGATTATCAACAAAAAAAAATTTACAACGAAAATCCCTTAGAAGTTGCCTTAGCGTTTGAAGCTGCCGGTATTCAACGTTTGCATTTAGTTGACTTAGATGGAGCTAAAGCCGGAAAAGTGACCAATTGGAAAGTGTTAGAAACAATAGCTAATCATACACAACTAATCATTGATTTTGGTGGTGGAATTAAAACCGCTAATGATATAAGCACCGTGCTGAATGCAGGGGCAAGGTACGCAACGGTTGGCAGTGTGGCTGCAAAGCAAAAAGACTTATTTACTGAATGGTTAGCAGAATTTGGGGTAGATAAATTTTTATTGGGTGCCGATGTAAAAAACGGTTACATCACCATCAATGGTTGGTTAAATACTACTGAGTTACCCGTACAACAATTCATGAAAAATTATATGCAGTTGGGTGTACAACAAATTTTTTGTACCGATGTAAGTAAGGATGGTCGTTTAGAAGGGCCTGCCATTGAGTTGTATGAAAGTTTAATAAAAGCATTGCCCCATTTACATTTAATTGCCAGTGGTGGCATTAGTAGTGTAGACGATTTGTTGCATTTGCAACATATTGGTTGCAGTGGTGCTATTGTAGGTAAAGCCATTTATGAAAATAAAATAGCTTTAAATCAGTTGGTTCAGTTTAATTAATAACAATGGAAACAAAACAAATACAAACGGTATCGGGCTTAACCAAACGCATTATTCCCTGTTTAGATATTAAAGATGGAAGAACGGTAAAGGGTATTCATTTTGAACAAATACGCGATGCCGGTGATCCTGTTGAGTTAGGTGCCTTTTATGCCGAACAAGGAGCTGATGAGTTGGTATTTTTAGATATTACCGCTACAGTTGAAAAACGTAAAACACTCAAAGAATTAGCCAACAGAATTGCAGCACATATTAATATTCCTTTTACTGTTGGGGGCGGTGTAAGCAGTGTTGAAGATGCATCGGTATTATTACACAATGGTGCCGATAAAGTGTCTATTAATACAGCCGCTTATAAAAATCCTAAATTAATTACTCAATTAGCCAATGAATTTGGCAGTCAGTTTGTGGTGGTAGCCATTGATATAAAACAAGAAAGTGATGGTAATTGGTACGTTTATTTAAACGGAGGAAGAACAGCTACCAACACCCTTTGTACCACCTGGGCCCAACAAGCCTGTGAATTAGGTGCCGGTGAAATTTTATTAACTTCAATGAATCACGATGGTGCCAAGCAAGGATTTGCGCTAGACATTACCCGAACATTAAGTACACAATTACCTATCCCGGTAATAGCCAGCGGGGGTGGAGGAACCATGCAACATTTTGAAGCTGTATTTAAGGATGCACAAGCCGATGCTGCATTAGCAGCCAGCATTTTTCACTTTAAAGAAATAGCTATACCCGCTTTAAAAGAATATTTATATGAACGAAATATTTCGGTAAGGTTGTAAATGCGTTTTGTATGCATACACTGAAATTTGTACAGTTTAGTTTTCAAATTCTTTTTGTTCGATCTTTGAATGCAACTTTTTACAAGTTAACCGATATAAGACTTTGGGGAGTAATAAAAGGTATTTTAATATTAAAAAAATAAAGATAATTACCCATAGGCCAGTGATCTTTAAACACTCCTTTCCGTAATTATCTTTACAATGCTGAAATTATGACATCGGAAGAATTTAACCAAAATTTGTTGCAAAAAACGAGTAATTTAAAACCTATGTAGCCGGTCAATGACCTAAACAAATGGGTGCTATAGCCATTAGGTTTATTAATGATAATTTTCGTGCACAAGGTTGGCAAGGTGCCACCTTTTAAGCTTGCACACCTTTAAAAAAAACTCGTTTAGGAGGTAGTATACTTCGGTTAACCGGCCATTTAAAAGATAGCATTCATTTTAATGTGGCATTGGGTAGGGTTGTGGTGCGCACTTATATCCCTTACGCAAAAGCTCATAATGAAGGCCATGAAGGCACAGCCAACGTAAAAGCTCATACACGCACTATTAAAACCACAAAAGGCGTTAAAACTGTGGCTGTGAAAGCATTTACAAAACAAATGAGATTGCCCAAGCGGAAATTTATGCCAATGGATGTAAACGATAGACCTGTGCTTTACGATGCTTTAAAACGCCAAACAATTGAAAGTATTAAAAACATTTTTGAAAAGTAAAAACTGAACTACGAACTCATTATTTGCCCAGCTTTTTTTAAGCATTCAAAAACGAATTTTGGGTGATGTAATACCCGAAATAAAAATGGATTGATTAGGATTTGGGCCAGTTAGAACACTAGTTGTGATTTGCTTTCAAATTCTTTTTGTTCGATCTTTGAATACAACAGAGAAATTTTTACCATTAGCAGAATATATGTTGTGATTTGCTTTCAAATTCTTTTTGTTCGATCTTTGAATACAACCCTATACAGATGAAAAAAGTAAAACACTTAGTTGTGATTTGCTTTCAAATTCTTTTTGTTCGATCTTTGAATACAACGCTTTGCCCAATTCATTTTTTAGTAAATAGTTGTGATTTGCTTTCAAATTCTTTTTGTTCGATCTTTGAATACAACTAAAACCAGTATTAACCACTAATAAATACGTTGTGATTTGCTTTCAAATTCTTTTTGTTCGATCTTTGAATACAACCAACGGGTATAATTTGCAACTTATCGAAATGTTGTGATTTGCTTTCAAATTCTTTTTGTTCGATCTTTGAATACAACCAGATGGCGGCTTATAGGTTACTATGCCTTGTTGTGATTTGCTTTCAAATTCTTTTTGTTCGATCTTTGAATACAACGTAGA
>NZ_JBMFQT010000004.1:105562-225990 GCF_049968455.1 Hydrotalea sp. | reverse complement strand
TGTAGGCTCCCCATTTTCAGTACGTATCAAAAGTAGAATTTAAATCATTTGATTGCATAATACTATTATTATTATAATCAGATGTGGTAATGTGGTCAGGAATAGCAAGGTTTTGTGCGTGTGCTTGTGTATTAGCCCCCTAAAAGGCTGGAGATATTTATAGAAATGGATTGACTTTTTAATAAGTCACTAAATTTTAAAAATATGAGTATCATCAAAAGAAAATGGACTGAAGCACTTAATTTTGAATAGTAAACCAACGACAGGACTAATAATAAACCGTAAACCTGTCGTAGGATTAAATCAAAAAACTGTCAACTATTTTTAGTACCATACATCCTATCGTTTCTATTGAAGATGGCATGGCTGAAGATGACTGGAATGGATGGAAGAAGTTAACCGAAAGCATTGGCAGCAAATGACAGTTGGTGGGTGATTATTTATTTGTGAAAAATGTAAAACGTTTGAGAGATGGTATTGACAAAGGCATTGCCAACAGCATTCTTATCAAAGTAAACCAAATAGGTTCAGTTACCGAAACCATCAATGCGGTGCAAATGGCACAGAATGCAGGTTATACTACTATCATGAGTCACCGCAGGGGTGAAACAGAAGATACCACCATTTCTGACCTGGCCGTTGCATTAAACTGCGGACCAATTAAAATCGGTTCTGCATCAAGAACAAATCGGATGGCGAATTACAATCAACTCATTCGTATTGAAGAAATGCTGGGAGAAAATGCAATTTATCCAAACGGGAAGATTCAATTTGGTAAGTAATCATTTTAAGCCCCTTAACAGCGGTGCTTTTTACCCACTTTATATTTTGATCATTGCCCCTTCTTTTCAAAAGCACGAAAGTTCCTTTCAATCAGATCACTTCATAATTTTTCAATTGTAATTTCCGGTGAAGGAATCGCTTTTTGTTGAATTTTGTTTCTTAAAATCAAGATGATAAAATAAACAAAAAAAAATTTTCTTATATATTCATGAACAATTCATCTGCATCATAGTTTTTTATTCAACGATAATTGCCAGATGATTAAACAAACTGGCTGATTTTTTTTAATTAAAACCAATTTATATGCTGCAAAATTTCTTTCTTGAAATCACTCCGATTTCAAATGACAACTATGTAGCGTTTACTTTCTTTGTTGGTACCATGGCTATGATGGCCGCTTCAGTTTTCTTCTTTTTTGAACTGAACAATACTGACAAAAAGTGGCGTACCTCTGTACTGGTGAGTGGCTTGATTACGTTTATTGCTGCCGTTCACTATTACTACATGCGTGGTTATAACCTGGAAACAGGTCAATCACCAACCTTCTTCCGTTATGTTGACTGGTTGCTAACTGTACCTTTGATGTGTGTTGAATTTTACCTCATCACCAAAAAAGTAGGCTCAACGCAAAGCTTGCTATGGAAACTCATTGCCGCATCTGTAGGTATGCTGGTAACCGGTTATATAGGGGAAGCTGTTTACCCTACAGAAACTGTGAGCTGGGTATGGGGTGCCATCAGTGGATTGTTTTACTTCTATATTGTATACCTGGTATGGTTTGGTGAAGTGGCAAAACTGGCCGGTAATGCGGGGCCTGATGTAACCGCTGCCAATAAAACCCTTGCCTGGTTTGTACTGGTTGGGTGGGCTATTTATCCGCTGGGTTATATTCTTGGAACCAAAGGCGGTTTGTTTGGTATGCAACTAGTTGCTGATCATGCTGCTGCTTCTGCTGCCATGGATGTTGTTTACAACATAGGTGATGCTGTAAATAAAATCGGGTTTGGCTTAGTGATTTATTCATTATCTAGAAAAGCAACTGCTTAATTTGTTGATAAATGGGCCTGTCATTGAATTGACAGGCCTCTTTTATGAAACAGAATCATTACGATATTATCATGGCGGGTGGGGGAGCTGCTTCCCGCATACTCCTCTACTTTTTGCGTTTGCAACCGGGTTTTGATCAATTACAAATTCTGGTACTGGAAGCCGAAAACCATATTGCAGAAAAAACATGGTGCTTCTGGACACAACAACAACAACATCCGTTTGAACATCTCATCCGCAAACAATGGAATGAACTGGAATTTAAAGCAGGGGATTATACCACTTATGAATCTATCAATCCTTATCGTTACTGTTGCATTCATGGTGCTGATTTTGACCGCTATTTCAATGTTGCGTTTTTCCCTGTTTATCCCAACTTAACCTTACTGCAACAAAAAATTCTTTCAACTGAACACACCAATCATCTTTGGACGGTTGTAACAGAGCAGCAACAATTTACCTGTAACCGTCTTGTATCCAATGCGGCCTTGAATCAGCCCGCCACGCCAATGCTTCAACATTTTCATGGTTGGTTTATTGAATATAACCACGATGTATTTGATGAGAACCGTGCTTTGCTCATGGATTTTGCATTACCCGGTAATGATCAGTTTTGTTTTTTCTATCTACTGCCTTTCAGTAATACAAAAGCATTGGTTGAGTGTACGTACTATTCTGCAAAAGCATATGATCCTGCTATTTACCAGCAGCAAATTCAGCAATATCTATTGAAACGCTTTGGCAACCACTTCAGCATCTATCATAAAGAGCAGGGAGCTATTCCACTGCAATTGCATAAGGATGCATCTGATGCAACACCTGCTCTGATCAACATTGGCCAATCGGCCGGCATGATTAAGCCCAGCACGGGTTATGCATTTCAAAGAATGGTGGAAGATTCAAGGTTATTAGCCGCTTCACTGCACAAGGAACAGCCGCTACGCAGAAAGCGACATCGTCGTTTTCGTTTTTACGATGGGCTGCTGCTTTCCATTATACAGGAAGAACCGGGGCGTGCTATTTCCATTTTTCAACAACTCTTTAGTAAAAGTTCCATGAAGTCTATTCTTACCTTTCTGGATGAAAACAGTACGATTGCAGAGGAAGCAAAAATATTTTCAAAACTACCCTGGTGGCCTTTTTTAAAACACATCAAGCTCCTTGGATGAATAAGAAAACCCTTCATATTCTCATAGTATTACTCCTTACATTAGTGGCGGTGTCAACCCGTACTTATTGGAGGGGTTCTGTACTGGAGTGGATGGCAGCGGGTGTATTTATTGTTATGGCAGGTATTCCACACGGATCGTTGGATCATAAGCTTGCACAACATCGCAACAAAAATTTGAAGCTGTTATTTTACATCCTTGGTTATGTTGCGGCTGCCGTCTTTTTCCTTGTAGTATGGCTCTGGTTTCCCGGCTGGGCCTTCCTGCTTTTTCTGTTGCTCACTGCCTGGCATTTTGGTGAAACAGATATCGCTTCCCTGGGTTTTCATAAAACATCTCCGGTACTTGTGTTTGTGTATGGCACTGCACTCACCAGCTGGTTATTATTACAAGAACCCGCAACATTGCTGTACTGGACGGGCATCATTACACACAATAGCAAGGTTGCTTTAACTGCTGTGCAATGGATAACAGGTATTCCGGTATTGATATGGTTTGGTATAGTGGCAGTAATAGTCATATTCAATCCGAATGTTACTTTATTTACATGGCCGCAACGGTTGTTGTTTCTTTTGTTTCTCTACCTGGTTTCCAAAACCAGCTTACTCATTGGTTTTATTCTTTACTTCTCCGGCTGGCACAGCATCAGTGCTATGTTGCATGTACATCATGCTGTATTTAGCCGCAGCGGATTTAAAACAATGCTGAAACAGGCATTGCCTTATACTGCAGCAGCAGTGTTATTTCTTTTTGCAATTGCCTGGCTCAGCGATGGTACCTGGCTCAGTAATCATGCATTGCCGGCGTTGTTTGTATTACTGTCCATCCTTACATTACCGCATATGACAGAAATGCACAAACTCTATATGCATCCCAATCCGGAAGGAAAGAGCTGATCAGTAAGGAACATATGAATACTTCGTTTTATCAGGAAGCGCTTGCTTCTTTTCAGGGGGAACCCTAACTTTGAAGACAATATAATGAAAGTCGGTCATGCAGTCTATCCTTACTTCCCTGACTTCCATTGTTAAAAACAATTTTTTAGTAGCAATTATTGGCTTTTTTGAATGGATGTTGTTTTTGACAGCAATGATATTCCCTCCCTGTTAGAACGTTATCAGAAACTGAAAGAGCTCAAAACCAATACGGCGTATTACAATCAAAAGATAGAAGCAGCCAAAGTCGAACTGGAGAAACATAAAACAGACCCTGTCGTTTATGAGCGAATTGTAAGCGAAAAATACTATATGAAAAGGGATAATGAGGATATTTTCCTCTTTGATCAATCATTTTACATGTTCAGGCAATAACCCAACAACTTCCCCATTTTATTCAAGAAAGCATCCTTGAAAAACCAATTGTTCACACTAAAAAAGGATTGCTGATAAATCAAACTTTTACTCTGGAAGATTTGGTACAATATCTCTACAAAGAAACTACGCCGGAACAGAATGCAGCTATAGAAAAGGCCAAGCAACGTGACGGGACGCTCCGAGAGAAATTTGAGGTGATCAAAAAGGCTCATGCCCGTTTTGAAAAATTCAAATTATCCTTCCGTGTTGAAATGGTGCTCAACTTATTAAAGTATGGAAACAAAGAAACTGTTTCTCAAAATTAATTACCAATGCCCAAGGGCATTTTTTATTTTTGGTCATGAACAGAAGCATTGTGGCGGCGGTATGACCTTGCTTGCTTCAACATTTTGTTTTTTATGGCATCGGCTAAGCATTTGAGTGAATTAAACATCATCCCTTAATTTCGCCTTTACTACTTTCTTCCTCGTATGAAGCTTAAAGAACGTTACCAAAAGGTAATTGATTATTACACTGTGCATACCCACAATGCAGAAGCCGAATTGCTGTATGATAGTCCACATTGGCAAGCTGCATAACCCAATGCATAGACCTAAGCTTGCCAAAGCGTATGCCTGCGCCAATGCAAGCGAAAATTAAAAATATTTTTTCCAGCCTTTTAGAAAAAATTAAAGCACCCGAGTCGTAAACCAACTCAACAAAGACGGTGAAATATTGTGTTAACAATGGTTTAAAGACACGGTGAACAAGAACGCCAGCTGCCAACAGCGTGTTGCCTCAATTGGTGGTGACGTGCGAAATTGAAAATTTGTGCTTCTATCAAACTTTCGTGTAGGTTTACGGAGAAGTGTGCTCCGAAATCGCCAACTGCGGCAAGCCGAGAAACGTTATGCCAAAAGTTGCGATGAATTAGGATACTACAAAAATTTATTGAAACAATATTTGTAAATGTTAACTGTTAGGTAGAAATACCGTGTAAATATTGAATACTGTATTTCATTATTTTGTTTCATAAAACTACTTAAGAAAATAAATGGTAGTTGCTACCTCCATTGAAAGGTGTTGATTAAATGTTTCATGTCTTCTACTAAGAACCGATTAACGGGTGCTAATGAATCTTGATTAGGAGTTGCATCAAAATATAATGCTCCACGTAGAAAATGATGAGTAGAATCAGTTAAAAAGAATTGGTTAGCTGTTGCTACATTTCCCCCCACTTTAAAAAACATACCATGTACCCCATTGGGTGTTACCATTAACGAATCATCAATAGAATAGGCTTTTTCGCTATGTTTATTGGTTAAGGTAAATGCATCGTTAATCAGTTTCTGAAAATTGTTGGGACCTATGGTTTTGTAGCTAACATAAATACGCCCATTGAATTGCGGGAAGTCAATATTTATCCACCAGGGATTTTCTGTTTTCCCTCCAAAAAAAGTAGAGTCTTTCACTACACGTGCATACACGGGATATTCAAAAGTATAGGGATATCCGGGTTGATTGAATAGTTGGTATTGATGTTTGGGAAAATTAATTTTAAAATAGCCTCTTGGTTTTGGTACAAATGGACTGTTGCAGCTGAATTGCATAACACTAATACAGGCTGCCAATAAAAATAGGATAAACGATTGTAATATTTTTGAAAGCATTTTGTAGAGGTGAATGTGGTAGTAAATTATATTATTTCATCTTCTTTTACTTTGGTAATGGTAACTTTTATTTTGTTAATTCTGGTTTTTTCAACCTCCAATATCATAAAGTCGAAACCGGGAATACTTACCACTTGGCCCTTTTTAGGGATATCGCCCGCAATTTCTAAAATTAATCCTGCTAATGAGTCGCTTTCACCTTTTAAAGTGTCAAAAGTATCAACGGGTAGTTGCATAATTTTGCACACATCATTAATCATTATTTTACCTTCAAATATGTAATTGTTTTCATCTAATTTTTTATAACCATATTCTTCTTCATCAAATTCATCTTTAATATCACCAATTATTTCTTCTAAAATATCTTCTAAGGTAACAATGCCGCTAGTGCCACCAAATTCATCAACAACTATAGCAAAGTGTATTCGTTTGGCTTGAAATTCGGTCAATAAATCTTCAATCATTTTGTGTTCGTGCACAAAATAAGGCGGTGATATTAATTTGTGCCATTCAAAATTTTCGCTTTCATTTAAAAAGGGTAGTAAATCTTTGGTGCGTAAAATACCTACTACTTCATCCAAATCTTCTTTGTAAACAGGTACACGACTGTAGTTATTATCCGCAACTGATTGTAATAAGGAATGAAAGTCCATATTATAATCAACTCCATGAACTTCTAATCTGGCTTTCATAATTTGTTTTACTGTAATATTGCCAAACTTTATAATACCTTTTAAAATGTTTTTTTCATTTTCATTAGTGCCCGATTTGGTAATTTCTATAGCTTGATATAATTCATCGCTTGTAATGCTACTGCTTTTATTACTGAGTTTTCTTTCAATAATATCTGAATATTTTACTAAAACCTTGCTTAGACGTTTACAGATGTAATGAACGAACTCAATAAAAGGTGCTACCTCTTTTGCAAATCGAATATTGTTTTGCGTAGCTAAAATTTTAGGCATTATTTCTCCAAACAATAGTAATACAACTGAAACAATGACTACCTTAATAATAAATTCAATCCATGCATTGGCAATAAAAAAATTGGGTTGGTAGGTAGCTATCCATTGGTCAATACCTATGTTAAAGATGATGATGATGGCAATATTTATAAAACTATTGGCAATTAATAATGATGCTAATAGCTTTTTAGGTTCGCTTAGTAAATGAATAATGCGTTTGTAAGAGGGAGTTTGTTTTGTTTTAAGCAGGTTAATATCTTTTTGTTTCAAAGAAAAAAAAGCAGCTTCAGCACCGCTAACAAAAAATGAAATGATTAATAAAATGAAAAGCAAAATCAGCAATGCTATACTGCCTTGCGGAGTTGCGGCGTTTAGCAAATAAAATATAAGAAATGCCGGGTGATGGTCCAAAATAATTTGTTTTAATGAATAATGTGGAAGTAACTTTTTTTTAAAAAAAATGCATCACTTCCTCTTTTACAAAAGTATTGTTTTTCAGTTTGTAAAATTAATAGGGCATATTTTCATCCGAATCTATGATGGGTGGAACATCATCTCCATTAAAACTATTGGTATTGTCTGCATTATGGGCATTATGGCCCTCGGCACGTTTATCTAACATAATTAAATTATCGCCAACTACTTCTGTAGCGAATTTTTTATTACCCTCTTTATCTTCCCAACTGCGGGTTCTTAAACGGCCTTCTACATAAATAAGGCTACCTTTATGTAAGTATTTTTGGGCTAAATCGGCTAAGCCACGCCATAATACTATGGTGTGCCATTCAGTTTGCGATACTAATTTGCCATTCCGGTCTTTATAAGTTTCGGTGGTGGCTAAGGGAAATTTTGCTACACCAATGTTTCCATCTAACACTTGTAAATCCGGGTCTTTACCCAAATTGCCAATGAGCATTACTCTATTAACGCCTCTCATACAATGATATATTTTTCGTAAGTGTAATAGTTTTTTCTGTTCCCGTTGTCAATATCGAACAGATTAAAATTAATCAATTATTTAGTTTATTGAAATTTAAATGCTGTTAATTTTTTTCACATTTTATAGCAAATGATGATTAGGCTACTGGTAGTAGGTCTCGTCAAGGTAGAATAAACCATCGGCATGTTGCCAATACCAGAATTTCTTTTTGTAAATACAGTAAGTACCTTTTAATGATTGCCGGGCATAGGCCGGTGATACATAAATGATTCTGGGGGGAATGGTATTAAACCTGTAGAGCAGGTTTTTGCGTTGATTGGGGGTAAAAGCACGGGCTATTGTAGTATAATTTGCTTTTTGTGCTACGGGTGTGGGTAATTGGTTTTTGGGCGTACGAATGTTGCCCATACCATCTACTACAATAAAGGCAACCGGAGCGGGGTTGGTAGTTGCAGTGATGTTTTTGGTTGGCTGAACCTTATGCGAACAGCTTTGTAACCAATAAAGCAGTAATATTAGACCTAATATGCGAGCAACTTTCATAGTTCATTTTTGTTACAACTTTAAAAAATCATGCCATAATTGACGATTGGTGATTGAACTGGTAAAAGCCTTAGCAATTACTTTACAATTAATTTTTACCGAAAGATTTTAACTTGTTGGGTAAAATCGTAATTTACCGCTAAAAAAATGAAAGCATTTGTATTCATTCTGTTATTTGTTGGGTCTACATTTTTTGTATCAAAAGCACAAACCCAGCCATCTACTGCAACTACTGATACTACATTTAAAGAATTAATTGGAAAATATACTTTTCCTGATGGAAGTGCAGTGGAGAAAGTGGAGGTGATATTAGACAGTACAGGGCTAAGTATGACTTCAGACGTAGGTACTTCTGTATTACAGCAATTAGGAAAAGATTCCTTTGCGTTAGTATCATTTCAAGGGGTTGTTGTATTTAAACGCGATGAAAATAATAAAATTAAAGCGGTTATTATTGATGCTATGGGTTACCATTTAGAAGGTAAGAAAGAAGAAGTTGCCGTTGTTTCAGGACCGAGTGTATAGCTTACTTTATTTAATTTTTTTCTTGAACATTCTGTATTCTGTAATAAAAAAGCGGCTTCTTAAAATTGAAGTCGCTTTTTTACATTGGTTTTGTTAATTATAAACTTGTGTTTAATTCATTTAGGTAATTGAGTAATTCGTTTTGCGCAATAGTTTCTTGACGGCCTGATTTTAATTGTTTAATGGTGCAAGTAGCATCTTCCAATTCTTTACTACCTATAATAATAATAATAGGAATACCTTTTCTTTCCGCATATTTAAACTGCTTATCTAATTTGCTTGATTCGTGATATATTTCCCCGCTAATTTCTTGTTCACGTAAGCTTTGCAACAGTTCAAAAGCACGATTGCTTTCTTTTTGTCCCAAATTAAAAAACAAAACCATACTACCACTACTAATTTGCGGCGGGAAAAGATTGCAACCTTCCAGTACGTCATAAATTCTATCTACGCCAAATGAAATTCCTACACCGGGCATATTAGGAACGCCAAATAATTCCGTTAAATTGTCGTAGCGTCCGCCGCCTCCAATACTTCCTATGGCAAAATTGTTGGCTTTTACCTCAAATATGGTGCCCGTATAATAATTTAAACCTCTTGCTAAAGTAACATCTATTTCTAACGGTAGTGTATTGTTGCTTTGTTGATGTGCTAAAATATATTCCATTTCTTCAATGCCTTGCTTTCCCAAAGGGATATGTGCAATTGTACTATGCAGCGCTTTAATTTTTTCTTGGTTATTACCTTGTATGGATAAAAATTTTGAAATAATTTCAATTTGAGACGTTGTTAACTGCCTTTGTTGTAATTCTTCTTTTACCTTTTCAATACCAATTTTATCCAGCTTATCAATAGCTACAGTAATATCAATAAGCTTTTCAGCTCCACCACATAATTCTGCAAGGGCGGCTAAAATTTTTCTATTGTTTATTTTTATAGTAACGGGTAAGTTTAACAATCTAAAAACATGCGCATATAAATGCGCCAATTCAACTTCATTAAGTAAAGAAGTACTTCCAACAATATCGGCATCGCATTGATAAAATTCTCTGTATCTGCCTTTTTGCGGTCTATCTGCACGCCATACCGGCTGCATTTGGTATCGTTTAAATGGGAATGTTAGCAGTCCATGGTTCATGGCAACATAGCGGGCAAAGGGAATGGTAAGGTCATAACGTAGTGCCCTTTCTGTAATTTGTTTGGTCAATTTTCCCTCTAAAACTTTATTAAATGCCTCTGTTACTTCTGGTTTCTTGGCAGGATTATCTAATCCATTATTTAAAATTTTGAAAATTAATTTGTCGCCTTCTTCACCATATTTGCCCATTAAGGTATCTATGTTTTCCATAGCGGGTGTTTCAAGCGGTTCAAAACCGTAAAGTTGAAAAGCTTTGCGAATGGTATTGAAAATATAATTGCGCTTATATATAGTGGAGGCGTTAAAATCGCGGGTGCCTTGTGGCAGGGTAGGTTTGTTCATATAAGTTATTTATAATTATTTGTTGCTGTATTTTTCAATGATGGCATCAGTAGCAGCATCTAACATTTGATATACTTTTAGAAAATCAGTTTCAGTACCAAACCAGGGGTCCGGAACTTCCGTTTGGGTGTTAGGGAATAGCACATGCATAATTAAGTCTGTTTTTTGTGCTTCAAAATGTTTTTTGCTAATTTGTGCTATTGCTTTGTAATTATCGTTGTCCATTGCATAAATCAAATCATAGATCAACATATCATTTGCTACAAACTGCCGCGCTTTGTGTTGGCTTATATCAATTCCATGCATTAAGGCCACTTTTTGCGAAAGTATATGAGGCGCTTCACCAATATGGTAATTTCCGGTTCCGGCACTATTCACTTCCCAATTTAAACCGGCCGCTTTTGCTTTGTGTTGCAAAATTCCTTCTGCTAATGGGCTTCTGCAAATATTTCCTAAACAAACCATTAATATCTTCATAGGTGCAAATATACATGCACTGCCAGTTTTGATTTTTTAAACAATTTAGTGTATACACCCTTGGAATTAGGTTTTGAAAGCCTATTTCAATAAAAAAAGCCAACAAATGTGAAGTTATTTTTAACAAAATATATTTTGTGGAATTTATGTTTAATGGCTTCTTATACAAGTAAAATCGGGCATTTTATGGACATTAAAACCGTCTCTTAAAATTTTCTTAGAAAATTCTTATAGGTTTTTAATGCTTCTCAAAGAAATTATTCTATAAATTGCCCAACCCATATAATAATAAAAGTCATTTAATGGAGCAACCAGTTCGAGAAAAGCGTAGAAAAAACTTTATCATTTTAAGTTCGGTTCGCGATATTTTTATGGCTTTATTGTACATAGGAATGGCAATAATTTTGTTTGGCGGTAAACATTGGGAAATACCCCAAATTATAGCTTTAGGAGATGTGTTTTGTTATTTTTTAGGTTCAGTATGTTTATTGTATGGTGGCTTTAGAATGTATAGAGGCATTAAGAAAATGTATTAAGCAAGATGTTCATGAATAGGATTGTATGCGGCTTGTTAGGTTTAAGTTTGTTATGGGGTGCTTGTCAGCAGCCGCAAAATGAACATGTAATTACTGATACGCCTTCAAATGGTACCATACATATAAGTGTTGATGAAAGTTTTCAGCCTGTAATTGAGCAGCAAATTAAAGTATATGAATCATCTTACCCTAATGCACATATTATTGCAAAATATGAACCCGAGGTTGATTGTTTTAAAGATTTAATGAGCGATAGTACCCGCATGATTATTGTTGCACGTGGTTTAAATAAACAAGAAGATGCTTTCTATTTAAATAAATTAGGCTTTAAACCATTGTTTGGTATTATGGCTTTTGATGGTGTTGCTATTATTGTAAATCAAAATAATCCGGATAGTGTTTTTACTTTAAATGATTTAAAAGCCATTCTTTCGGGCCAAAAAAATATTCCGGTAGTAATGGATGGTACCAATGCAACAAGTACCGTTCGCTATTTACAAGATACCATATTGCATGGAGCACCTTTTGGTAAAAATGTAATGGCAACAGGTGGAAGCGATTCAGTGGTATCAGTAATTAAACAAAGAAATGATGCAATTGGTTTTGTTGGAATTAGTTGGGTGGGTAACCCTAACGAACCCAAACAAGTAGCCAACTTAAAAAAAATAAGATTAGGATTGGTTGAATGCACAGCCTGTGGTGAAAAAGATGTATTTGTAAAACCATCGCAGGCAAGTATTACCTACGGGCAGTACCCGTTAACCCGACCTATTTATTATATTTTAAAAGAAAATGCAGTAGCATTAGGTACCGGATTTAAAAATTTTATGACTTTAGAACGTGGCCAATTAATATTTAGAAGCGGTGGCTTAGCACCGGCAAAAATGGATTTGGTAAACAGAAAAAGTCAAATTGAGGAGTAAACACAACCACTATAAACTTAAAGCATGATGAAGAAAACAATTACTTTGCTAGTAGCAGCCTTTTTGGTTGTAAATGGCCTGGTGGCCCAATCAATGGCCGACGGAATTAATGATTTAAACTCATCGTTTAAAGTACAATCCGCTATTGATATTTTAAAGAAAATTTACGATAGTAAACCCAAAGATCCACAAGCTATTTATTGGTACGGACAGGCTTTAATTGGCGGAAATGATGTAACTAAAACACAAATGGAGGCTGCAAAAGCCGTTTATCAAAAGGCATTAACCGATGGTGTTAATGAACCGCTAATTTGGGTTGGTGCTGCACATATTGATTTATTAGAAGGTGGTGATTTGAATGCTGCTAAGCAAAAATTTGAGCAAGCTATTACTGCTACTACTCCTACTAAAGGAAGACACAAGGGCGAACCCAGTGTTGAAATTTTAGAAGCCATTGGCCGTGCTAATGCCGATGGGGGTAGTAAAGTAGGAGATCCTCAATATGGTATTGATAAATTGAAACAAGCAGCGGCTCTTGACCCCAAAAATTCAATGGTTTATATATACATGGGTATATGCTACCTAAAATTAGGTGGTGAAAATGGGGGTGAAGCTGTAAAAGCATTTGAACAAGCAGCCACAATTGATCCCAAAAACGTTTTGGCTTATTACCGAATTGGAATGGTTTATTTAAGCCAGAACAATGAAGATGCACTAATGCCTGCTTTTGGAAAAGCTATTGATGCAGATCCAACTTTCCCCGATACTTATTTGGCTTTATTTGAGTTTTATAAGAATAAAAATGTAGATATGGCCAAAACCAACTTGGATAAGTTTATTAAATATGCTGATAAAGATCCACAAAACGACTTTTATTTAGCTGATTACTTATATCAAGCAGGTAAGTACCAAGAATCATTAGCCAAAGAAAAAGAAATTCAGCAGTCATTAGGAGGTACAACTAACCAATTGCCCGGACTGAATTTGTTATACGCCTACAACTATTACAAATTAGGCGATTCTATTCAAGCCAAACAAAACATTGATACTTATTTTAAATTAGAGCCAACCGATAAAGTTAAACCTGCTGATTATGAATTAGCAGTAAAAATTTATTCTAAGTTTCCGGAAAGTGCTACTGATGCAGTAAAATATATTGATGCAGCTATTCAAAGCGACACTTCAAAAGTGAACAAAATTAATTACATGACACAAGCTGCTGATTTATTTGCAAAAGCCAAAAATTATAAAGAACAATTGAACTGGCTGTTAAAGGCACAAGCTTTAAAAGGTACTTGGAGTGAATACGATTATTACAATATTTCTAACGTAGCATACCAGGCAGCAGATTATCCTAAAGTAATGGAAGTGGCCGCCAATTATATAAAAGCATTCCCTGACAAACCACAAGGTTATTACTTCAATGTAATGGCTGCTAAAGCTTTAGATACAACCACTAATCCGGGTATTGCCATCCCTGCCTTGCAACAGCAAATTGATTATTTAATGAAGGATAGTGTTAAAAATCAGCGCTTCATTGTAATTGATTATTATTACATGATGGGATACTATAATGACCGTGCTAAAGATTATGCTAAGGCTTTAGATGTTTGTGATAAAATTTTGGCTTTAATTCCTAATGACCCGGACATGTTAAAAATCAGATCAGTAATTGAAAAAAATATGAAGGATAATTTGAAATTCCAAAAATCGGCTACAGATAGCTCAGGCTCAAAAGATGCTGCTGCAGCAGGTGGAACCAAAAATTAACATTCACTAAATACACAATTTTTAAGGGACAGTTTATCTGTCCCTTATGTTTTTATTTGGTTCAAGCGATTTATTTTTTTTCGTAGTTCTGCTTGTATTTATTAAAAAATTCATCTTCTCTCTTTGTATAAGTTTCAAATAAACTTGGGCCGTTTATCTCAATAAGTTATAGCATGGTTGTGTTTCCTTTATTTGATATTAATTAAAAAAATACCAAGTTGATAATGTGCGTACGAAAATCCTGTAAATTTATTGTATTAATATTTTTTATATGAAAAAATACTTATTGCTAATTGCACTATGCATTTCAATGATAGGAAAGGGTTTGTCACAACAAAATATTTTTCGTACTTCCAACATTATTTCTCCCGAAATAAATGCTAATCATACAGTAACATTTCGCTTATTAGCGCCTGAAGCAAAAGCAATTACGATTACAGGTGATTGGCTTCCAATGCAAGGTTATATGCGAACCCCGGCGCCTTTGGTAAAAGGTGATAGCGGAATATGGACCTATACATCGCCTGTTTTGCCATCTGATTTGTATAGTTATACCTTGAATGTTGATGGCGTAAAAAGTATTGATCCCAATAATGCATATGTTTTGCGTGATGTAGCTAATATTTTCAGCTTTTTTATTGTGGGTGGTGGCAAAGGAAATGATTTCATGGTGAATGAAGTACCCCATGGAACAGTTAGCCATCGTTGGTACTCATCGCCCGGTAATAAAATGACCAGAAGAATAACCATATACACTCCTCCAGGTTATGAAAATAGTAATGAAAAATACCCGGTTTTATATCTATTACATGGTATTGGCGGTGATGAAGATGCTTGGGGTGGCTTAGGCCGAACCCCAGAAATTATGGATAACTTAATAGCACAGAAAAAAGCTGTACCTATGATTGTTGTAATGCCCAATGGCAATGTGTCTCAGGAAGCTGCACCCGGCGAAGGGAGTGAGGGTATGG
Organism: Hydrotalea sp.; assembly: GCF_049968455.1. NCBI lineage: Bacteria > Pseudomonadati > Bacteroidota > Chitinophagia > Chitinophagales > Chitinophagaceae > Hydrotalea > Hydrotalea sp. The sequence continues at coordinate 210,899 of NZ_JBMFQT010000004.1, read as the reverse complement.
TGAAACCTTCTTTTATGCTGCCGCATACAATGGATGGAAAATTTGAGGAAACCTTTCCCGATATCATGAAATTTGTTGAAAGCAACTATCGTGTAAAGGCAAACAAAGAAAATAAAGCAATCGCAGGATTATCTATGGGTGGCTTCCATACTGCCTTTATTTCTCGTTATTATCCTAACACATTTGACTATGTAGGATTATTTTCACCAGCATTAAATGTAAAGCCTGAGCAAGCAGAGGCAACACCGGTATATCAAAATATTGATCAAAAATTGCAACAACAAATGCACAATGGGTATAAGTTGTATTGGATTGCCATTGGTAAAGATGATTTCTTATATAAAAATGTGGAAGACTACCGGAAAAAGCTGGATGGTATGGGAATGAAATATGAGTACATGGAAAGTACAGGTGGCCATACATGGACTAATTGGCGTGATTATTTGCTGGTATTTGCTCAAAAATTGTTTAAGTGATGCCCTATAGCCACTTAATAGCAATTTTTTACTAGCAAAGCTATGTGTACAATTAAAGGCATTGTTTTTTATAATGATGCAACTCCTTCTAACTTCTGCGTGAATGCACATTGGGCAAATGATTCCATGAAAACTCATCGTGCTACATAAACTTGCCCTTTCATTCAAAAAATAAACTTATAAATCGCTGAATATTATAAAAACTGCAAAAGAATAATGAACGTATTAAATAGACTATCGTATTTTTGCAGCACATTTTAGAAGGTTATGACAGGTTTATACACGCTTCTCCAAATTAATCAGCTCAATAACACAGCTGAAAACTACTTTCCGATTGGTGTACAAATTATTTTTGCTATTGGTTTTGTAGCCACCATGATAGGTTTAAGTGCCTTTGTAGGTCCAAAGCGCAAAACAAGCGACAAGTTAGAAAACTTTTCCAGTGGTATTGCCAGTCATGGTAATGCTAGGCAACCTATGGCTGTGAAATACTTTTTAATTGCCATTTTATTTGTTTTGTTTGATGTGGAAGTCATTTTCTTTTATCCTTATGCTGTAAACTTTAAATTTTTAGGTTGGGCAGGTTTTTGGGAAATTGTATTATTTGTTATTTTGTTCCTAATCGGCTTTATTTATATAATAAAAAAAGGTGCCCTTAATTGGGAAGATTAATTATAGTTGCTATTTCAACTGAATGCTCGTTGAAGTGTTATATTAAAGGAATGGGAGAATATCCCAGGTTCCAAAAAAAATGACGAAAACCATAAGTTTTCGTCTGTATTTAGTTAATAATTTAATTTTTTAGGTATGCGTCCGGTACGTTTTAATATTCATCCAAAACAAGGTGAGCCCAACAAATCTATTTTAATGACCGAAGCGCCGGAAGGCTATAGTGGCCAAGGCTTCTTTACAACTAAATTAAGTGATGTTGTAGGGTTAGCACGCAAAAATTCTTTATGGCCATTGCCTTTTGCAACTTCTTGTTGTGGTATTGAATTTATGGCTACAATGGGGTCGCATTATGATTTAGCTCGATTCGGCGCTGAAAGGGTAGGTTTTTCACCCCGCCAGTGTGATTTATTAATGGTAATGGGTACCATAGCCAAAAAAATGGCACCAGTACTAAGGCAAGTTTATTTGCAAATGGCCGAGCCACGTTGGGTATTAAGTGTTGGCGCATGTGCCAGCAGTGGGGGTATATTTGATACTTACAGTGTTTTGCAAGGTATCGACCAAATTATTCCGGTAGATGTATATGTTCCGGGTTGCCCTCCTCGCCCCGAAGCTATTTTAGATGGTTTCATGAAAATACAAGAGTTGGTGGGTAAAGAAAGCATTCGTCGTCGTAATAGTCCACAATACACAGCTTTATTAGAAAGTTACGGTATTCAATAATTTTAAATTCATTATTACACGACAAGTAGTAAAAGAATCAATCAGTTATGGCATTAACCAACGAAATAATTCAACAGCAATTAACCGAAAAGTTCGGCGAACAAGTGTATAATTTTGAATCGCCCTTTGGTTTGCTAACTTTTCAATCTTCAAAAGAAATGAATTTAAAAGTACTGCAGTTTTTGTATGAAAACGAACAATTGCAGTTTACTTTTTTAACCGATTTATGTGCTGTACATTATCCTGACAATAAAGGTCGGGAATTAGCGGTTGTATACTTGTTGCATAATTTACGCGAAAACATTAGAGTTCGGTATAAAATTTTTACCGACATACAACAACCCGATATTTTTACCGCAACTAAATTGTTTGAAGCGGCTAATTGGATGGAAAGAGAAACCTATGATTTTTTTGGCGTAAACTTTATTGGGCATCCAAATTTAAAACGTGTTTTAAATGCAGACGAAATGGATTATTTCCCATTAAGAAAAGAATATCCATTAGAAGACCAAACCCGTATTGATAAAGATGATGCTATGTTTGGCCGCGGAGGTTCAATATTTTAAATCCAATTGGAAAAGCGGTTAGAAAAAACTGCCTTCTTCAATTTAATTAATATATTATGTTGGAAACAAAAGAAATGAAACCACACCATGTTAAACTACCCGATGGTTCCATTGAAAAATTAACTACCACCCTAAATTTAGGACCTACACACCCTGCAACACATGGTGTGTTTCAAAATATAATTGAATTAGACGGTGAAAGAATTGTTTCTGCCGAACAAACGGTGGGTTACATACATCGTGCTTTTGAAAAATTAGCCGAACGCAGACCACTTTATCAAATTACACCCATAACAGATAGGCTAAATTATTGCAGCAGCCCCATCAATAATATGGGTTGGCACATGACCTGCGAAAAATTGTTGGGCGTAAAAACACCCAAAAGGGTTGATTATTTGCGCATCATTATCATGGAATTGGCACGTATTTCTGACCACCTAATTTGTAATTCCATTGTTGGAGTTGATAGTGGGGCCTATACAGGGTTCTTATATGTAATGCAATATCGTGAACTGATTTATGAGATTTATGAGGAAGTTTGTGGTTCACGTTTAACTACTAATATTGGTCGTATTGGTGGCTTCGAACGTAATTTTTCCGATACGGCTTTTCAAAAAATAGAAAAATTTTTGCGTGAATATCCTAAAGTTTTAAAAGAATTTGAAAACCTTTTTACACGCAACCGTATATTCATGGATCGCCTACAAAACACCGGTGGTATAAGTGCCGAACGTGCATTAAATTATGGGTTTACCGGCCCTAATTTGCGTGCCGCAGGTGTTGATTATGATGTAAGAGTACATAGTCCATACAGTAGTTATGAAGATTTTGAATTTACTGTGCCCGTAGGTAGTACAGGTGATAATTACGATCGCTTTCTGGTTCGCAATGCTGAAATGTGGCAAAGCTTAAGTTTAATTGAGCAAGCTTACAGAAAAGTACAGGAATTTAAAGGCGCTGAAGCAGATGTATATCATGCTGATGCACCAGCTTATTATTTGCCCGAGAAGAAAGATGTGTATACCAAAATGGAGCAATTAATATGGCATTTTAAAATAATTATGGGTGAAACTGAAATTCCGAAAGGTGAGGTTTATCACAGTGTAGAAGGCGCAAATGGTGAATTAGGTTTTTATTTAATTAGCGATGGCGGAAGAACTCCTTATCGCTTACATTTTAGACGCCCAAGCTTCATTTATTATCAAGCTTACAGCGAACTTACTAAAGGAAGTATGTTAAGTGATGCCATTATAACCATGAGTAGCTTAAACCTAATTGCAGGTGAATTAGACGCATAAATAATAACTATAAAATTATATTGTAGTGGTACAATTTTCAGAACAGCAAATGCAAGAATTTAACCGACTGGTAAAACGTTATCCGGAAGGAAAACAAAAAAGTGCATTATTACCTGTGTTGCATTTGGCACAGGAAAGTTTCGGTGGTTGGCTAAGTGTTGAAACAATGGATTATGTTGCAAATTTGTTACACTTAGAACCCATAGAAGTTTATGAAGTTGCTACTTTTTATAGCATGTTTAATACACAGCCGGTAGGTAAGTATATGTTTGAAGTTTGCCAAACCGGGCCATGTATGCTAAATGGTAGCGACGATATAATTGCCTATATAAAAGAAAAATTAGGCATAAATATAGGAGAAACCACACCCGATGGTATGTTTACTTTAAAAACCGTTGAGTGTTTAGGTGCATGTGGATATGCGCCTATGATGCAATTAGGTAAACATTATCGCGAACATTTAACCAAAGAAAAAGTAGATGCCATTATTGAAGAATGCAGAAACAATGCTGCACGAAACAACTAATGGAATCATTCATTCACATTATTAGTAATACCAATGGGCGTAAAATTATTATTAGCAAAAGCGCATGTTGAAGGCATCAGAAATTATGATGTTTATAGACGCGAAGGTGGTTATCAATCAGTTGAAAAAGCCCTGAAAACCATGACTCCCGAGGCAATTGTTGAGGAAGTGAAAAAAAGCGGTTTAAGGGGGCGTGGAGGTGCCGGATTTCCTACTGGCATGAAGTGGAGTTTTATTGCCAAACCTGAAGGTGTACCCCGCCACTTAGTTTGTAATGCCGATGAAAGCGAACCCGGAACTTTTAAAGATCGCTATTTAATGGAACATATTCCACACCTTTTAATTGAAGGTTTAATTGTTTCATCATTCGCTTTGGGTTCTAATGATACATACATTTATATCCGCGGAGAATATGCTTGGATAGTAGATATTCTTGAAAAAGCAATTGCAGAAGCCCATCAAAACGGATGGTTAGGAAAAAATATTTTAGGCTCAGGTTTTGATTGTAATATACACGTTCAAAGAGGGGCGGGTGCCTATATTTGCGGGGAAGAAACGGCTTTACTTGAGTCGTTGGAAGGTAAGCGAGGCAACCCTCGTATTAAGCCACCTTTTCCTGCCATAAAAGGTTTATGGGAAAGACCCACCGTTGTCAATAATGTAGAATCATTAGCTGCAGTGGTGCCAATTATCAATATGGGTGGAGAAGAATATGCTAAAATTGGTGTTGGACGTTCAACAGGTACTAAATTAATATCTGCCTGTGGGAATATCAATAAACCAGGTGTATATGAGATAGACATGACTATTAGCGTTGAAGAATTCATATACAGCGATGAGTACTGTGGCGGTATAAAAAATGGCAAACGCTTAAAAGCTTGTATTCCCGGAGGCTCTTCAGTACCTATTTTGCCAGCTAATTTACTATTGAAGACTGCTAAAGGTGAAACTCGTTATATGAACTATGAAAGTTTAAGTGATGGGGGCTTTGCAACAGGCAGTATGATGGGAAGTGGTGGTTTTATTGTGTTAGATGAAGACCAATGTATTGTTAAGCATACTTATACATTAGCTCGTTTTTATCGTCATGAAAGTTGCGGACAATGTTCTCCCTGTCGTGAAGGCACCGGATGGATGGAAAAATTATTGTTGCGCTTAGATAAAGGGGAAGGTAAAATGAGTGACATTGATTTACTGTGGGAAATTCAGAGCAAAATTGAAGGAAATACAATTTGCCCTTTAGGTGATGCTGCTGCTTGGCCGGTAGCAGCTGCAATACGTCATTTCCGCGATGAGTTTGAATGGCATGTATTGCATCCTCACGAAGCCCAGGTGCGTAATTTTGGACTGGCCCACTATGCCGATCCACTTCAAGTACCTGCAGGTGCTTAATGCCAACAGGAATTAAATATTGAATATTTGAAATTTTAAATATGTCAGACGAAACTCTATTAAAAGTAACAATTGATAATATTACGGTAGAAGTGCCTGCCGGAACTACTATTTTGCAGGCAGCCCGTAAAATTGGCGGTGATGTTACACCTCCTGCTATGTGTTACTATAGTAAACTACAAGGTAGTGGAGGTAAATGCCGCACTTGTTTAGTAGAAGTAAGTAAAGGGTCTGAAAAAGATCCCCGACCAATGCCTAAATTGGTAGCCTCTTGCCGCACAACGGTTATGGATGGTATGGAAGTTAAAAATATTACCTCTCCACGTGTATTAGAAGCAAGAGCCGGGGTAGTAGAATTTTTATTGTTGAATCATCCTTTAGACTGTCCTATTTGCGACCAAGCAGGTGAATGTCATTTGCAAGACCTAAGCTATGAGCACGGTAAAGAAGGTAGCCGTTATGAGTTTCAAAAAAGAACTTTTAAAAAGGTTGATTTAGGAGAGTATATTCAATTGCACATGACACGTTGCATTTTGTGTTATCGTTGCGTATTTACTGCCGATCAGCTCTCCCCAAAAAGAGAGCATGGGGTATTAGACCGTGGCGATCATGCACAAATTGCTACATTCATTCAAAAAAACTTGCACAACGAATTTATCGGTAACGTTATTGATGTTTGCCCTGTTGGTGCTTTAACCGATAAAACATTTCGTTTTAAAAATAGGGTTTGGTTTACAAAGCCCGTAAATGCACATCGTCATTGCGATAAATGTTGTGGTGAAGTACAACTTTGGTTAAGAGGTGATGAAGTGTTCCGAGTTACTGCTCGTAAAGATGAATGGGGAGAAATTAAAGAGGCCTCAAATGGTAAAACCGGATGGATTTGTAATGATTGCCGTTTTGAAAAGAAAAATTTAGCTGACTGGATTATTGAAGGCCCAACCAATGTAAATCGCCATTCAGTTATTTCACAAAATAAATATGTTGGATTAGTAAAACCCACCGAAACATTCCCTAAAATTATGAGGGGCAGAAATCCAAAATTATTAATGGATATTCATTCGGTGAGTGAAGTAAACAAACCCAACATACATTTAAGCCAGTTAGAACGTCCGGCACATTCAACCGATTTTAACCAATAACACTTCAATCATCATGCATATGTTATTAAGTATAGACTGGATATTATTTTTGGAAAAACTTATTCTAATTGCCATTATCATTTTTGCAAGTTTGGGAATAGCATTGTATACCACTTTTGCAGAAAGAAAAGTTGCAGCTGCTTTACAGGACAGACCAGGGCCTAATCGGGCGGGTCCATTCGGGTTATTTCAACCCTTTGCAGATGGTTTGAAATTAATTATGAAGGAAGAAATAATACCTAACACATCTAATAAAATATTGTTCATTTTAGGTCCATTCCTTGCAATGACTGCTGCATTAATGACCAGTGCTGTAATACCTTGGAGTAGCGATGTACATTTGTTTGGTCGTATAATTCCTTTACAAATTGCAGATGTAAATATTGGCATTTTATACATTTTTGCCGTTGTGAGCTTGGGTGTATATGGCATAATGATTGGTGGATGGGCTTCAAATAATAAGTTCTCATTAATGGCTGCATTACGTGGAGCATCGCAAGCCATTAGTTATGAATTGGCCATGGGGTTAAGTTTAATAGCATTATTAATGACCACAGGAACCCTTCAATTAGGCGAAATTGTAAAACAACAAATGGCACCGGGCCATTGGTGGAATATTGTGTATCAACCACTCGGTTTTCTTATATTTTTAATTTGTGCTTTCGCTGAATGTAACAGAACGCCTTTCGATTTAGCAGAAGCCGAAAATGAATTAAACTTTGGATATCACCAGGAGTACTCATCCATGAAATTAGGGTTTTACCTGTTTTCAGAATATGTAAATATGTTTATTAGTAGTGTGGTAATGGCTACCCTTTATTTTGGTGGTTATGATGTTCCTTTTTTAAATGAAAGCCTTTTATCACCTAATGTTGCAGCAGTTATTGGGGTTATTGCACTATTAATTAAAGTAGTCATTTTCATTTTCTTCTTTATGTGGGTACGCTGGACAATTCCACGGTTTAGGTATGATCAGTTAATGAACTTGGGTTGGAAATCACTGGTGCCATTGGCTTTGTTTAATATGATTATTACGGGATTGTTCATATTGTGGTTTGGAAAATAAGCCACTATAAAATTGGCTATATAGCCTGAATAACTAATGATAAACTTGGATACTACTAACAATAAAAATAATTTTGTAAAACTTTAAACATCGGTAAAATCATGCAAGCACTTACCAATAGAGCACAAGCGGTTAACAGAGCACCGATGACATTCTGGGAAAGAATATACCTCGTGAATATTTTCAAGGGAATGTTAATCACTTTCAGTCATATTTTTAAGAAAAAACCAACCATACAATATCCCGAACAAAAGCGCCCCTTCAGTCCGGTATTCAGAGGGTTACATGTTTTAAACAGAGATGAAGAGGGAAGAGAACGTTGCACTGCCTGTGGCTTATGTGCAGTGGCTTGTCCTGCTGAAGCTATTACTATGGAAGCAGCTGAACGTTTACCCGGCGAAGAAAATTTATACCGCGAAGAAAAATATGCAGCTCGTTACGAAATAAATATGTTGCGTTGTATTTTCTGTGGCTTATGTGAAGAAGCTTGCCCGAAAGATGCAATCTATTTAAGCGAAACCTTTGCTCCTGCCAATTTTAATAGAAGCACTTTTATATACAGTAAAAAAGATTTATTAATACCCAACCCGGTAACTGAACCTGAAGCTTATGCTCAAGCAAAAGGTTTGAACTAAGCAGTATTACAAATTGAATGTAGCTTGGCTAATAAGTTATCGCTTAAAATAAAACCAACAAAATGAATGTTATACAAGTATTATTCTGGATTTTAAGTGCAATGGCATTAGTAAGTGCCTTAATGGTTTTATTGAGCAAAAATCCTGTGCATAGTGTACTTTGGTTGGTGGCTGTGTTTTTTGCCATTTCAGGTCATTACATATTATTGAATGCCCAATTCATTGCCATTGTTAATTTAATTGTTTATGCCGGTGCCATCATGGTTTTGTTTCTTTTTGTAATTATGTTAATGAACTTGAATAAAGACACTGAACCACAGAAAAACATTTGGATGAAATTAGCCGGTGCCATTTCTGCCGGATGCTTATTAATGATTTTAGTTTCATTAATAAAACAAGCACCCGAGTTACAAGCTAAAACAGCAATGATGAATGAAGGAAGTATTGGGTTAATTGCTAATCTTGGAAAAGCATTATTCAATACTTACGTAGTGCCATTTGAAATTAGTAGCATATTGTTTTTAAGTGCAATGGTAGGTGCGGTAGTAATAGGGAAAAAAGATTAGTATTTAGTTTTATATTTAAACAACCAACTAAGGTTATGCCTATACAGTATTACATTTATTTGAGTCTTGCACTGTTTTGCATTGGTATTGCCGGTGTATTAACTCGCCGAAATGCTATTATCATTTTCATGAGTGTAGAGTTAATGTTGAATGCAGTAAATCTGCTTTTAGTAGCTTTTTCAAAAATGCACCATGCAGTTGCAACAGCTGTTGATAAAGTAAATAACGTAGGGACTGATGGTCAAATTTTTGTATTTTTTGTAATGGTAGTGGCTGCGGCAGAAGTAAGTGTGGGCTTGGCTATTATTGTTATGATGTATAGAAATGCACATTCAGTAGATGTGAATTTTTTAAACAGATTAAAAAATTAAAATATTCAAATATAAGCACAACGCTATACCCTTGTTGTAAGCCATGCTTTAAATAAATATTATGAGCCAATTAGTTTACTTAGTACCATTACTGCCACTGGCCGGATTTTTAATCAATGGCCTGCTTCGCAAATCATTATCAAAACAGGCAGTTAGCATAATAGGCTGTGGGGTTATTCTCATTGCTTTTTTAATTAGTTTGGGATTGTTTTTTCAAGTGAAAGCCAATGGCCCTATTATTCAAACTTATTTTAATTTCATTGATATTAAAGGCCTGAATATTCCGTTTTCATTTCAGGTGGATGCACTTTCTGTTTTATTCATGCTCATTATTACCGGTGTTGGTTTTCTTATACATGTGTATTCAACTTCTTACATGCATGAAGAAAATACTCCGCATTTCGCTCGTTATTTTTCTTTCCTAAACCTTTTTGTATTCTCCATGCTTTTATTAGTAATGGGTGGTAACTACCTTATTTTATTTTTAGGTTGGGAAGGAGTAGGTTTATGCTCGTATCTACTAATTGGATATTGGTTTAAGAATACTGATTATAATTATGCGGCCAAGAAAGCCTTTATTATGAACCGTATTGGTGATGTTGGTTTTTTATTAGGCATTTTTTGGTTGATTGCTAAATTGGGTACCTTAACCTATGGTAATGTATTCGCAGCTGCCGGCACTTTAAGTGCAGTAGATGTAACCGGAATAACCATTCTATTATTCATTGGTGCTACCGGTAAAAGTGCCCAAATACCTTTATATACTTGGTTGCCCGATGCCATGGCTGGTCCTACCCCTGTATCGGCTTTAATACATGCTGCAACCATGGTGACTGCCGGTGTTTACATGATTGCTCGTAGTAACATATTATACAGCATGAGTGTAGTTACAGAAAATGTAATTGCTATAATTGGTATAGCAACCGTATTATTGGCGGCTACTATAGCTATTAAACAAAACGATATTAAGAAAGTACTGGCTTATTCAACTGTTAGCCAGTTGGGTTATATGTTTTTGGGATTAGGTGTAGGTGCATACAACGGCGCTGTATTCCATGTAATGACACATGCCTTCTTTAAAGCACTTTTATTCTTAGGCGCAGGTTCGGTAATTCATGCCATGGGTAATGAGCAAGATATTCGTAAAATGGGCGGCTTACGTAAATACATGCCCATTACACACATAACTTTTTTACTGGGATGTTTAGCTATTTCGGGCATTCCACCTTTCAGTGGTTTCTTCTCAAAAGATGAAATTTTGGCTGCAGCTTATGCTAAAAATCCTGTTTTATGGGTATTGGGTGTGGCCGGTGCAGCACTAACTGCATTTTATATGTTCCGTTTGTATGCTACTACCTTTTTAGGTTCATTCAGAGGAACGCATGATCAGGAGCATCATTTACATGAAAGCCCTGCTGCTATTACATTGCCTTTAATAGCTTTGGCAATTTTAAGTGTTATTGGCGGATGGATTGGCATACCTGCAGTTATGATTCCCGATTCCAATGCTTTTCATCATTTTTTACAACCTGTTATTACTACTGAAGCCATTGCTGAAATGCCTCATGCAACTGAATGGTTGTTAATGGCCGTTTCTGTGGCAGTGGCTGCAATAGCTATCTTAATCGCCTTAGGTAAATTCACCAAACGTCCTGAATTAAATGAACCCCAGGGTTTGGGCGGCTTTTTAGCACATAAATGGTATATTGATGAATTGTATGATGTTGTTATTGTTAACCCGTTAAATGCATTAGCCGGTTTCTTTAAAAATGTTATAGAAAAAAGCGGTATTGATGGAATTGTGAATGGTGTTGGCCGTTTCATTTTATATTCATCAAGGCAGGTACGGTTAGTTCAAAGTGGCCAAGTGGGTAGTTACATTTTGTTTATGGTTTTGGCCATTATTGTATTGGTTTTAATTTGGATAAATGACGGATATATTTATATCTATTTAAGTAAAATATTTTAAAAAGCCACAGGCAAAATTTAGCTATGATTCCTTTTTTACTAATACTAGTTCCATTAATTGGCGGTCTAATTTCATTCTTATTAAAAGAAGACAGAGCTGCCAAAAGTTGGTCGTTATTAATTGCACTAATTACGTTAGCCATTTCTTTAAGTGGTATTTATTTTTTTAACAACGCCGATGCCTTAACCTTAGATTGGCCTTGGATGCCTGCATTAGGTACAAGCTTCAATTTACACATGGATGGCATGAGCAATATGCTTACTTTATTAACTGCTATTGGGTTGCCCGTAATTTTTGTTGCTATTTATAAAAATAAGTATGCTAAGTCGGGTAATTTTTATGCCGGTATGTTATTAACACAGGCAGGCATGATGGGCGTTTTTGTTGCAGCAGATGCTTTATTATTTTACTTTTTCTGGGAATTAGCTTTAATACCTGCTTATTTCTTGGCTTCTAATTGGGGTGGTGAAAAACGTGTTGCAGCTACGTTTAAGTTTTTTGTGTACACTTTCGTAGGTTCTTTACTCATGTTAATAGGTATATTTTACTTATACTTTCAAACACCGGGTAATCATTCTTTTTCAATTGATGCATTTTATCATTTGCATCTTAAAACCAGTCAACAATATTTCTTTTTCTGGTTATTTTTTATAGCATTTGCTATTAAAATGCCCATATTCCCTTTCCATACCTGGCAACCCGATGCTTACGAACAAGCATCAACTGGCGTTACAATGGTATTGAGTGCTTTAATGGTGAAAATGGGTGTGTACGCTACCATTCGTTGGTTAGTACCTGTATTTCCACAAGCAACAAATTATTTTTCAATGCTTATTATCATTCTTTCTGTAATAGGCATGTTGTATACTTCCTTAATTGCAATACGGCAAGATGATGTTAAACGTGTAATTGCCTATTCTTCCATTGCCCACATAGGTTTAATGTGTGCTGCTATTTTTGCTCAAAAGCAGGCAGGATGGAATGGCGTGATGGTACAAATGTTTAACCACGGTATTGTTGTGCTGGGCTTGTGGATTGTAGCCGATGCTATTGAACAACAAATTGGTACCCGTAAATTAAGTGAAATGGGAGGGATGGCACAAAAAGCACCTGAATTGGCATTATTATTTGTTATAATGGCTTTAGCTAATGTTGCACTACCCTTAACCAATAGCTTTATAGGTGAGTTTTTAATGTTTAATGGATTGTTTCAATACAATGTTGTTATTGCCATTTTTGCATTAATTACCATTATATTAACTGCTGTTTATACACTAAACACAGTGCAAAAAATTTTTTATGGAGAATTGGTAAGCACCACAAATAATGCAATTGATGCCGGTTTGAATGTGCGTTTAATATTATGGGTTTTGGTGATTGTCATTTTCTTCTTTGGCATTTATCCTGAACCTATGATACACCTTACCAATGATACAGTGAATGCATTGTTGGCAAAATAATAAAATGACAATACTGGTTTGAATAGTGCAAGTATGAGTTTTGATTTGAAAATTGTATAACATACATAATATAAGGAATTAATTAAAAGGGCGAATAACTATATTTTACAATATGAACGCAATAATATTTTCGGTTATAAGTGGTGTTGTAATGATGTTTACAGGCATTATTACCCGGCAAAGGAAAGCCATTAGAAATGTGGCTATCATTGCATTGATAGTACTTTTATTAGCCAATATTTTTGACACGTATGGCATTTTAAGTATTCACATTGGTACACATGGAATGTTGAACTTTCAAAAATTTGGGCTTTATTTTAATACACTGGCCTATGCAGCTACTTTGTTGTTTATACTTATAAGTGGTGCCGATGTAACGCAAGTTGGTGAAGGGAAACATGCTGCAGAATTTTTTGCACTAATTTTCTTCTCATTGTCCGGAATTGCCATTATTACTTCATATAACTCATTGTTATTGCTTTTTTTAGGAATAGAAATTATGTCTATTCCGCTATATATTCTTACCGGAGGTGATAAACGAAATTTAAAAAGTAATGAAGCTTCATTAAAGTATTTCTTAATGGGTTCATTTTCCACAGGTATTTTATTAATGGGTATTGCATTAATGTATGGTGCGCATGGTGGTTTTGAAATTAGTGCCATAAAACCTTCAGCAGTATCAAACGAGTTTGGAATTTTAGATCCTTTAGGTTTGGTGTTGGTGTTCATTGCCATTGCTTTTAAAGTTTCAGCAGCACCTTTTCATTTTTGGACACCGGATGTTTATGATGGCTCACCTAGTGTGTTCACATCATTTATGGCTACTATTGTTAAAGCAGCCGGTTTCATTGCTTTTATTCGTTTGTTTGATAATAAATATGTTGAATTAGGACTATCCTGGAGAATTATTTTGCCTTTGGTAATTATAGCTACTTTGTTGGTAGGAAACATTACGGCTATTTTTCAGCAAAGTGTAAAACGCATGATGGCTTATTCCAGTATTGCACAAGCTGGCTTTATGCTGTTTGCCGTTTTTGCTGAAAATGATATGGCAAAAGAAGGTATTTTAATATATACTGTTGCTTATTCCGTAGCTACGATTGGTATTTTTGCCATATTAGAAAAAATGGAAGATATTTCATTAGCCGGTTATAATGGCTTGGCCAAAAAGCATCCGTTATTAGCAGCTACCAATACTATTTTTCTATTATCATTAACGGGTATACCGCTTACTGCCGGGTTCTTTGCTAAGTATTATATGTTGTTATCGGTAATTAAGTACGGCGGTAGTACTGTTACTTGGTTGGTAATTGTTGCTGTAATTTTTGCTGCTATTAGTGCGTATTACTATTTCCGGGTTATTCAAGCTATGTATTTTAAAACAGGCAACGCAGAAGTGCGTAGTTATAATAAGGGCTTTTGTTTTATGCTTGTTATTTTAGCAGCCATTACTATTTTAATTGGTATTTTCCCAACTATTATTTTAAACTGGTTTTACTTTTAGTATTTAAGTATTCATTCGTATTAGCATTTGTATGTATTGCCATTAACTATGTTGCCATAAAAACGGAACGTACAAGTGAGTGACACAACCGACGATGACCATTGTGTTGCAGCCGATAACATAAAAAATTAAAAAATAAATTGATGGTGTGGCTTTTGCTGCCGTCTGTTTATGTTTTGCTGCGTTTATCCTTTTGTGTTTTATTGTTATGCTTTAGCCCTTATCTTTAGAAAGATTTTTTGCTTAAAAACATAGCATGACCATTACCGACTCATTTACTTTAGCTTATAAAAATGTAAAGGGCAATAGGCTTCGCTCAGGTATTACGATTGCCATTATTGCTTTTGGCATAATGGCATTGATTGGTATTATTACGGCTATTCAGGCAATGAACCAAAGCTTGCGTGAAAGTTTTTCATTAATGGGTGCTAATGCGTTTGTTATTAAATATAAGGAATCGCGAATAAGTTTTGGGAGGGGCGAAAGTGTAAAGAAAACTTCCCGTGGTGCTAAAACTAAAATATCGAACTTGGATAAAACCATTCGACGCGAGGATGCAGTTTATTTTAAAAATGCATATCATTATCCGTCATTAGTAAGTGTTTACATGCGTGGTCCGGGTAATGTGGAGTGCTATTATGGTAATAAAAAAACCAATCCTGTTGTTACGGTTTGGGGTGGCGATGAAAATTATTTAATGGTAAATGGTTTTACCCTGCAGGCAGGAAGAAATTTAAACAGTCTTGATGTGCAAAGTGGGCGCAATGTTTGTATTTTAGGTAGCAATGTGGCCACTAAATTATTTGGAGAAAATATTGAAACAGCATTAGATCACATTATTAAAGTAGGGGGTATTCCTTATAGAGTGATAGGTGTTTTGAAAAGTAAAGGTTCGAGTGGTTTACTAAGGCAAGATGATATTGTGATTACTTCCTACAACAGTGCACGTAGGTTAGCCAATGCATCACCGTCATATTTTATTGGTGTGAAGGTTGATAATGTTGCAATGTTAGATCCTGCAATTGGCGAAGCAACTGCGCAGTTTAGAGGCATTAGAAAATTATTACCTACGGATGCTGATAATTTTTCCATTGAAAAGAGTGATAAGTTTGCTGAATTGTTTATTACTTTTTTAAGTAGCATTACCGCAGCTGCAGCGGCTATTGGTATGATTACGCTAATTGGTGCTGCTATTGGATTAATGAATATTATGCTAGTATCAGTTAATGAACGTACTAGGGAAGTGGGACTTATAAAAGCAATTGGAGGTAAAAGTAAGAACGTGCGTCAGCAATTTTTATTTGAAAGCATGATTATAAGCTTATTGGGTGCTTTATTTGGAATTATTTTAGGCGTTTTGGTGGGGAATATATTTTCTATTTTTCTCAAAACCGGGTTTGTTGTACCCTGGATATGGGTAACTATTGGTATTATAATATGTTCATTAGTTGGATTTGCGGCAGGCCTTTATCCTGCCATTAAAGCAGCACGCTTAAACCCAATTGTAGCCTTGCGTTATGAATAACGGTAACGTATTTGTGTTTTAAATTATTGCTTCAAGAATAATTTTAGTTTATCATTAATGTAGTAAATTAAATCTTCCTTCGATGGGTGTTGTCTAAGCCATTTGAAGCTTGGGCGGTAGGTTTCCATGAACAATAAAAGGGAGTCGGTTGGTAAGGTTACATATTGTTTTAAAACAGTTGGATTAAAACGGTAGTTAATATAGTGCTCTTGCTCCATACGATTAAATAATTTAATTGCTTCACGTTTACGTTTGTCGGGACCAAAAAAGTGATCAATATTAATTCCCATTCCTACGCCTGAATTGCCATTTGATACAGTTGGTATGGTGTAATCAGTAGTGGTGGAAAAGAAATCTTTTCTTCGATGAATGCTATCTAACTGGTATGCCGAATAACCCCGATGTGCTTTTACAGTAACTTCATTGAGTAGGTTGGAAAGTGGGTGTAAGTGAACAACGTAACCTGGTTGCTGTAATAGTGCCGCAGTTACTTTAATTGTATCGAATGAATAACTTATGGAAGCAATTGAAAGTATATCTCCTGCTTTTGCCGGAATAGAAAAAATGCCTTTTTCATTAGATAGCACAGTTTTTTTATTATTTAAATTGGTAATGCTGGCAAAGTAAATCGGTTCTTTGGTTAGGCTGTCTTTAATAGTTGCTTTAAAATTTTGGGCAGTTAAATTTTGCAGCACAAGCATGGCTAATAAAACTAATACACAGTTTTTTTTCATGAGGTTTATTTCTTGTTACAAAGTTATTGCTCTATGCTATTATTTTAAAGTATGTTGGGAAATAAAAAAGAGTTGCGAAAAGCAACTCTTTTTGTAAACGAAATTATTCTAACTAAACTAGCTTTTAGGATCTAAGGCTTTTTTAATTCTTTCAGATAAATCTTGTAAGTGGTATTTACTTAATCTGTCGCTTGTTGTAGGAATAGCGGCATTAACGGCGGCCAACAAAGTTCTTAATTCACCTCTTGCAACAGATGGCACATCGGTATTAGCAGTGTTGATAATTGAAAGATTGAATCCACGTGCAGTTGGGGTAAGGCTTGCGGCATTTGATTTAGTAGGATCAGTCAAGTCAATCAATTTAGCAACATAAGCTTTTTGTAAATTTCTGCGATAAGCATCAATTGGCTTATTGCTGTATATTTCATTGAAGATACCTTTCTGTACATCATCCATCATTTCATCTAAACCATAAGTGTTATTACCAAAGCGGTTTCGACTGGTTTGTAAGCGATATAAACGGCCTGCATCTAACAAACTATTTAAAGTGCTCACTTGAAGGTTCTGTATTGCTTCATTAGCAGTGGGGTTGGAAATTTTATTTAAAATTTCTTTGTCTAATAACCAATTAGGTGTTTGGAACAATTGTGCATTTAAAAATGCTACTGCTGCTTTTTGTTTTTCTTTAGGGGTAGGTGCATATACATCGCCTTTTTGTTCTACACTTTTAAAGGTTTCTTCAATGCCGCCTACATTTTTTGTTACATGTCCCATATAGCGTGCAAATTGTCCTACCAACTGCTGGTACATATCACTTAAATTTTGGTATTTATCTGCTTCTTCTTTTGTCCAAACGGGTAATTGAACCAATATTCTTTTCAAGTTCATAATGCCGTAATTGCTGGCTTTAACCGCATCATCACCTAAATCTTCAGTTTGTGCACGGGGGTCTACATTTCTACCTTCACCACCAAACCATAAGCGTGGATTTTTAAGACTATCTACAGCCCATTTGTTCGTAACCAGTTCATCTTTTTTAGGGTCATTAATACCTGTATAAGTATATCCCCATTGAATAGCCCATTTATCATAGTCGCCAATGCGTGGGAATAAGCCGGCTTCGCTGATATTGTCTTCGGGTTGTGCAACATAGTTAAAGCGAGCATAGTCCATAATTGAAGCAGTATGGCCATTGGCTTCAACCCATGCTTTGTTACGCAATAATTCAACAGGTGTTTTGCTGCTACTACCCATGTTATGGCGTAAGCCTAATGTGTGTCCCACTTCGTGTGATGAAACAAAACGAATTAATTCGCCCATCAATGAGTCATCAAATTTCATTTTTCTGGCTTTAGGATCAACAGCTGCAGTTTGAATCATATACCAGTCGTGAACAAGTTTCATTACATTATGGTACCATCCAATGTGGCTTTCTAAAATTTCACCGCTACGAGGGTCATGAACATTTGGCCCATAGGCATTTTCAATATCGGAGGCAAAGTAGCGGATAACTGAGTAACGAGCATCCTCTAAACTCATGGTAGTATCATTTTCCGGCCATTCTTTGGCAACAATTGCATTTTTAAAACCGGCTTTTTCAAAAGCTTTTTGCCAATCATTAACACCGGCAATTAAGTAGGGGCGCCATTGTTTTGGAGTTGCAGGATCAATGTAATAAACAATTTGTTTAGCAGGTTCCACTAGTTCACCACGTTTGTATTTTTCCATGTCTTCAGGTTTAGGTTCCAAACGCCAGCGAACTGCAAACACTTGGTTATCAACTTTCTGTTGGTTATCACTATAAATAGTATAATCATCAGCAAAGAAACCAACACGTGGATCGAATAATCTTTTGTGCATAGGAGTTTTAGGTAGCAATAACATAGAAGTGTTTAGTTCAATTGTTACTGCACCTGCATCCATTGCAGCTGGTAAAGGCTCGCTTTGAGGCATTGGCGATGGTGCACCACCAAAAAGATTACCGGCAGGAGAGGGGGTTGAACTATATGTTTTTACAGTTCTTATTTCAGTGTTGATAGGATAAGTATGTATGCTTTCAATATAAGAACGGTCGGCAGCTAACATGGAAAGGCTTAATCTGCGTTTTATGGCAGGGGTTAAACTTACTGCTTGATTATCGCCTTTAAAGAAATCGGTTACATCAATTACAGAAGAGGTTGAATCTTTTCCAAATGCTGCAATTGGGAAAGCTGCAGCTATAGGGTTAAGGTTAGAGTTTTTAACTGCTTTTGAAATTTCATTAGTTGAATCAGCATAATTAATTAGAGTAATTACCTTCATAAATACTTTATTATCAGGGCCTTTGTCAAATTCAACGGTTTGTTGATTTACCAATTCTCCTCCATAATTTCTTCCACCACCTGGTGTTTTACTGTAACGAGTTACCGCCAAAATTTCCCTTCCTAAAAGGGAGTCTGGTATTTCAAAATAATATTTATCTTCTACTTGGTGTACTGTAAATAAGCCCTTGTGGGTAATGGCTTTGTTGGTAATAACTTCTTTATAGGGTTTAGGACCTGTAGCAGGTTTAGCAGCCATGTTTGGCATGCCTGCTCTTCCGTTTAGCATGGGAAACCTTGATGTGTCGGGCCTTTGCTGGGCAAACAACCAAGTTCCACTTAGTAAAATAAGGGAAAAGGTTAACGTTTTCTTCATATAGTGTTATTTAAAATTTTAATGGATGAAGATAACGAGAGCAATTGAAAAAAAATTGCTTTTTGATAATTTTTGATGAGCGGTTTAAAAGAGTAATTTTATAGACCAAACCATTACTAATATCGGGTAAAACACGATTTTAAACGATATAAGTAAAATGTTATAAAAAAACTAATTTGCAACTTTAATGAAAATAACTATTTTACAGCCCCATAAAAAAAATTGAAACATTGTTTTGTTTTTTCAAAATAATTTTCAGTAGAATTGTGAAATCTTTTTAACACTGTAATTTAAAAACCAAAAAACAATTGAACCATGGCGGACATTAAACCCACAGCTTCAACAACTGCTGCTAAACCAGCATCATCAGCTCAACATCCTAAAAGAAAAGGAAATGCTATTTCATGGATTGCACCTTTAATTTGTGTAATTGTTGGATATTTATTTTGGCGATTCTATTTAGGTGCTCCTGACCATTTTTCTCAACCAGATCCCGATGCAAGTCACTGGTTTTGGCCAAGTCATAAAGGACCCAAAACAACCGTACCTATTGCTAAAATGTATGAAGGAGGTATTATCGTACCCTTATTAATTGGTACCTTTTTAACTGTATTAACTTTTGTGGTTGAAAGATTTTTAACCGTTACAAAGTCAACAGGCACTGGTAGCGTTCCTGAATTCATTCGTAAAGTGCAATTTCATTTAGCTAATAAAGATGTTGACAAAGCTTTAGCTGAATGTGACAAACAAAAAGGTTCAGTTGGTAATGTGATGAAAGCCGGCTTACGTAGGTATAAAGAAATGATTACAAACACTGAATTGGATACAGAACAAAAAATTTTAAATATTCAAAAGGAAATTGAAGAAGCAACTGCACTTGAATTACCTATGTTAGAAAAGAATCTTGTATTCCTTTCAACTATTGCATCTGTTGCAACTTTGTTAGGTTTGTTAGGAACTGTATTAGGTATGATTAAAGCCTTCTCTTCATTAGGTGAAGAAGGTGCCGGTGGAGATGCTGCTCGTGAACTTTCAGTAGGTATTTCTGAAGCCTTGTTTAATACTGCTTTAGGTATTGGTACTTCAGCAATCTCAATTATTTTCTATAACATTTTCACTACCAAAATTGATGGTATTACTTTTGGTATTGACGAATCTGGTTTTACTTTAACTCAAAGTTTTGCTGCAAACTATAAATAATAAAAGTTTGTGGAAAAATTCGGAATCAGTATCTCATTAGTGAATTAATGTAAAATTAGAAAAATGGCAAGACCAAAATTACCACGAAAAAGCACGAATGTAGACATGACTGCTATGTGCGATGTGGCCTTTTTGCTGCTAACCTTCTTCATATTAGCAACAAAATTTAAGCCACCCGAGGCTATTGAAATTGTGACTCCAAAATCTGTCGCTTCTAAAGTTGCTCCTTCGAAAGATGTAGTATTAGTAAGTGTGGATAGAGATGGCAAAGTTTTCTTTTCGGTAGAAGATGCCGATGTAAAAAAAGAAATTGCCAATGAAATTAATACTACTAAAAACTTAGGCATAGATGTAAATGCTTTTGTAAATGCCCCATTTATTGGAGTTCCTTTTAGCCAACTAAAATCATTTTTAGCAATGCCTGAAACAGAACGGAAAGCCAATATGTTACCGGGGATACCTGTTGATACAACAAAAGGACCCAATGAAATGATAGATTGGATGCGTTATGCGGTAAGTGCTTACCAAGGTAAAAAAATGAATTTGTTGTTGAAGGGTGATAATAAAGCTAAATATCCTTCTATTGAAGGAGTTATTAATGCCTTTAAAAAGACCGATCAATTAAAATTTGAAATGGTAACTAATCCTGAAGCAGTACCAACCGGTAGTGAATTATGGAAATTAGCACAGAAAGGACAAAGAACTGAAGACTAAGAAAACCCAATTTTTACACATTAAAATTATCCTGATATGGCAGAAATGGATACCTCGTCCTCTGGCGGGGGACATAAGAAAGGCCCGGGCGTCAAAAAAGGGAAGAAAATGTCTACTCGTGTAGACCTGACGCCAATGGTAGACTTAGGGTTTCTATTAATTACTTTCTTCATTTTTACTACTACTATGAGCCAACCCACGGCAATGAAGCTCTTTTTACCTAAAGATGCAGATAAGCCGGATGAGCAAAATAAAATCAAAGAATCGGGTGCCTTAACCATATTATTAGGCGGTGACAATACTGTCTTTTATTATGAAGGTGAATTAGCACCCAATGGCGCTAATTTCAAATCGGCAAATTATAGTAATGGTGATGATGGTATAAGAGCAGTAATTTTAAGAAAGAAAGCAAGTACACCTGAAAAAGATTTAATGGTTGTAATTAAACCTTCACCTCAATGTACTTACAAAAATGTTGTAGATGCTTTAGATGAAATGTCAATTAACGTAATTAAACGTTACGCCTTGGTTGATATTTCTCCGGTAGAAGAGCAACTGGTTGAAAAATCAGAAGCTGCTGCTGCAACTCAAAGTAAGTAATAAAAGATGTGAAAATAATTAGTAACCGCATCTCATTTTAAAGTAAATTATCATGGACGCAAAACAAATTTTAAATGCCGACTTCCTTGACATCCTGTTTGAAGGTAGGAACAAAGAATACGGAGCATACGAATTGCGCAAAACTTACAATAAGCGAATAATTACTGGTATAATTGTTATGCTTGTTTTTACAGCGCTGTTCCTACTGCTTACGGTGTTAGGGAATTCAACCAAAAAAGCAAAAGCACAAATATTTGTGCAGGATGTTTCTTTGGCGAATGTTACAGATAAACCCAAGGAACCGCCACCACCTCCACCTCCACCACCTCCAAAGGTTGAACCACCTAAAGTGGAGATTACCAAATTCACTCCTCCTAAAATTGTAAAAGATCAGGAAGTAAAAGAACCACCTCCAGAAGTTGCAAAATTAGAAGATACTAAAATTGGTACTATTAATCAGGAAGGTGCGAAGGACATGGGGATAGTTGCCCCTGTAGTTGAAAACAAAGGAACTGGTGTGGTTGAAGCACCCAAACAACAAGAAGATTATGACAAAATCTTTACTGTTGTGCAAATACAAGCCGAATTCCCGGGCGGTATGGCTGCTTGGCAAAAATTTTTGGAAAGAAATTTAAATGCTAGCGTTCCTGTTGACAATGGAGCTCCTCCCGGTAAATACACAGTTGTGTTAAGCTTTATAGTTGATAAAACCGGTGCTATCAGTGATATTAAAGCTGAAAATGATCCAGGATATGGCACAAAAGAAGAAGCTATTCGTGTATTGAAAAAGAGCCCTAATTGGAAGCCTGCTGTTCAAAACGGTAGAAACGTAATCTATCGCCAACGTCAAAGCATTACCTTCCAGGTAGCTGATGAGTAAATTCAACAATTGATACTATAAAAAAAGCCTGTATTTAATACAGGCTTTTTTTATGCTTTATAAATACATTTTTACCATTTTTATTACCTTAATTTGTCAGAATTTATTTTTCTAAACCATGCAACCAATTCTTTCTTCAACAACCATTGTAGCATTAGCTTCAGGCTACGGACAAGGTGCAATTTCTGTTATTCGTTTAAGTGGGAATGAGGCTATATTAATTGTTTCAAAGTTTTTTCGCGGCAAAAACCTCATCAAACAATCAGGCTATACACTTCATTTTGGAGAAATAATAAACAATGATGAAGTAATTGATGAAGTACTAATTACTCTATTCAAAGCACCTAAAAGTTATACAGGCGAAGATGTGGTTGAAATAAGCTGTCATGCATCTTCATACATTATTGACAAGATTATTCAATTGTGCATTGCCAATGGTGCCCAACTTGCAATGCCTGGTGAGTTTACACAACGTGCTTTTTTAAATGGGAAAATGGATTTGACACAAGCAGAAGCTGTTGCAGATTTAATTGCCAGTAATGCAGCTGCCGCACATAAAGCGGCCATGCATAATTTAAAAGGTGGCTTTAAACATGTTTTGGATGGTATGCGTGAACAGCTTATTCATTTCACTGCACTGATTCAATTAGAACTCGATTTTAGTGATGAAGATGTAACTTTTGCAGATAGAACACAATTGCTTGAATTACTGAATAAACTTAACAATAAAACCAATCAATTAATACAATCATTTTCATTAGGTAATGCCATTAAAAATGGTGTAAATGTTGCAATTGTTGGAAAACCTAATGCCGGGAAAAGCACGCTATTAAATGCTTTATTAAACGAAGAACGTGCCATAGTAAGTGCTATACCCGGAACTACACGTGATACTGTTGAAGAGTCCATTAATATCAATGGCATCATTTATAAATTGATAGATACGGCTGGTATTCGTGAACATACAGTGGATGAGATTGAAGCAATTGGTATTGCCCGAAGCAAAAAAGCACTAGAAAAAGCAGATATTGTGATTTTTTTATTTGACGTGAATGATTCGATAGATTCTATACTTAAACAAATTAATAATTGGAATTTACTACAATACAAATGCATTGCCGTTGGTAATAAATGCGATTTATCGGGTAATAGTTTATCTTTCTTGCAGCAGCATTTTGCTGCGCTTCCTATTCAGCAAAAAATTTTTATTTCTGCATTACAAAAAATTGGAATAGATTCAATTAAAACCATGTTATATGATATGGTTATTGGTGGTAAGCTAAACTTTGAACAGGCTATCATCACTAATCTACGGCATTATAATGCATTAATTGAATTAAAAAATGCATTAACTGATGTTCAAAATGGCTTAGAACAAAATTTATCCGGCGATTTATTAACCATCGATATTAACCGTTGCCTTTATTTTTTGGGTACAATAACCGGAAAAATTGAAACTGATAGAGATATTTTAGGCGCCATATTTAGTAAATTCTGTATTGGAAAGTAACTATCTTTCCTTTGTTTCATAAATGCTTGTTTTTATTGGGTTTTAGCTGATTTATCCTTCTCTTATTTGTTGCCAAATTATTGCTCTGAAAAGTTGCCCTTTTTTATTGCACAATAAGTTAAGTAGGAGAGTAAATATGACAAATTGTAACACTCTATCACTTTGAGGCACTACAATAAAATACAGGCAAAAGGAAAGAAATATTGCTTGAATTCGACAGAAAATACTTAAATTATGTAGTGAGTTAAGCAAACCTTTACAATGTAATTTCTTATAATTCATAAAATGGATTTTTATGACAAATAATCAACTAAAAGAACGCATAGAGCAGGAAATAGTTAAGACACAAAAGCAAATTGAAGAATACCGGGAAATAACGAAACCAGTTGCTCCTGATGTGGCTATTGGTCGCCTTTCACGCATGGATGCCATTAATAATAAAAGTGTGATGGAGGCTGCCTTGCGGCAAGCCGAGGAGAAGCTAAAGAAACTACAATATGTGCTCACAAGGGTGGGTAGCCCTGATTTTGGTATCTGTCTGAAATGTAAGGCACCTATACCGCTTGGGCGAATATTCCTCAGACCCGAAAGCCTGTACTGCGTACATTGTGCAAAATAGATGTGGGCGGGTAACAACCGCCCACATCCGTTTAAACTTTATCAATTACTACCTTGTAAGTAGGATCTTCCAGCACATTTACGTCAATTATTTCTTCTGCGTTTTTAAGCAGTTTTCTGCAATCGGGGCTTAAATGTTTCAGGTGCAGTTTTTTCCCAACTTTTTGGTAGCGTTCTGTAATCTTATTTAAGGCTTCAATAGCCGACATATCAACCACCCGGCTTTCTGCAAAATCAATAATAACTTCTTCAGGGTCGTTCAGCACATCAAATTTTTCATTGAAAGCAGTTACCGAGGCAAAAAATAAAGGACCGTATATTTCATAGTGCTTAATGCCATTGCCATCTACATACTTTCTTGCCCGGATGCGTTTGGCGTTATCCCAGGCAAATACCAAAGCGGCAATAATAACACCAATAATTACGGCCAATGCCAAATTGTGTAGTACCACCGTAACAAGGGTTACCATTATCATTACAAATATGTCAGATTTGGGCATACGCCTAAAGGTTTTCAGACTGGCCCACTCAAAAGTTCCAATAGCCACCATAATCATCAACCCGGTAAGTGCTGCCATAGGTACTTTTCCTATCAGGCTCGAGCCAAACATTACAAACACCAGCAACATTACAGCAGCCACAATGCCCGAGAGCCTGGCCCTGGCTCCGTTGGATATATTTATCAAACTCTGCCCAATCATGGCACAGCCGCCCATACCGGAGAAAACCCCCGATAAAATATTGGCGGCACCCTGGGCAACCGCCTCTTTATTGCCCCGGCCGCGGGTTTCGGTTATTTCATCCACAATATTCAGGGTTAACAAACTCTCAATCAAACCTACACCGGCCACTATCGCTGCATAAGGGAAAATCAGTTTCAGTGTTTCCAGATTAAAGGGAATATCGGGTATATGAAATGGTGGAAATCCGCCTTGTATGGACGCAATATCTCCCACTGTTTTAGTTTCAATACCAAAAGCAGACACGATACCAAATACCACCAGTATGGAAGTAAGTGAAGCCGGTACGGCCTTCGTTATTTTAGGTAGTCCATAAATAATTGCCATTGTTAATAGCACAAGTCCCAACAAAATATACAGCGGTGTGCCTGTAAGCCAGTTGCCGGAGCTATCTTTAAACTGTGCCAACTGCGACATAAAAATGATAATAGCCAGGCCATTTACAAAACCGAAAATTACCGGATGCGGCACAAGCCGAATGAGTTTTCCTAAACGCAGCAAACCGGCTGCCATTTGAAGGATACCGGCAAGTAGCACAGTGGCAAATACATATTCAACGCCATGTGTTTTTGCCAGTGCCACAATAACTACCGCAACGGCCCCTGTAGCTCCTGAAATCATACCGGGTCTGCCGCCAAAAATAGAAGTGATTAATCCAATAACAAATGCAGCATAAAGCCCTGTAAGGGGCGAAAGACCCGCAATCAACGCAAACGCCACAGCTTCGGGTACAAGGGCAAGTGCTACGGTAAGCCCCGAAAGAACCTCAGTTTTGTAATCTACTTTTTGTTTAAAATCAAATAGGTTTAAATATTGCTTCATGAAATGTATTTTTTAAATAAAATGATATCCTGTCTGGTTTAAAAACCAGAGAATTATAAACTACTATAACAATGGAAACTACGCTACTAAGGTGGAGTAACTGGAGGAAGTAAATTGATAGAGTTGCTTTTTTCCATAAAGAGCGGTAAAATTAGTCTTTTTTATGCGAATAGGCAAACTCTTGTGTTAAAATACTTTATGGTGAAATAGCTAATCCAATACAGGATGCTAAAAACTTAAAAACTTCTGGATATCAAAATATTGCTCGTATATATACAAATAATATTAAATATGTCAGTAGCAACAAAAGCAAATTTTATTTTACCAAAGAATAGGAACAAGCAGCTCGTTTTGTAAAAGCGTTTGGGCATTCAGTACGTGTTGCTATTTTGCAATGGCTCCATTCACAGGCATGTTGTTTTCATGGCAATATGGCTGAATAACCACCCCATTGCCAAATCAACCTAATCACAGCACCTAAATGAGCTGAAAGATGCCGGTTTGATACAGGGATATGTAACCCTGCTAACTTTAAGTACTGCATCAAACGGGAGAATTAGGCTATTGCAAAAAAACTATTTGTCCGTTAAAAATTAACATCGTAATATTGCGATACGTATGGGGATTACCAAGTCAGAAATATTTACAGCGAAGCAAAATAAGATTGCAACCATGCTAAAAGCGTTGGCCCATCCTGCAAGAATAGCTATTATTCAACAGCTTACGCGGTTTGAACATTGCATATGCAGCGATTTGGTTAATGAATTAGGTTTGGCACAACCAACCATTTCTCAACACCTAAAAGAGTTGAAGAATATCGGTATCATAAAAGGTTGTGTAGAAGGGAAAAGCATCAGCTATTGCATTAATCAGAAAGTGTGGATGCAGGTAAAGAAGGAATTTGATTCACTTTTTGCCAGTAAAGGTGAACCCATTGGTTAAATTTTTTTGTTTTAACTTATCGTAATATTGCAATAAAACAATATATAATAGTATGTCATCGAATAATTGTACACCGGCACACGAAAGAAAAAAGCTCAGTTTCTTAGACCGTTACTTAACTTTATGGATATTTTTAGCAATGGCAATTGGAGTTGCAATTGGCTATTTTTTTCCAACCTCATCCACCTTTATTAATTCATTCTCATCAGGCACTACCAATATTCCTTTGGCAATAGGTTTAATTTTAATGATGTACCCTCCTTTTACCAAAGTAAAATATGATAAACTGAAAGAAGTTTTTAAAAACACCAAAATACTTGGCATTTCTTTATTCCTGAATTGGATCATTGGCCCGGTATTGATGTTTGTATTGGCAATTACTTTTTTGCATAACTATCCAGAATACATGATAGGATTAATTCTTATTGGCCTTGCCCGTTGCATTGCCATGGTCATTGTTTGGAATGAATTGGCCGAGGGCAGCAGGGAATATGCAGCAGGACTGGTTGCATTAAACAGTATTTTCCAGGTACTTCTTTACAGTGTATATGCTTATGTATTTGTTACTTTGCTGCCACCCTTGTTTGGTATCAGAGGTTCAGTAGTGGATATTACCATCGGTCAGATTGCAAAGAGTGTGGCTATTTATTTAGGTATTCCTTTTTTAGCAGGATTCTTAACAAGAGTTATTCTTTTAAAAATGAAAGGTGAAGAATGGTATCAAACAAAATTCATCCCCGTTGTTTCGCCCATTACACTAGTAGCATTACTTTTTACAATCGTTGTGATGTTTAGTTTGAAAGGTGAACTGATAGTTCAAATTCCATTTGATGTAATAAGAATTGCTATTCCGTTAGTCATCTATTTTGCCATCATGTTTTTGGTGAGCTTTTTTGTTGGGAAAAAAATGGGAGCTGATTATTCTACTAACGCATCTATTGCATTCACAGCAGCAGGTAACAATTTTGAATTAGCCATTGCCGTTGCAATTGGAGTGTTTGGTATTAACAGTGGTCAGGCTTTTGCAGGAGTTATAGGTCCCTTGGTAGAAGTACCTGCGTTAATAGCATTGGTAAATGTGGCATTTTGGATAAGAAATAAATGGTTTACAATAAGCACAAACGATGTTCATAAAATTAGCCCTTAACTTGTATAACACTGTATCCATTTTATTGATAGAAATGTTTTGTGATGTAACTTTAATTGCATCATATATTTTCTATGCTTTTTTCTGAAAAAATTATTCGGTTTAATCAACAGCTGCATATTCCACATAGCTTACCTCAAAATATAATGGCCTTTAATCCATTTAAAAATGATGCTTATGCAGTGATGGTTATGGAGCAGTTTTATCGCAAATTTTATAATGATAACCTTCAGCGTTTTTTTATCATTGGTATTAATCCCGGACGTTTTGGTGCAGCCGTTACCGGTATCCCATTTACTGATTCAAAAAGATTAATTGGATATTGCGGAATTGATTTTAAGGGTAAAATTACACATGAACCATCCTCTGTGTTTGTTTATGAAGTAATTAAGGCATTTGGAGGAGTTGAAAAGTTCTACAAGCATTTTTACATTAATTCTATTGTCCCTTTAGGATTTGCTAAGCTATCATCGAATAACAAATGGTTGAATTATAATTATTATGATGATATTGGGTTAAAAAATACATTAAAATCATTTATTGTACAAAGTATTAGAAAGCAAATCAAATTTGGTTTACATACCCATATTGTTTTTTGTTTAGGTAGTGGCAAAAATTTTAATTATTTGAATCAGTTAAATGAGCAATACAGTTTTTTTAAGAAAATAGTTCCGCTAGAGCATCCCAGGTTTATTATGCAATACAAGCACAATCAAAGGCAAATTTATATTGAAAAATATCTAATGCAATTGCAACAGGCAAATAGTGGTTTAATTTAAATCCTTAAACTTTGACTGCCTTTTTAATTCAATTTTTTCCACTAAATGAATTAAATTTATGTAGTTATTCCTGAGCTCTTTTTTTAATGGGTGCAAATTCGTAAAATTTATAAATATTCAATTATGCAAAATGATTATTTGAAAATTACTCGACAATTAAATACAACAAAGGGAAATTTTACCTACTATAGTCTACCGGAATTACAAAGGCAGGGATATGATATTGAAAAAATGCCCTTTTCAATAAGGATTCTTTTAGAAAATGCGGTAAGAAATTTTGATGATTTTGCTATTACCAAAGAAAATGTAGCAACACTTTTAAATTGGCAACCTAAGGCTTCAGATAAAGACATTCCCTTTAAACCTGCCAGAGTTTTAATGCAAGATTTTACGGGCGTACCTGCTGTAGTTGATATAGCTTCCTTACGTACAGCCATTGCTGAAAAGGGAAAAAATCCTGATATCATCAATCCTCTAATACCTGTTGACTTAGTAATAGATCACTCTGTTCAGGTAGATTATTTTGGAACAGAATATGCCTACAATAAAAATATGAACGAGGAGTATAAACGTAATGAAGAACGATATCAATTTTTAAAGTGGGCACAAAAATCATTCAACAATTTTAGTGTTGTACCTCCCGGAATGGGTATTTGTCATCAGGTGAATTTGGAATATTTATCTAAAGGAGTTATTGAAAGAAATGGTATTGTTTTCCCTGATACCTTGGTAGGTACAGATAGTCATACTCCTATGGTAAATGGTATAGGTGTAGTAGCTTGGGGAGTTGGTGGAATTGAGGCGGAAGCAGCTTTATTAGGACAGCCTGTATATTTTATTATGCCCGAGGTAATTGGTTTACAACTAACTGGAAAACTTCCAGTAGGTACTACTGCCACAGATTTGGTACTAACTATTGCGGAATTATTACGCAAGTATGGTGTTGTAGGAAAATTTGTAGAGGTATTTGGCGATGGCTTGAATAATTTAACTGTTCCCGACAGAGCAACAATAGGTAATATGTCTCCCGAATTTGGTTGTACCATTACTTACTTTCCAATTGATGCTAAAACCATTGAATATATGCGCTTAAGTAATCGATCTGAAGAACAATTGATATTGGTAGAAGATTACTGCAAGGCAAATATGTTATGGCGTACTGGAGAAGAAAACATTCATTATACAGATATTTTAACACTCGATTTGTCAACAGTTTCTCCAACTGTTTCAGGTCCAAAACGCCCTCAAGACAAAATTTTATTAAAAGATTTTAAATCAACTTTTGTTCAGTTATTAAAAACCGGATTTGGTCGTGATTATATAGCCACTAACGATACCCTAATTGAAAAAT
Organism: Hydrotalea sp.; assembly: GCF_049968455.1. Lineage (NCBI taxonomy): Bacteria > Pseudomonadati > Bacteroidota > Chitinophagia > Chitinophagales > Chitinophagaceae > Hydrotalea > Hydrotalea sp. The sequence continues at coordinate 180,295 of NZ_JBMFQT010000004.1, read as the reverse complement.
GGAAAGGAGAGGGAGGTAGTCAACCTATGTATGTGCAGGATAATGAGCCGGCAAATATAGTTGGGGTAGAAGTGGAAAATGGCATGAAAAAAGTTTGGGTAAGCTTGGGTGAACAACAATTTATGATTAATGATGGCGCGGTGGTTATAGCTGCAATTACTTCATGTACTAATACCTCTAATCCTTATGTAATGCTTGGTGCAGGATTGGTTGCACGAAAAGCTCGTGAAATGGGTATTGATGTTAAACCCTGGGTAAAAACATCCTTGGCGCCAGGTTCTAAAGTGGTAACTGACTACTTAAAGAAAGCGGACTTACTAACCGATTTAGAAGCACTGCAATTTCATATAGTAGGATATGGTTGCACTTCTTGTATCGGCAACTCAGGTCCGTTACCCTTCCATATTGCAAAAGCTATTGAGGATCATGATTTGATAACAGCCTCTGCGCTATCAGGGAATAGAAATTTTGAAGCAAGAATTCACCCACAAGTGAAAATGAATTTCTTAATGTCGCCAATGTTAGTGGTAGTTTATGCTTTAGCAGGGAGGGTTGATATAGATTTGATGAATGAGCCAATTAGTTATGATAAAAATATGCAGCCTGTTTATTTAAAAGATATATGGCCCAGTAATGATGAAATAAACGCAATCATGCAAAAAGTACTTTCTCCAAAAGATTTTGAAAATAATTACAAAACAATTTTTGAAGGCAATCAAATTTGGCAAAACCTATCAACTTCAAATGATAAGGTATACCAGTGGAATCCTGAATCAACTTATATTAAGCAAGCTCCTTTCTTTCATGACATGCCTGACGAACCTTCTGGTTTACAAAATATCGAAAAAGCAAGGGTATTACTTATGTTAGGTGATAGTATTACCACTGATCATATTTCGCCAGCAGGATCTTTTTCTGAAAATTCCGCAGCAGGAAAATATTTAATTAGCAGAGGTGTTCAAAAATCTCAATTTAATTCATATGGTTCAAGACGTGGTAATGACGAGGTAATGGTGCGAGGCACTTTTGCTAACGTGAGAATAAAAAATAAAATTGCTAAAAAAGAAGGAGGCTACTCTGTTTATTTGCCAACTAATGAGGAAATGACCGTTTATGAAGTAGCTATGAAGTATAAAGCACAACATACACCATTAATTGTTTTAGCAGGAAAAGAATATGGTAGTGGCTCCTCTAGGGATTGGGCAGCGAAAGGTACTTTTTTGTTAGGTATTAAAGCTGTAATAGCGGAAAGTTATGAACGAATACACCGTAGCAATTTAGTGGGTATGGGTGTATTGCCATTGCAATATGTAAACGGTGAAAATGCAGAAACATTGGGGTTAACAGGTAAAGAAACTTTTTCTATAACCGGCATTACTGAAAAATTAAAACCATTAAAACAACTTGAAGTTACTGTAATGAATGATGCGGGTAAAACTTTCAAATTTAAAGTAAATGCTCGTCTAGATTCTGATATTGAAGTTGAATATTATAAGCATGGTGGTATTCTTCAATATGTTTTACGTCAGTTCTTGAAACAATAAATACATAAACTATTTCCAGTTTTCTATTTTTACTTGCCTGCTTACCAGAATGTGTGGGTCGGCATTTTCTTAAACCTGATTTATGGGAAAAGATATTTTTTTAAAACGCGTTTATGATACACCCTCTACTAATGATGGATTTCGTGTATTGGTTGACAGAGTTTGGCCTCGTGGACTTACAAAAGAAAAAGCAAAAGTTGACCTTTGGTTAAAAGATATTGCGCCTTCTTCGGCACTACGGAAATGGTTTGCACACGATATTAATAAATGGCCGGCTTTTGTTGAAAAATATCAAGCAGAATTAAAATTAAACAAAAGCGCTGTAAATACAATATCTCAAATTGCTTCTAAACAAAAATGCACTTTATTGTTTGGTGCAAAAGATACCGAACATAATCAGGCAGTTGTATTGCTTAAATTTTTGCAGCAACTGAAAATATAATTTCATCGGTATAGCTATTTCTTGCTTTCGTCATTGCAAAGCTGTTATTCATCCTATTTCTAATTTTTCCAATCAGTGACTGCTTCCATATTTGTAAAAAAATATGGCACTCAAAAATCTATTTATTTTTATTTGTTTAAGTAGTTTCTACATTTCAATAGCCCAAAGTGTTGATACAGTTGATTTTCATTATCAACATTTCCATTTAAAAAATTTACACTCTGGTCAACGTAAATATTTAGTATACAGTGAGGATTCAGTAACGCATAAAAAATCAGGTGTGTATATTTGGGAAAGAAATATTGCTTTTCCACATCATTCAAATAATCCTATTGTAATTGATCAGAAATGGTTCAGTTTAGACAGTCAGCTTTTTGTTAGAACTATTCATTCCGAAGTAGATTCGCACACATTTTTGCCTACATTACACCATACTATTCTTTCTGCAATTAGTAGACCTCCACATACAGAGCATTATTTGTTTACACCTAAATTAATTTATACAGATTCTTTAATTAGTAACAAAAAATTTAAGTTGGCAATAGCGCATCCCATATTTAACTGGGAGTTAGATTTGGAAACATTTTCCATTTTGCCTTTACAGATAGGAAAATTCTTCGTCATTAATTTCTATCATCCGGGTTCTACTATACTACCGTATTATTATTTGTACAACGTTGAAGGGATGACTACTATATCTCGTTATGCACAAAAATCTATTCAGTGCTATCAAATAAGAATTAATTATCCCAATTCTCATAATTATAGTATTTGGTGGGTGGATGTTAAAACCCATAACGTAATAAAAATGAAAGAGTACTTTAACGGTAAATACAGATATAAAATACTTCTAAACGCGTAAATCTGTCATTGCTCCTGGTTTTTAGGGCATTCTTCTTTTTATAATTCGGCATCTTCAATCAATAGTTTTATTTCGTGCATTCAAATTTCTATAATGACTAAATGTATCAATATGAAAAAGTGTTTTAGCTTATTTGGTTTCATGCTTTTTTTTGCCTTGCAATTAAGTGCACAAGCAAAATTTGATTCCGCAACTTATAATCAATATTATAATAAACTATTCCCGTCAATGATTATTGATTCTTCTACGCATATTACCTCATTGAGCGATGAAGAAAAGATTGAAGCAATTAGCAAAGTCTGGTATGAAGCTAAATTCAACTTTGCCAATTTTGATAAAGTACCCCATTTAAATTGGGATAGTGTGTATAGGGCTTTTTTACCGAAGATGCTGGCAACTAAAAATATTATGGAATCATACAGATTATTACAGCAAATGAATCAACTATTACGCGATGGCCATTCGCGAATTATTGAACCCTTGTATTATTTTTTAAAGGAAAATGATAAATTACCCTTCATTTGTGGAAATATAGATAATAAAGTTGTCGTTATAAAAAATTTGAGTAATGATACTGCTTATCAATCTGTAACGCCGGGCACCGTTATAACTGCAATTGATAATATTCCCATCCAGCAATATATTAAAGAAAATATAAGCCCCTATATTCATTTTTCAACCCCGCAGGATAGTATTAGTAGAATATACACTTACGAATTATTTAAAGGGTTACGCGGAAGTAACGTTCAGCTAACATTTCAGGATCTTAACAACCGTATCGTAAATAAAACTTTTACTCGCTCTTCTAATTTCTTTTTACCTAAAATTATGTATTCGGTATTGCCCAATAATATTGGCTACTTAATTGTTAATAGCTTTGAAAGCGATGATATTGTAAAAAGTTTTGATAGTCTTTTTCCTGCTATTCAAAAATCAAAAGCTTTAATTATCGATGTGCGCTTAAATGGTGGGGGTAATAGTAATATTGGCTATGAAATTTTAGGATGCTTAACCGACAAGCCTTTTCTTACTTCGTTAAATGTTTTGCATACTTATCGTCCTTCGCAAAGGGCATGGGGTGATGGTGCTGTTGCTTTACAATTAGAAACGGATGATTGGAAACCTTACAAAAAAGTTTTGTATAGTAATCCTGTGGCAGTATTAACTTCTGCTGCAACTTATTCGGCTGCTGAAGATTTTACTGTTGCCTATAAACAAATGCAGCGTGGAAAAATATTTGGATCGGCTACAGGGGGAAGTACCGGTCAACCTTTGGGATATAACTTACCGGGCGGCGGTTTGGGTTTTATTTGCACCAAGCGTGATGTAATGGCAAATGGAACTGAATTTGTTGGTGTAGGTGTTATTCCAGATGTTCAGGTAAGTGCTACACTTGCAGGTATTCTCTCCGGTAAAGATGAGGTGTTAAATGCAGCTGTTCAATATTTGTTGACTCAAATTAAATAGTGTTATTTCTATATGCGAAAAATTTATTTTCTCTCTTTTGTGTTGTTTTTGTTTATTATTAATTCAGCGCAAGCCACTTTTCATCTTTACAAGAATTATTTTAACTATTATAGTGGTGATATAAATGATACTTTACCAAAATCTCTTATCTTTTTTGTACCGGTAATTACCTATGCACCGGAAACTAATGTTGCTTTGGGTATTAGTGGAATATGCAGTTATCAAAAACCTTCGTCAGATACTTCTTACTTGCAATTAACTGCTATTTATACCTTCAATCAGCAAACTATTTTAGATGCTGCATTGCGACATTATTTTCATAGTAATAAAAACTTATTGTTAGCAAATACAGTGTATAAAAATTTTCCGGAATATTTTTATGGATTGGGCAATTCTACACCCGATTCCCTATCGCAACTTATTTCAACACATTCATTGCGTGTTAACATTGAATGGTATCAACAAATTAAATCATATTGGTATGTGGGTGGAGTTATTAATATGCTTGATTATTTTAGTATTCATGCGAATGATCCTAATAAAATTCCCTTGCCAGAATTGGGGAACAATGGTGGTTACACATTAGGACTCGGTGCAAGTATTTTACACGATAACCGTGATAATGCTTTTAATGCTACAAAAGGATGGTATTTATGTGCAAATGTTGTAAGCTTTAATCAACAACTTGGCAGTGCATATAATTTTGTCAAATCAAATGTTGATGCTCGCTACTATTTTCGTACCAATAGTAAAACTGTATTGGCGGGTCAATTATTGTATCAGGGTAATTCAGGCAATGTACCCTTTTGGCAAACGGCTGCTTTGGGGGGTAGTAATATGATGCGTGGTTTGTATGCAGGTAGGTATCGCGATAATTATCTTTTAGCTGCACAATCTGAATGGCGCTATCAATTCAGTAAAAAATGGGGCTTTACAACATTTGCTGCATTAGGAAAAGTGGCTAATACCATGAATGAATTGGATGTGCACAATGTACATGCAAGCTATGGAATAGGGTTTAGGCGAAGAATTACGAAAAATAATAAAATAAATATTCGTATTGATGTGGCTAGAAGCGGCAGTGCCACTAACTTTTATGTAAATTTAGCTGAAGCGTTTTAGCAAAAGTTACACACAAATTTTTGTTGTGTGAAATTGTACAAAGTATTTTGTTAATAGTTTCTTTTATTCGGCCTGTTGTTATTCATAGGCCGATTTTGTTGGAAACGATTATTACTGCTACTGTTTCTATTATTTTCTTCGGCTTGCGTTACTGATATTTTTTTGCCGAGCATTTTTACGCCATTCAATAATTCAATGGTTTCTTTTGCTTCATGTTCATTGGGCATTTCAACAAAACCAAATCCTTTACTTTTTCCGGTTTGTTTGTCTTTAATTACTATGGCTGAGCGAACATCGCCATATAATTCAAACATTTCTTTCAAGTCGGTTTCATCAATATCCCCCGGTAACCCTCCTACAAAAAGCTTCATAGCAATGATTTATATTTAAAGTCAAAAGTAATCAATAAATAAGTAAGAAATAAGAATCTTTTATAAAGCTAATACCACTTTTTTATAATAAAAAAGCTGTAACTATTTTCAAAATGCACGACTCTTAGTACCTTTATTATATTTTTAACAACTATCCTATGTTAATAAAGAAATACTTATTTTTATTATTCCTCTCGTTTTTTTGTTTAAATATCTATTCGCAAACTGTTTTGTCGAGCGATAGTTTACTCATTTTAGCACGCAAAGCTAGTTTTCAGCAGCAAAATTATACTTTGGCAAAGCAATACCTGCATCAGGCTATTCAGCAGAGCCCTGATTATACTGATTTATGGGTTTTTTTGGGACGAATAAACAGTTGGGAAAAAAATTATGACAGTGCTGCCTATTTTTTTCAACACGCTTTGTTGATTCAACCCAGTTATGAAGATGCTTCTTTAGCATATGCAAAAATGTTGTATTGGAATAATCAGTACCAGCAGTCATTACAAATATGCAATTTTGGTCTGAAATCTCATCCCGAATCAGCTTCTTTACAGTTACTTAAATCTAAAATTTTTATAGCACAAAAAAATTATGATAGTGCCTACCAAATAATTCAAATTTTAATTCATCAAAAAAAGGATGTTGATGCTGCAAGGGCGTTAGCGGGTAGCATTAAATCATTACTGTCGAAGAATCAGGTTGATGTTAGTTATGATTTTGTATACTTTGATCGGCAATTTAATAATCCCTGGCATTTGGCCAGTGTTGATTATGGGCGCACAACGTCATTTGGTTTATTAACCGGAAGATTAAATTATGCCAATCGATTTAACGAAAATGCCTTTCAATTTGAAGTTGAATCATATCCTCATATTTCAAAAGTTTTTTATAGTTTTATTAATGTAGGTTATACCAATAATGATAATGGTGTTTTCCCACAATGGCGCGGTGCTTTTTCCTTATATGCCAATTTACCAAAGAGCTATGAAGCTGAAATGGGGTTACGTTATTTGCAATTTGGTAACAACCCCACTTGGTTGTATACTGCTTATGTAGGTAAGTATTTGAAGAACTGGCTATTGGGAGCACGTACATATATTATTCCATCTAATTATACCTCAAAGGCAGGTTTTGTATATAGTGCAATGGCACGTTACTATTTTGGCGGAGCTTATGATTTTATTGGCTTGACTGCCGGATATGGCATTTCCCCAGATGATAGGTATAATGCAGTATTATTAGATAACAGAGCTAATTTAGCTGCCTATAAAGCTGGCTTATTGTATCGTAAAACTATCGGAAAAATGAATGTTTTATCTGTAGATTTTAATTGGGTTAATCAAGAATATTTACCACAAACTAAAGGTAATCAATATCAGGCAGGTGTATCATGGATGTTTAGATTTTAATTGTATTAATTATTTTTATTTGTATATAAATTATTCAATATGCTTTTTGAATAATTTTTCAGGAATTAATTTTAAATCTTTTACAAACTGTGCATTTTTTTGTTTGTATTGATTGAATTGCTGTTGAATTATAGAAAGTATACTATCATTTTTTTCAGGTTCAATAAATAAATTAGGATATATCCTAAACAAGTTTTCCTGATTTTCTAAATAGTTATTGCTAATAAAGTCTACTAAAGTGTTTTTTGCTTGCATTAACGGATATTGGTGAATGTTTCTGAATGTCGTAGCAGTATCTAAGCCGCTTCCTATCCAAGCTACTGTATCAGGCATAGTTAATTTATATTGCTTTTGAAGCATTGCCGTTAAAGTAGGTGCAATATCAAAATGTGTAGAAATGTTATTAAATACTTTATTTTCCTTTAATAAAGAAGAATAGATAATGAGTGGTACATGATAACGATCTAGTTTATCTGAAAGAGGAATTTCCGGCATCCTGTGATCGCCGGTAATAATAAAAATTGTATGAGCAAAATCGGCTCTTTGTTTATATAATTCAAAAAAATGTTTAATACAATCATCGGCATATAAAACAGTACTTAACATTTGTTTATAATGTTTAATATTCTCTTTAACTGATTGGTTTATTGAAAGTTGACGTAAATAAGAATCAAATTTTTGACTATACATTTTTGATTGATTCAGTGTAAATGGGTCATGTGTAGAAAGAGTTAATAATATGTTGAAATAAGGTGTTTTATTATTAAGATGCTGTAAATAAAATTGATACAATGCTGCATCTTCATAGCCCCATGAAAAATTTTTAATGGGGCTTATTTTTTGGTATGTTTTTGCATCAAAGTCATGCATGTCAAGTATACGCTCTGTGCCATTTTGTTGCATAAAAAGTTTCATATTATCAAAAGAAGCATCACCACCGTAAAAGAAGCCGGTTTGATACCCATGCCTTTTTAACAAATTCATTAATGTAAAAGCAGGGGGCATATCATTTCCTAAATCAGCAAATCCATTTTTTGCAAAAGGTAATGATCCGGTAATGGAAGGCAATGCAGCAAATGTTCTACCGCCGGAACTTAAAAAGTTACGCCAGTACAAACTATGATGCGATAAGGAGTCTAAAAATGGGGTAAAACTTCCTAAATAAGCATCTTCATTACTAAAGGCATTTCCTAAACCTTCTACAATGATTAATACAATGTTTGGAAGGGTTGAATCTGTATGAAAGTACGATGAAAGGGTTTCGGCACTGCTATCTGTAAGGTGCAGAAATGGATAATTTTGAGAGTCAACATATTTGAAATTATTGTATAAAGTTTTGCTCTTATTATTCTCATTCAAATTTTTCAATTTTTCAGGAAAAATGTATTGATAGGTTTCTTTAAAAAAATAGAAAGTTTTATTTCTTGCCAAATTATTGTAATAATAATTGTTGTACTCTTTTATTTTCATAAAGGAAGAAAAGCCCGTGAATAATAACACAACTAATATTCCTCCCAAAATACTTATTGACACATTACTGGGTTTTAATTTTTTAGGTAATATTATTTGCATGTAAAAAAGTATTAAAACCAGTAAACTGTATTGAAAAATTTGAATTATAGATATTTTACTTGAAAGGATAGTTATATAAATATCAGTAAAACTGTAGCCAAATAAATCTGCCCCTAATGGTACCTGCGTTGTATAAAAATATATTGATAATAGAAACTGTATAATGTTTATTGTGAAAAATACAATTGATATAAAAATGCTGGAGAGTTTTCTACTAAATAAATAAATAATATAAAACGGAATATAACCTCCTATAATTACAATCGATATTAGCTTAATATTATTATAAAAATAGCTATGAATAATTTGGAGTAAATGATCGGGTTGGCCGTTTCGATGTATTTCTAGCAGCAACTCTAGAGTGCTGATAAAAAGTATAACGAATACAAATACAATAACGTAGTTTGTATATAATTTTGAAAAATAAATTAATTTCAAAAAATAGTTACCAAATTTAGTTAATAACTTAAATTTTTTTTTATTTTTTGATTTAGAAATTATTATAGCGAAATCTGTAGCTGCTATATCTGTTTTTTTATTAAATCCAACTCTTACCATTTCGCCCCACTTCGATTTTTTTTTGATTTTGTCTATAAATCCTTTGATAGCAGACCAAACAATGAAAGGGTGAAAATAGAAAGGTTCAGTAAATGCTGTAAATATTAAGTTAGTGATATCGATTCTTCGTTTGTATTGATGATAGGAGAGCACTTCCATTAAAATAGCGAAAATGGAATATGTATAACCAAAAAATATAATAACAATTAAGTATAAAATGAAATAGCTCCAATTCATCATACCTGTAAGTGCAAAAATGAAAAAGCTAATAAATCCAATTAATTCAATTATAGGGGCGCATAGTTCAAAAAAGAACCAATATGGGTAGCTGATCATTCCTAAAATTCCATATTTAGGGTTGAAGAACATTTTTTTATGTAGAATAAGTGTTTCAAATGTTCCACGTAACCAGCGATTACGTTGACGACCTAAAATTTTAAAACTGTCGGGCGCCTCTGTCCAGCAAAGTGGATCAGGAATGTATTTAACGGTATAAGGCAATTTTCTTTCTTCCATATATCGGCGCATTCTTACCACTAACTCCATGTCTTCACCTACTGTATGGTGGTTGTATCCACCGGCTTTAATTACAATATCTTTATCAAATGCACCAAACGCGCCTGAAATTAGCATTAAACCATTTAATCGGCTCCAGGCCATTCTACCTAGTATAAAGGCCCTTATATATTCTAATGTTTGTATTCTGGGTAAATATTTTTCCGGTAGTCGTACTTTTACTAATTTACCATCAATAATTTCACAAGAGTTTGCTATTCTAACTACTCCACCCGATGCAATTACTTTTTTATCCGGTTCTTCTAAAAATGGTTTCATTACTTTTAAAAGAGCATCGGGTTCAATAATACAATCTACATCTATACATACAATATAATCTTTTGCTGCAATGTTAATTCCTACATTCAATGCATCTGCTTTCCCGCCATTTTCTTTATCAACTATAATTAGTTTTTTATAAAGTGGGTTTTTACTCTTGTATATACCTCTAACTTTTTTTGTAATTATTTTTTCTTCTATGCAAAAATTTACCTTTTTTAAATCAAATGCTGCAATCATTCGCGATAAACTATCATCTTTACTACCATCGTTTATTACAATTATTTCTACATTAATATAATCAATTGATAAAAGCGAATGTACATTTTCTACAATGGTTTTAGCCTCATTGTAGGCAGGAGCCAGTACACTAATTCCCGGCGCATAATTACTGGTAAACAGTAAATCATAATCAGTATAAGTGTTTTTGTGTAAATACTTTTTTGTTTCTCCAATTGAATAAATGCCAATTAGAAGATATGTTGTAATGAGTGTTGCGGAGTATAAAAATATTATTTCAGATATAAAATGATACAGGGTTTCTAATAGCCCAGAAGCCAGTAAAAGTAAGGGTAAATTATTGTAACCTATTGTATGAAAGTTATGGTTAACTGTTGTTATATCATGTAATATATTGGATATAGCTATCATTAATTAAGGTTCAAGGCTTGGGCAAATACATTAAATATCTTTTATTGAAATGCAATCTCATCTAAGGCATGTAGAGTGTATTGTGTTACTTTATTTTTTTGTATTAGTAAATGTTCTTTCCAATTAATCATTTCCGGTGCAATTTTTAACAGTGTTATCATAGCAGCTTTGGCAATATCTATTTCTTCGTTTAAGATTATTTCTTTTAAGAAATTGATATCTTGTTGACCGCCTAATTTTTGTAATACAGAAAGTATGCTTAATTTGTTTTGTATTATTTCTGTTGGATAAATTTTTCTTAAGTTCAAAGTATTGATGTGCTCTGGGAAAAAAATCAGGCTTTCAATAGCAGTTTTTCGAATCATGCTATTGTTGTGGTATAAACAATTTTGGACTATAATAGGTATTACCTGATGAATATGTTTAGTGGCTGCAATTTTAAGGGAAAAAATAACTACACTATCATTTTTAGATTGTAACCAGTTTTTTAGTTTTTGATAAAATACATTATCTGGTTGTTGGTTTTGCAGTTGTGCTAACAACTTTATTTGTTGCCATTCTGAAATTGGATTAGATATGACATTCAGAAATCTTAGTCCATCAAATCCATACATGTGTACTAACCCTGTTTGCGCCTCTGTCCTAACCAAGTCATTTTTACTGTTTGAATTTTTATAAATTACTTTCAACAAATCTCTCTGATCCATCGTATATAATTCATTTATTCCTTTAGCTTTTATATGCCATTTTTTACTATATATTTTTTTTATGGAATCATTTTTTAAACCAAGTTCTATATATAAATAAATGATGTTAGCTGCTTCTTTACCCTGTAAGTTTTTTTTAAGTGTGATTAACTCATCTGTAATTATTTTTTTTCCATATTTCGAATTTAAAATCTTTCTTATTGTTTTAGGTATTACAGTTGCGGGTAGGTCTGTTGTTGTAATTTGTTCTGCTAGCCACTTTGTCATTCTTTTTTGAATCATTATTTTCAACAAGAAGTATCTTTTTTCTATATATGTATTACTGTAAATAATAATGGTAAGTATAACCGATACCCAAAAAAATAGTATAGCAGCCTTTTGTAAGGCTTCAACACTTGGGGTATACAAAAAATTAACTTGTTGAAATATATTATGATTTGTTTGTAGCATCTTTATATAGTTGAATAGGTTGTTTATATATCGGAATGGTTTTGGACAATTGTAGTTCAGTTATTGGTGCTGTTTTTTTAAATTTAAATTCCGATATGTAATTGATTAATTGCTCTATGTCAAAGGGTCTTTTAATGCAAACATTTGCTCCGGTTTTCAGTAAGTCTTGTAGAATGGTTTCTTGATTAATTTTTGTAATCACTATTACATAAGCATTCGGCAGTTCATGTTTTGCAAACCGAATAAGTTCAAAGCCCGATATATATTTTAAGCGTAATTTAGTTATGATAACATCCGGCTTTATTTGTGTAATTAACTGGCGAACATGCTCTCCATCAATACTGCTATAAACTAAATAATTTTGATGTTGTAACTTTATAGCAATAATTTTTAACAAAATTGGGTTGCTTTCTACTACCAGTATTTTCATAAAATAATAGGTTTGTATTAATCGATATTGAATAAACCTTTCTACCCACCAACAATCATTGCGTAATTATCTTTTTGTAGCCGATGTTTCGCTTGTAAATGATTGTTAAATTGGTACTATAAAGTTATTTAAACTAACATAATAGTTTTGCCGTTATTTGTTGTAGTATTAACACCACACTTTACCTTCTGTATATTTACACATTGTATTGAAGAAATGCAGCAATTTTATTACCATTTCATCGTTTATTGAACATATGCTACAAACCTTCCTCTTCTCCTTATGGCTATGGGTTATACCTAATAGTTCAGAACAACTACAAAATTTCCATCAATTGAAAGCCGATACCACGGCAAACAGAATTCAGTTTATAGAGCAAGATTGGAATTTAGCGAAACAAATAGCACAACAAGAAAAGAAATTAATATTTGTGGATGTTTATGCTACCTGGTGTCTACCCTGTATGTTACTTAAAAGCAAAACTTTTCATAATAAAAAAGTAAGTGCCTTTTTTAATACACACTTTGTTAATCTATCTGTTGATGCTGAAAAAGGTGTCGGTATACAAGTGGCTCGTTATTTTGGTGTAACAGCCTATCCCACCTTGGTATTTACTGATGCATCGGGAAAGCCGGTGTTATATGCCATGGGCTATATGGGGCCTAAAGCATTTTTAAAATTTGCCAATGCGGCATTAGCCAAAGCTCAAAAGTAGTTAAGGAAAATCTGTCGCATACGTTTATTATTTATTAATCAGCTAATTTTACCGTTAGTATAAAGCTATAAAAGCATTTTAAAGGGTTTCATTTATTTTTGAAGTACTAGGCTTGTGCTAGAGTATTTAATTTTTTTAATATGGAAGTAAATAAAAATTTGGTAGAAAAGTTGGCGCATTTGTCGCGTTTAACTATTGCAGAAAATGAGATGCCTGAAGTGATTAACGATTTAGAAAATATGATTGGTTTTGTGGAGCAATTGCAAGCAGTTGATACATCGAATGTTCAACCGCTTATGTTTGTGGGTCAAGCTATGAATGTGTTCAGAGAAGATGAGGTAAATTATGAAATTAATCAACAGCAAGCTTTGAAGAATGCGCCATTGCATAACAATGAATTTTTTGAAGTGCCTACTGTTATAAAAAAATAAATTAAATACTATTTGTATGGAAACCGTTATTCAACTTCAAAATATTGAGAAGAATTATTACATGGGTAGCCAAGTAATAAAAGTGCTTAAAGGTATTAGCCTTTCCATACAAAAAAATGAATATGTTGCATTAATGGGCCCATCGGGAAGCGGGAAAAGTACACTCATGAATATTTTGGGATGTTTAGATTCACCCACAGCGGGCCATTATATACTGAATGGTCAAGATGTAAGTAAAATGATTGATGATAAGTTGGCAGATGTTCGTAATAAAGAAATTGGCTTTGTATTTCAACAATTTAATTTGTTACCTAGATTAACCGCTGCAGAAAATGTTGCTTTGCCGCTAATTTATGCAGGTGTTGGTAAAAAAGAAAGAATGGAACGAGCTATTGAAGCGCTACAAAAAGTGGGTTTAGGTGAACGAAGCCACCATAAATCCAATGAATTAAGTGGCGGACAAATACAAAGGGTTGCCATAGCACGTGCTATAGTTAATAATCCCTCCCTTTTATTAGCTGATGAGCCTACCGGAAATCTTGATTCAAAAACATCTGTTGAAGTAATGGAAATTTTTGGAAAAATTCAAGAAGCCGGTAACACTGTTGTATTGGTTACACATGAAGAAGATATTGCTCATTATGCAAAGCGAATTATACGCTTACGCGATGGTTTAATTGAAAGTGATAATAAGCAGCCCGATGCCCATCCGGCCTTCATTTAAAATCCTTTCTTCAAATTTATTTTCTGTGTTTTCAAACTTTTTAAAGAATACATTTGTATTGAACATACGCATGTATATTCCATAAAAATATGTCAATTAAAATTTATACAAAAACCGGTGATGCAGGTAATACCAGCTTAATTGGTGGAACTAAGGTTCCTAAAAGTCATTTGCGAATTGAAAGTTATGGCACTGTTGATGAATTGAATTCATTTATAGGATTATTGAATGATCACCTTTTAACCTTTGATGCATTAAAACAATTAAATATTGATTTGAAAGAAATTCAAGATCGGTTATTTACTATTGGCTCGGCATTAGCATGCGACCCAGATAAAGAAACCCGTATGAAGTTGCCCGATTTAACTGAAAATGATGTGCATTGGTTAGAACAACGCATAGATGATATGCAGCGTGAATTACCCGAAATGAAGCATTTCATTTTGCCCGGGGGGCATGTTGCTGTATCTATTGCACATATTGCCCGCTGTGTTTGTCGCAGGGCAGAACGTTTATGTGTGGCCATGCAATTGCAAAACTTGTTTATGCCGCCATTGGTTCTTCAATATCTCAATCGTTTAAGCGATTATTTGTTTGTGTTAGCACGTTATATTGGTCACAGCTTGCATGTTCCCGAAGTGGCCTGGAAGCCAAGGATTTCTTAAATCAACAAATGTTGTTAAGAAACTATTAGGCCATCTTTCATATGCAATACTCGGTTGCTTAATGCCGCTAATTCTTCATTGTGTGTAACTATTAAAAAAGTATATCCCAGTTCTTGTTGCAGGCGTAAAAATAAGTCGTGTAAATCTTTGGCATTGGCACTATCTAAGTTACCAGTGGGCTCATCGGCAAATACAATATCGGGTCTGTTAATTAAAGCCCTGGCTACTGCAACGCGTTGTTGCTCTCCGCCGCTTAATTCGCCCGGTTTATTGTGTAACCTATTTGCTAATCCCAATAAAGTGAGTAGTTCGGTAGCATGGGATTGCAATTCTTTATTACTACGTTTTAAAATCCAGCCGGGTACACAGACATTCTCCAGTGCCGAAAATTCGGGTAATAGGTGGTGAAATTGAAATACAAATCCAATATGTTGATTGCGATAAGCAGCTAATTTTTTCCCTTTTAATTGGTGTAAAGGTTGATTATTTAACCAAATTTCGCCCTCGTCTAAAGCATCTAATGTTCCTAAAATGTGCAATAAAGAGCTTTTCCCGGCTCCGGATGAGCCAACTATGGATACAATTTCTCCCTGTTTTATCTCTAAATTAACCCCCTTTAATACCTTAAGTTGGTCGTAGTTTTTAATAATATTTTTAGCAATTAACATAGGCTTCTCACAAATAACCGTGTAAACATCGGTTAAATTTTATCATTTTATCACTTTTTTTAAACATTTCAAAAATACGGGTAAACCCATTTTGATAGTTTCGCAGATACGGTTACTTTTGCACAAAATTTTTAAATATGTTCTGGACATTAGAACTGGCAAGTTATCTGGAAGAGGCACCCTGGCCTGCTACTAAAGATGAGTTAATTGATTACTCTATCCGCAGTGGTGCACCTATAGAGGTGGTTGAAAATTTGCAGGAATTAGATGACGAAGGAGAAATTTATGAAAGCATTGAAGACATTTGGCCCGATTATCCTAGTCAGGAAGATTTTATGTTTAATGAAGATGAATATTAAAACACAACTACCTCATTTTAAATACATTACCACCTGAGCGGTGGTTTTTTTATGTATAAATTGCAATAGTTTGCTTGCATAAATCAATAGGTTCAAATTACAATTTGTAATTTGAACCTATTGAACATGCTTTTTTTATTTTGTTTATTCCAATCCCATTTTTTCCATAATCACATTGCTTACACCGGTAGAAGAATAACCGCCATCGTGGAAAAGGTTTTGCATAGTAACCATTCGGGTTAGGTCAGAGAATAGCGTAATGCAAAAATTGGCACAATCTTCAGCAGTAGCATTGCCCAGTGGGGCAATGGCATTTGCATAATCAAAAAAATCGCCAAAGCCTTTAATGCCAGTTCCGGCAGTAGTTTTAGTGGGCGATTGTGAAACGGTATTAATGCGTACTTTTTTCTCAACACCATAATGATAGCCAAAGCTTCTGGCAATAGATTCTAGCATAGCTTTTATATCGGCCATATCAGTATAGAAAGGGTAGGTGCGTTGTGCTGCTGCATAAGTTAAAGCTACAACACTTCCCCATTCATTAATCGCATCTAGCTTTTTAGCTACAGCCAGCATTTTATGCAGAGATAAAGCTGAAACATCAATACCTTTTAAAAAGTAATCATAGTTTAAAGCAGTATAAGGAATGTTTTTACGAATATTCACACTCATGCCAATGGAGTGTAGCACAAAATCAATTTTTCCACCCAATACCTCTTGGCTTTGTGTAAATAAATTAGTCAATTCATCAACATTGGTAGCATCGGCCGGAATAATGGTTGAACCTGTTTTTTCGGCTAAAGCATTTATTTGGCCCATACGCATGGCAATGGGTGCATTGGTTAATACAAAAGTGGCGCCTTCCTCATTCGCTTTTTCAGCCACTTTCCATGCAATAGAATTTTCATCTAAAGCTCCAGTAATTATCCCTCTTTTTCCTTTTAATAAATTGTATGCCATAGTTCGTATTTTTCGTGAATGGAAAATAAATTATAAACCCAAACATAAAGATTTAATACTACAAATTTCAATGTGATTAGAATTTTGTTCAAAAGCTATTATGTAAATTATACCTGCATCATTTCTTTGGCAGTTTGTATAGCTGCTGCTCCCGGTTGTTCACCTCCCAGCATTTGTGCAATGGCCATTACTCTTTCTTCTTTATTTAACAAGCGAATTTGTGTTTTGGTAGTAGCCTTGCCTGATTCTTTATAAACAAAAAAATGCGCATCTGCTTTCCCTGCCATTTGTGGTTGATGGGTAATGCAAATTATTTGTCGGTTACCGGCTAATTGCTTCATTATAATACCCACCTGTTTAGCAGCTTCGCCACTAATGCCGGTATCAATTTCATCGAAAATTAAAGTGGGTAAATCAATATATTTTGCCACTAATGATTTAATGCAAAGCATTAATCGGCTTAGTTCACCTCCACTTGCCACTTTTTTTAATGATTCGAATTTGTTGGTATTATTCGCATCAAATAAAAACTCTATTTCATCTGCTCCAAATTCCCCCGGTTGTATGGGTTGAATTTGTACTATAAGGCGGGCATTAGGCATGCCTACCTGTTTTAATAAATTGTTTACTTGTTGTTGGAAAGGCGGAATTGCTTTTTTTCTTGCTTCTGAAATTTTTTCAGCTAAAACATTAACTTCATTTTTTTGCGCAAGCACTTTTTGTTGTAAGGCTATAATATTGTCATCAATCGCCAATACTTCATTTAAGCGCTGGGTTAGTTGTTCTTGTAATTCCAATAAAGCATTGGTGCCTGAAACATTATGCTTTTTTAATAATTTATATCCGGCTGCCAGTCTTTCTTCAATTTCGGCAATTCTATTTACGTCAAACGAAATATGATTATTGAGTCTGTTTACTTCATTGGCAATATCTTTTAATTCAATGTGGGTAGCTGTAAGTCGTTCAATAATGCTCGGCAAATCCGAATGTATATTTTGATAAGCTTGTAGTTGCTGTATCATTTGTTTTAATTGCTGTATAATAGGTTGCTCACTTTCCATTAAAAGCTCAACAACACCATTTAAAGATGCTTTTATGCCTTCACTGTTGCTCAATAATTTTAATTCCTGATCTAAATTTTCTAATTCATTGGGTATTAATTGCAGTGCGGTTAATTCTTCAAGCAAAAAACGATTATAGTCAGCTTCTTTTTCAAATTGTTCTTTTTGATTTTGTAATTGCTTTAATTGTTGTGAATTGCTTTGCCAGTTTTTATAAATAGATTGATATTGCTTTAAAGTATCGGTTAACTGCGCTAATGCGTCAATTACCTGCCGTTGGAAGTCAGCTTTGGCTAAATCTAATGTGTCGAACTGTTGGTGTAAATCAACTAATAAATTACCTAATGCTTTTAATTGTTGCAGGCTAACGGGTGTGTCATTAATAAATGCTCTCGACTTTCCATTGGGTGCTATTTCTCTGCGTAGCAGTAAAATGGTATCAATATCCAGTTCATTATCTTTTAAAAAATTACTAACAGCTATATTGTTTTCAGTTATAAAAGTGCCTTCAATGATGCATTTTTTTTCCGAATTAATCAATACATTGCTATCAGCCCTTTCCCCTAAAATTAAATTTAGTGCACCCATTAAAATGCTTTTTCCTGCTCCTGTTTCACCGGTAATAATATTTAAATGTGCATTCGGCTCAATGGTTACCGAATCAATCAATACATAGTTTTGTATGAATAATTTTTGTAACATGTTCAATACAATAAAAAATTACTATTAACCAACAAGATGCAAATTAAGTGAATTAAATGGGTAAATAATGTTTACTGGCCTGTGCAACGGGCAATACCACTTTTGGCGCGTTGGTCTAATGAACTTTTGTAATCATGGTCACCCAAGTCAAGGCATAATTGATAATAACGAATGGCTTCTTTTTTAGCGCCGTTTTTTTCATAAATCATACCTGCCTGCAATGCTGCTCTGGCGGCGTAATATTCGGTTCTTAATTTGCCCATATTATAGGCCTGATTATAATATTCAACAGCTTTGTTGTAATTATTTAAACCATCATATATTCTGCCCATGCGATAGGTGTATTCTAACTGGTCGGCAAAATCCGAAAAGCTGTTAATTGAAACCTGATTAAGCATTTGAAGTGCTTCTTCTCTGTAACCGCCATCATCCAATAACCGTGCTTTCAACAAAGTTGTATTGGGCCATTTATTGTTTTGGGCTTCTTTCTGTGCTTCTTTATCGGCATCGGCCATTGTACTACCGAATTTCAATATTTGTTTACGGGCGTTTTCAGCAGCAGGTATATTACCCATTAAAAAATAACACCAACTTAAACGGCGGTAAGTGTCTTTTACATAAAACTTCCCTTTAAAATTTTGCACAAAGGTGTTAAACTCACGTGCTGCATCGGCATATTGTAAGTGATTCAACAAATTGTAGCCCATTTCTAAATGCCATACCGGTGTTTCTAAGTATCCTGATGCCATGCTACGATTTAAAATAACCTGCTTGGCAAATTCAGTTTGCTTATCATTTTTTCCCAAATTAGCAGCCATATATGCCATTAAATGGTTGTGCACCAAATCAAACTTTCCCGATTTTAGAAAATTAACGGTTTCAGTTTTTTTATTTTCTAAGTAAAAATTTAAATATCCATAAATAAAGGCACCTTCTATTTGCATTAGTTGTGCCCACTCGTTATTGCTGTATACAAAGTTGCTAACCTTTTGCATGCCTTCGTTTACCGAGCCTCGCATGCCTAATAATGATGCTAACCATTTATAATTTTTTGGAATTGTGCCAACGGCTGCTTCTAATGCTCCATAAATGAGTTGGTTGGGCAAAAAATTGGGAAACTTTTTTTGATTTTCTTTTACCAATAAAAACGATTTTCTAAAAGCCCAACCTCCTGTCCATGTTTCGCCAAATTTAATGGCTACTGCTGCTTTTTGAAGGTATAAAACGCTTTGTGTGTACAAGTACCAAGGCGAGTTTTTGTTTCCTTTTTGCATTAATGCAACTCTTTCGTCAAACGCATCTTTCTTTTGAGCGTATTCCTGTGGGTTTTCATTTAAAAAAAGCGTAAAAAAATCAATATAGCTTGATAGGTAAGCTGGGATTAAATTTTGTGGATTGTTTTTTTCAGCATTTTCTAAATAACGATAACCTTTCCCAATTTGTAGTTGCATTATTTCGTTATAGGCTTGCCTGCAATCGGGGCTAAAGTCAAAGCTGTATTGTGCAAAACAATTGCTTGAAAAAAATAATGAAATAGCAAAAGTGACAAGGCCAATAAATTTCATACAGACAATCAATACTGTTTGAATAATGTTGCAAAATAAAACAGGAGCTTCTGTTAAAAGCTCCTGACACAATTATAAAAAAGTTAATATTACGCTATTTTACGGTAACTGAATCGTTCAAGTCGGCATCAACCAATATTCGCCCACAGTTCTCGCATACAATTACTTTCTTATGCATTCTAATTTCGCTTTGGCGTTGCGGAGGAATGGCATTGTAGCATCCACCACATGCATCTCTTTCAATAGGTACAACTGCTAAACCATTGCGGTAACTATTCCGAATGCGGTCATAACTATACAATAAGCGCTCATCAATGCCTTTACGGGCTGCATCGCTTATTTGTTTAAAGTGTTGCTCTTCCTTTTCAGTTTCAGCAATAATTTTCTCCAACTCACTTTTTTTCACTGTTAAAATCCCTTCTTTGGTAGCAATTTGTTTTTTTGCAGCTTCAAGCTGTTTTACTTTTCCTGCTAATTCTTCATTAGCATCTCTAATGTTTTTTTCGCACAATTTAATTTCCAATTGCTGCATTTCAATTTCTTTTGAAATAGCTTCAAACTCACGACTGTTTTTCACATTGTCGCTTTGTTTTTCGTATTTCTTAATCATGGCCTCACTATCGGCAATGGCTTGTTTTTTTTGTTCTATAAACTCCGAAATACCATTAATTTCTTCTTCAATGCGGTTTTTTCTGCTTAAAATACCGGCAATTTCATCTTCTAAATCACTCACTTCAATGGGTAATTCGCCTTTTAAAATTCTAAATTCATCTAATTGGCTGTCAATTTTTTGCAGCTTAATAAGGCCTACCAGTTTTTCTTCTACAGAAAATTCTTTCGCTGTTGCCATATTGTATATTGTGTTTTTGTGTTTACTTTTTTGGTTACCGGCTGCATTAACCCTTATTGGGCTTCTGTTGCGTCGCAATCCGTTCATCGTTCGGTTGGTTTGGCATCAGTAGCATTTTTATAAAAAGTAATGAACCGGGTTAGTACTTACCGTACTTTTAAGGACGGCAAAGGTAGGGAATTTGGTTTGTAAAACCTCTGCCAATAAATCAATCGTAAATTGCTCACTTTCCCAATGACCAATATCGGCCAAAATTAAATGATTGTTCGCCTCAAAAAATTCATGGTATTTCAAATCGGCGGTTATAAAAATATCGGCCCCCGCATGAATGGCTTGGTTTATTAAAAAACTACCGGCTCCGCCACAAATGGCTATTTTTTGAACAGGTTTTTCCAAAATGGGGGAGTGTTTTATAACCGCAACCCCAACTAAGGCTTTTAATGCTGAAAGAAACTTGGCGGCTTCTTTAGGTTCGGGTAAATGCCCAATAATGCCACTGCCTACTTGGGGAAACTCGTTTTGAAGTGCTATAATATCATAGGCTGCTTCTTCATAAGGGTGGGCATTTATTAACGCTTTAATGATAGCATTTTGAAGAACCGCAGGAAAAATTACTTCTACTTTTTCCTCTTTTTCTAAATGTCTTTCCAAAATTTTGCCAACAAAAGGATTGGTGCCTTCCCCTGCTGTAAATGTTCCGTTTCCTGATACTGAAAAACTACAATCGCTATAACCACCAATTTTTCCGGCTCCGGCTTCAAAAAGGGCATTTCTTACTTTTTCGGAATAAGCCACGGGTACAAAAGTGTATAATTTACAAAGCGTATTCGGTTTGGGCAATAGTACTTGTGTATGTAATAAACCTAGTTTTTGTGCCAGTTTACTATTTACCCCATATAATACATTATCTAAATTGGTGTGTATGGCATAAATAGCAATATTGTGCTGAATGGCTAAGATAATGGCTTTTTCGGCATCAGAATATCCATTTAGTCGTTTCAGCCCTTTAAAAATAATGGGGTGGTGTGCTACAATTAAGTTGCAATTTTTTTCTAATGCTTCTTTTACAACGGCTTCTGTAACATCGAGTGTACAAATGATGCCTGAACAAGTATTGTTCTCATCACCAATTAGCAGGCCAATATTATCATAACTTTCTTGATAAGCTGTTGGTGCAAAATTGCTTAAAGTTTGAGTAATTTCTCCTATTTTCATATACTGTAAAAATATAACTGCAAAATAAAACTAATTAATTTTCAGCTATGCAACCTGATGGTTACTTCAATTACAACGGCAAATTGTATAAAAATGAAAAGTCGGTAATTTCTGTCAGCAATCGTTCCTTCCGTTATGGCGATGGGTGTTTTGAAACCTTAAAAATGCTAAATGGTAAAATTTGTTTGCATACCATGCATTTAGAAAGATTATTTGTTTCATTACAGCAACTGCATTTTAACCGCCCCAACTATTTTATTACCGATTCTTTTCAAGAGCAGGTTTTGGAAGTGGCCAAGAAAAATCATCATAAAAAAGCAGCCCGTGTACGTATCACTATTGCTCGTGGTGATGGTGGATTGTATGATCCCGAAAACGATTTTCCCAATTATGTTATTCAAACATGGGATTTAAACAGTGCCAATAACCGGCTAAACGAAAATGGGCTGGTAGTGGGTATACATACCGATGCCCGAAAAATAAATGATGCATTTTCACATATAAAAAGCAACAATTATTTGTGTTATGCCATGGCTGCCTATTGGGCTAAAGAAAATAAGCTAAATGATGCTTTGGTGTTAAATGCACAAGGCAATGTTGC
This sequence comes from Hydrotalea sp., assembly GCF_049968455.1. NCBI lineage: Bacteria > Pseudomonadati > Bacteroidota > Chitinophagia > Chitinophagales > Chitinophagaceae > Hydrotalea > Hydrotalea sp. The sequence goes on along the minus strand of NZ_JBMFQT010000004.1, from coordinate 157,357 downwards.
CGATACTACAATTGCGAATGTGTTTATTGTTCAAAATGGTGTAATAAAAACTCCTGCACTTACCGAAGGTTGTGTGGGGGGAATTATGCGTAAATATTTATTAAAGTGTTTAAGAGAGGAAAACATTCCAGTTGAAGAAACTACCATTTCGCCGGATGATATATTAAATGCATCTGAAGTTTTTTTTACCAATACCATTTTTGGTATAAAGTGGGTTAAAGAAGTGAATGATGTATATTACAAAACCCAAACTGCTCCATTATTGTATGAAAAATTTATTGCTCCCCTATGGAATCAGTAAACAATTCAGGCTTATTATTTGTTTGGGAAGCAATTTGATTGGAACATGAAACCTGAAGTTACCGTTATGTGGTTTAGGCGTGACTTGCGATTGCATGATAATGCAGCACTATACCATGCCTTACGTCAACCAGATCCCGTTATACCACTCTTTGTATTTGATACAAATATTTTAAATAAGCTTAGTAATCAACACGATGCACGTGTAAATTTTATTTATGACACCATAGTAGATATGCATGTGCATCTTAAAAAGTATAACAGTGGTATGTACATTCATCATGGTACTCCATTGCAGGCTTTTCAACAACTGGCTGAAAAATACACCATTAAAAATGTATTTACTAACAGCGATTATGAACAATATGCTTACGACCGCGATAAAATTATTGCTGATTATTTAACTCAGCTGGGTGCAGGGTTCCATAGCTATAAAGACCATGTTATATTTGATGGTAGCGAGGTGTTAAAAGATGATGGCGCACCTTATACCGTCTTCACCCCATACAGTAGAAAATGGAAAACTTTAATGCGTTCATTTTACATAAAATCGTATCCCATAAAATTGCAATCAACACAACTTGTGCATTTGCATAATACAACTATTCCCACATTAGCATCATTAGGTTTTTTGCTAAGTAATATGGCAATTCCACCACAAAAGTTTGATGAAGTATTAATTCGGCATTATGATGCACAACGAAACTTTCCGGCTGTTCAGGGTACATCAAGGTTAGGATTGCATTTGCGTTTTGGTACCATTAGTATTCGACAATTAGCTGCTAAAGCACAACAATTAAATGATACTTTTTTGAATGAATTAATTTGGCGTGATTTTTATCATGCTATTCTCTATCATTTTCCACATGTGCGTGCCGGAAAATCGTTTAAGTTAATTTATGACCAAATTGAATGGTTAAATGATGAAACAGCTTTTGAAAAATGGTGTATGGGTAATACCGGTTATCCTATTGTTGATGCAGGTATGCGTGAATTGAATGCTACCGGCTTTATGCACAACAGGGTACGCATGATTGTGGCTTCTTTTTTAACCAAACATTTATTAATTGATTGGCGCTGGGGTGAAGCCTATTTTGCCGAAAAATTGTTAGACTTTGATTATGCAGCCAACAACGGCGGATGGCAATGGGCTGCAGGTAGTGGCTGCGATGCGGCACCTTACTTTCGAATTTTTAATCCGGCGCTGCAAACAGAAAAATTCGATAAAAACTTACAATACGTTCGGAAATGGGTACCGGAATTAGATAGTTTTGACTATCCTGCTCCCATCATTCAACATGAAATTGCCCGTAAAAGAGCATTGGAAGTGTATAGTAAAGTATTAAAAAATAAAATTTAATGCTTAGTTGGTGTATTACTCAGCAAATATATCCTTCGGCAATGGGTTAGCGCTATTGTGCATTTGCCGGTAGGTATTCAATAAAGTCATTACCGCTTTTTTACCCGATTCACCCAATGCTTTTGAATAATCATTTACATACAAATCAATGTGCTGACGCATTACCATCGGGTCCATTTCCTGTGCATGTGCTTGCACAAATTCTGCGGGTACATTATAGTGTTTATTGTAAGCATATGTTACACTTTCTTTAATTAAAGCATCAACTTGTTGAACAATAGGTAAGGATATGTTACGTTTTGCAACAATACCACCTAAAGGAATGGGTGCATTGGTAGTTTGTTCCCAATATTCACCTAAATCTTTCAGTTTCATTAATCCTTTTTGTAAGTAGGTAAAACGGTTTTCGTGTATTATTACACCGGCATCAACATCGCCATTTAGTATGGCATTTTCAATTTCGTTAAACACCATCATTCTCTTGTTTTTCACCATTGGATAGGCTAATGAAAACAATAAATGTGCTGTGGTATTTTCACCCGGAATAGCTACGCTTGCTATTTCGGGTTGCTGTTGAAAAGTAGGATTGTTGGGTAAACTGATTAACAGAGGGCCTACACCTTTGCCCAATGCACCTCCGCTTTTTAATAGCCGGTAATTCTGCGTAACAATGGGTAATACGCCACAACTGATTTTTGAAAAGTCGAGCTTTTGCTGAATTGCCCATTGGTTTAAAGTTTCTACATCCTCCAACATTACTTCAAATTCAATTCCCTTTGTATCAATTTTATGATTGACTAAGGCATCGAAAATAAAGGTGTCATTAGGACAAGGCGAAAAACCCAATGTGTATTTCATACCGCTCAATTTTATTAACTAATTATCTGTTTTTATGAATTGCATGAACATATGCCACCAAATGTTTATTTAATTGCTCAATGGCCGCTTGTAGGGTCCAGTTTTGTTTATTGCGTTCACCCACAAAATTGGAAATAGCCCTTATTTGCAAATAGGGAATTTGAAAATAGGCACCTACATAATGTAATACCATGCCTTCCATCGTTTCAATATGTGCAGCATATTTTTTTTGAAGTAAATCTATGCGATGTGGTTCAGTTGTAATGGTATTAACTGTAACTGCATTAGCTTTCGGCAAATTTGTAACGTTCCATTTTGCAATATGTTGGTTTATAATAAAACCATCTTTAAATGGAACTTCATTTTTCGATAGTAATTTCAAATCGAACAAATCTTTCCAAACTGTATCTTCCACTACGCCTAAATCGCCGAATGCTTCTTGTTCAACAATGGTTAAACTATTAAGTGGAAAATTGTTCGTAAAACTGCCTGCAACACCTGCTTGTAATAGCAAATCGGGCTTTTGTTCAAGACATAATTGTGTAAGCTTTACTGCTGACAATAACATGCCTACACCGGTAGTTAAAAAATGTACACTGCAGTTTTCAAAAGTTTCATTTAATAAAACCTTTTTGGCGGCCTGTATTTCAAAATCAGTTGCAGCTATTATCCAAATATTCATACCTAATGTTTTAGCCTTGTTTACAGCTATAGTTTTTAAAAATTCAATTTGTAAAATTAATTGTTGTAAATGGCTTGTACTCATTTTGTTTACAATAAAATAATGAGCACAAAAAAGTTAAATCGTCAATTTTACAATTCAATTTGCTGAAATGAAAATATACAAAGTATTTTTTTGCTGCATAATGTGTTGTTTTTGGGGCTTCCGGGCTGCTGATGCGCAACCTCAACACAAAGTATTGTTTGTAATTGCAGACGGTATTCCTGCAGATATGATTGAAAACATGAACATACCTGCCTTGCAGAAAATTATTGATTCGGGCACTTATTTGCGTTCATTTACCGGCGGAATACTGCAAACTTATTCGCAAATGCCAACTATTTCTGCACCGGGTTATAATAATTTATTAACCGGTACATGGGCATATAAGCATAATGTGTTTTCAAATAATGTTCAAAATCCCAACTATCATTACAAGCACATACTTCGTTTGCTGAAAGATCAATATCCGCAAAAAAAAGTGGCTGTTTTTTCCAGTTGGTTAGATAACAGAACCAAATTATTAGGTGATGGATTACCACAGGCCGGTGATTATACCACTGATTTTTATTTTGATGGCTTTGAATTAGATACTTTACATTTTCCACACGATGCTGCACACAGCTACATGCACCGTATTGATGAAATGGTAATACATAAAGCCGATAGCGTTATTAAGAAGAATGGCCCTGATGCCTCATGGATTTATTTGGAGTATACGGATGATATGGGACATATGCATGGTACTAATAGTACAGATTACCACAATGCACTTACTTATTTTGATGCACAAATGAACAAAATATGGCAGGCAGTGCAGTATAGAGAAAAAAACTTTAACGAAAAATGGTTAGTAGTTATTACTACTGACCATGGTCGTGATGCACAAACAGGTCGTAATCATGGTGGGCAATCGGAGCGGGAAAGAACGACCTGGATGATTTTAAATACTAAAAAATTAAATAATTATGCCCATAAAGATGAGCCGGCAGTGGTAGATATTTATCCTACTATTGCCCGGTTCATGCATGTAAGTATTCCAACTTCATTGCAGTATGAATTAGATGGTGTTCCATTAATAGGTGCTGTTTCGGTAGCAAAACCTTCGGTGGTTTTAAAAAGCAATTCTCTTCAACTACAATGGCAGGCATTAGAAGATTCCGGTACGGTAAAAATTTATGCAGCTACCACCAATCAATTTAAAACAGGCGGAACTGATCATTACACTTTAATTGCAACTGTTCCCAATCAACAACAAAGCTTTGAATTGCCCTTACCAAAAGAACAAACAGCGGTTTTAAAATTGGTTATTCAAGGTGCACATAATTGCGTAAATACTTGGTACACAGCTTCTAATACAACATCGGCTAAATAAATGAGAATTTCATAGACCCTTGTAATTATTTGGTGCAAATGCTACCTTTGCGGCAAATATTAGTGTAGAATGGTGTATTTAACCCGTCAGGAACATTTTAACGCTGCGCATAAATTATACAATCCCAATTGGAGTAAAGAAAAAAATGAGGCAGTTTTCGGCGTTTGTGCTAACGAAAATTGGCATGGCCATAATTATGATTTATTTGTAACCATTAAAGGGAATCCTGATCCGGAAACAGGTTTTCTATATGATGTGAAAAAATTGAGTCAATTAATTAAAACAAAAGTAATTGACAAATTAGACCATAAGAACTTAAATCTGGACGTTGATTTTATGCTGGGCAAAATGTGCAGCACGGAAAATTTGGCTATTGCTATTTGGGAGCAATTACAACCACACTTGCCCGAAAATGTTCAACTTCATTGCATTAAACTATATGAAACTGCCAGAATATATGTTGAATATTTTGGGGAATAATGCGTGTTTAATTCCAACCATTATTTAGTTCTAGGCAAATTGAATAGCTACTTTTTCGCTTAATAAATTACGGGCTGTAGAGGCAATGCCTTCGGCATCATAACCGCATTCCTTGTGTAATTCTTTCAGCGTGCCATGTTCAACCAACCTATCTGGTATTCCTAAACGAACTACTGATGCCTGGTATTGGTGTTCTGCCATAAATTCTAAAACAGCACTACCAAAGCCGCCGGTAATGGCACCATCCTCAACCGTAATTATTTTGGAATAATTTTTAAATACTTCGTGCAATAAGGCCTCATCAATAGGTTTAACAAAACGCATATCGTAGTGAGCAGGATCAATTCCTTCTGTTCTTAATTGGCGTATGGCAGCTTGAACAAAATTACCCGGATGACCAATAGAGAGTATTGCTAAATCTTTACCATCTTTTAGTTTTCTCCCTTTTCCAATTTCAAGTTCTTCGAAAGGTGTTTTCCAATTCGGCATAACACCTTCACCTCGTGGATAACGAATTACAAAAGGCATTTGGGTAGAAGGCAATTGTGCCGTGTACATCAAGTTCCGCAATTCCTGTTCATTCATGGGGGCACTAATAATCATGTTGGGAATACAGCGGAAATAAGGAATATCATAGCATCCATGGTGTGTTGGGCCATCTTCGCCCACCAACCCTGCACGATCTAAACAAAGTACAACCGGTAATTTTTGAATGGCAATATCATGAACTACCTGATCGTAAGCCCTTTGCATGAAGGAAGAATAGATGTTACAATACACTCGCATACCTTGTGTAGCCAAACCTGCACTTAAAGTGGCGGCATGTTGTTCGCAAATGCCTACATCAAAAGCACGATCGGGCATTTTTTCCATCATAAATTTTAAGGAAGAACCGCTAGGCATAGCCGGGGTTATACCCATAATGGTTTTATTTTTTTCGGCTAATTCTATTATTGTATGGCCAAATACATCTTGATATTTAGGAGGTTGAGGTGTATCGTAATGTTTTTTATAAATTTCACCGGTAACCTTATCAAATAGCCCGGGTGCATGCCATTTGGTTTGATCTTGTTCAGCCAAAGCATAGCCCTTTCCTTTAACCGTAATAATATGTAATAACTTAGGTCCGGGAATATCCCGCATGTCTTTCAAAGTATCAACCAGTTTGGTAATGTTATGTCCATCAATAGGCCCGAAATACCGAATTTTTAATGATTCGAATAAATTGCTGCTTTTACTTACCATGCCTTTTAAGCCAGCTTCTACTTTACTGGCAATATCTCTACTAAAATTTTTTCCGGCAGGTAATTTTCCCAGAATATTCCAAATTTCGTCGCGCATTTTATTGTAGGTGTGCGAAGTGGTAATATCCGTTAAATATTCTTTTAAAGCACCCACATTGGGGTCAATACTCATGCAGTTGTCATTTAAAATAATCAACAAATCACTATCAGCAACACCTGCATGGTTCATGGCTTCAAAAGCCATTCCGGCTGTCATACTACCATCTCCAATAATGGCAACACTTTTTCTGTTTTCGCCTTTGTATTTTGCTGCAATAGACATACCTAATGCTGCAGAAATAGATGTAGAAGAGTGCCCAACCCCAAAAGTGTCATATTCGCTTTCAGATCTTTTGGGGAAACCGCTAAGCCCTTTGTATTTGCGATTGGTAATAAAATTGTCTCTTCTACCGGTTAAAATTTTATGGCCATAGGCTTGGTGGCCTACATCCCAAACTAACTGGTCGTATGGTGTATTATAAACGTAATGTAGTGCAACGGTAAGCTCAACTACGCCCAGGCTAGCAGCAAAATGCCCACCATAAACACTCACCACATCAATAATGTATTGCCTTAGTTCATCGCAAACCTGATGTAGTTGAGTGCGGCTTAATTTCTTTAAGTCGTTTGGTGAATCAATCGATTTCAATAATTCGCCGGGCTGTATATTCATTTGAAAAAAATTAAAATGTAAAAATAATAAATTCAAGCCAACTTAAATAAACACGGCAAAATTGGTTTGGTTCAGTTTCTGAAAAAGCTGCTTTAACCAAAAATCACTGAAATTTTGCCTTTAATCAAAATACTTATATTCGGCAAATAATTTCGCCCTATTTTCATACTGCATGAGAAACAAAATATCAACATACTGGTGGTGCCAGATTTTGGGCTGGGGATCCTACACATTAGTTTGGACTTTTTTTTATTTTGCTATACGTTCTAAACCGCAACCCTATTTTTTCCAAAGTTTATTTACCGATGCTATTTTAGGCTTGATTATTACCCATATAATGCGTACCGTTATTAAGGGTTTTAATATAATGAGACTTGATTTGCAAAAACAAATTTCCCTTTTGCTACTTACTGCATTGGTGTTTGCATTCATCGACTCATTGGTGTTTGTATCCATTATTAACTTTTTTAACTGGGAATTACCTCAGTTAAAGCAGTTTAGCTATATAAATAGGGTAGTAAGGGCATTATTAACTACCTCACTATTTTACATAATTTGGAACTTTATTTATTTCACATATCATTATATCCAAAAAGGCCGTAGAGATGAATTAGATAAAATTCGCTTGCAAAGCCTAGTGAAGGAATTAGAATTAAAAACTATTAAATCGCATATTAATCCACATTTTATTTTTAATGCTTTGAATAGTATTAGGGCTTTGGTTGATGAAAATCCGCAACGTGCCAGAACGGCTATTACTGAGTTAAGCAATATTTTGCGCAGTAGTATGCATTCTGAAAAATTGGAGTTAGCGCCTTTTGAAAGGGAATTGAATATTGTAAAAGATTATTTAGCACTTGAACATATTCGTTTTGAGGAAAGATTACAAGTAGAATATGATATAGATGAGGATACTTTAGACCAACCTATTCCGCCAATGATGTTGCAAACATTGGTTGAAAATGCTATTAAACACGGTATTGGCCAGCAAATGAATGGAGGTACTATTAAAATTGTTTCTGACTTCAATGAAAATTATCACGAATTAATTGTGCAAAATTCAGGAACTTTAAAAATGGAAAACAATCCGGAAGGCTTTGGAATTACCAGTACGCAAACCCGTTTAAATTTATTATACGGCAAAGATGCTAAATTTGAGTTGAAAGCAATTGATGAACATACTGTACAAGCCAAAGTAAGGCTCCCGGTTCAAGTTGAAAAAAATATTTTTAAATAGAATAAAATATGCCTATCAAAGCTATTATTATTGATGATGAACGATTAGCCAGAAATGAGCTAAAAAAATTATTGCAAAACCACAACGATATTGAAGTAATTGAAGAAGCTGCCAATGTAGATGAAGGGATTGAAAAAATTGAAATGTATCAACCCGAATTAATTTTCCTTGACATTCAAATGCCCGGCAAAACCGGTTTTGATTTATTAGAACAAATTGAAAAAACACCAAAAGTAATTTTTACTACTGCTTATGATGAATATGCCATTAAAGCATTTGAAGTAAATGCATTGGATTATTTATTAAAACCTATTGAACCCAAACGTCTTGCTGATTCAGTAGCTAAGTTGCAAGATGAATTATTTAAAGAAAAATTAGGTTTAAACGGGCAGCCTAATCGTGGACCACTTACTGAAAACGATCAGGTTTTTGTAAAAGATGGCGAGCGTTGTTGGTTTGTAAAATTGGGCGAAATAAGATTATTTGAAAGTGTTGGTAACTACGCTAAAGTATATTTTGGCAATAACAAGCCATTAATTCTAAAATCACTAAATGCATTAGAAGATCGGTTGGATGATAAAATGTTTTTTAGAGCCAATCGTAAGCATATCATCAATCTTCGTTGGATTGAAAAAATTGAACCTTACTTTAACGGCGGTCTGCTTATTGACTTAAAAGGAGGCGAAAAAGTAGAAGTGAGCCGCAGACAAACCGTTAAGTTTAAGGAAATGATGAGTTTATAACTCGTTGTATATACTGCAACTTTTTTTGTGTGTTGCATTTGCAGCACATTTTTTTTAATGTTAAACCTAATTTATGTGCTACACTAAAAATGTGTTTTTAATCATTGCTTTATTTTTTGTTTATGAATCAAATGCTCAAGGGTTACTTGATAAAGTAATTAATGAAAAAGAAGTAACCACCATTGAAAATATTTTAGCTGCAGATGATATGCAGGGAAGGCGAGTTTTTACGCCGGGTGTTGAAAAAGCTGCCAATTTCATTATTAATGAATTTAAACAAGCAGGGTTGAAACCCTTCGACAACAATGGTAGTTACAGGCAAAATTTTATGTTGTTAAAGCCCGATCAGGTTTCTGTTAATGCCAGCATTAATGGCATGCAGATTCCCCAAAATAATTGCATTGTTCGTTCGCCCGAAAAAAAGCTTACCATCAATGAACATTCGGGTTATCATTTAACCTCAATTGCTGCAGGTACTGACTTCTTTTCTCATATTGCACCTTTACTGCAATCGCATGAAAATCAAATAGTGTTTGTAGATACTTCATTTGCTAAAAACTTTCAACGATTAAGTTATTTTTCGCGTCAGTTTTTACAAAATTCTGCCAGTTTAATCTTTGTTCTTACTTCACAAACAAATCCTCAAAGCTTTGAAATAAAGGCGCAACAAAGCTTTAAAGAAATGCCATTAAGCAATATTGTGGGCATTTTACCCGGTAAAACTTTGCCTAATGAATACGTTATTTTTTCCGGTCACTATGATCATTTAGGGATAGGCAAACCGGTTAATGGCGATTCAATTTACAATGGTGCGAATGATGATGCAGCAGGAACAACCGCTGTAATTTTGTTAGCGAAATATTATGCAACATTACATAATAATGCTCGTTCGCTAATTTTTGCTGCTTTTACTGCTGAAGAAATTGGTGAATATGGCTCAGCATATTTTTCTGAACAATTTAATCCCGAAAAAGTAAAGGCTATGTTTAATATTGAAATGATAGGTACAGAAAGTAAATGGGGCACCAATAGTGCATATATTACCGGTTATGATAAAACTAATATGGGCGAGATAATGCAAAAAAATTTAAAAGGCACGCCATTTAATTTTTATCCTGACCCCTACACCGAGCAAAACTTATTTTATCGTTCCGATAATGCAACTTTAGCTAAAAAAGGTGTGCCGGCACATACTATTTCAACTTCTAAAATGGATAATGAACCCAATTATCACAAACCTAGTGATGAAGTGAGCACTTTAAACTTAAAAAACATGACAGCCATTATTAAAGCTATTGCTTTAAGTGCACAAAGTATAGTTAATGGAAAAGATACCCCATCAAGAGTGGATACTACCCAATTGCGTTAAGCACTAAATTTTTACGGGAACGGAATGAATTGCATCGCTTATTTCCTTAATGAGCGATGCATCTTTTTCAATAGCATTACCTACAACAATTATATCGGCACCTGCCTTGCAATTTAAGTAAGCTTTTTCGGCATCAGTAATGCCGCCGCCAATAATTAAAGGTACTTCAATATGTTGAGCTACTAACTTTATCATATCTTCTGTTATGGGACGTTTCGCACCACTGCCCGCATCCATATAAATTAACTTCATCCCCAACATTTCACCCGCCATAGCAGTACACATGGCTATGTCGTTTTTATCGCTGGGAATTGGCGTGGCATTGGAAATATACGAAACAGTGGTAGGGGCACCACCATCAATAACCATATAACCGGTGGGCATTATTTCTAATCCACTTTTTTTAACAAAAGGAGCACTCACAACATGTTGGCCAATTAATAACTCTGGATTACGGCCTGATATCAATGAAAGATATAGTAAAGCATCGGCATACCTGCTTACTTGTGATGGGGAACCGGGAAATAACACAATAGGTATGTTACACGCTTTTTTAATTTGCCGAATACATTCGTCTAAATGATTGGAAATAACCAAGCTACCACCTACAAAAAAATAGTCCACTTTAGCTTGTACAGATAATTGCACTAAAGCTTCAATAGAGGTTTCATTAACCTTGTCAGGATCAATTAAAACAGCAAATGACTTTTTCCCTGCCTGCTTTTTTTCCGTAAGTTGATGGTACAAATATTGCTTCATGCAAAAAATTGTAAGTGACTGACTTATTGCAAAAATGCAAAAATTTTTTGTTTTAATAGCTTAAATTAAGAAGTATCTGCTATAAACTGCTGAAAATCTTTGTTTTCCTATCAAAATACTTCTTATTCATATTATTTACTACAAATAGTTGACCATAATTTGGAATTAATAAAAAAATATTAGCATTTATTTTAGACCAAGTAATTGTGCATTCAGCTGCTTTTTTATTAATTTTCATAAAAACAGTCATAGAAATGTTTTCTTGAACAGTAGCAATAACTTGTGTTTGAAAGGTTCTATAAGCCTGCAATCAATATAAAAAAACATTTTCACATATAGCGAAAATCAACGAAATAGCAAGCAATTTTTCAAAAAATATTATCTACATGTGTTAATATTTTTCGAAATGCAATAGGGGTTTGGGTTAGCAAATTTTCCACAACATTTTTCCACAATCTGTTAATATTTAAGATGTTGTTTTTTAGTTCCTAAAAGATATTTTCGTAAGAAGCTATCCCAATAAAAGGATATCCTTTAAAAAACATTTCGCAACTCTAAACTAATGGCCATGGCACCTGCATCTAAACAAAAAGCACTACAATTCAAGCGCCGTTATACCCGGGAAGGTATAAGTGTATTTGATTTGTTTGAATACGACTATCGTACCAGTATCATTAAAGACCCTAGCGGTAAAGTGGTATTTGAGATGAATAATGTTGAAGTGCCGAAACATTGGAGCCAAATTGCCACAGATATATTAGCTCAAAAGTATTTTAGAAAAGCCGGCGTTCCTCAAGCCGATGGAACAACTGGAAGAGAAACTTCCGTTAAACAAGTTGCCCACAGAATGGCCAATTGTTGGAAGGTGTGGGGGCAGCGTTTTCATTATTTTGCATCAGAGCAAGATGCTCAAATTTTTTATGATGAATTGGTGTTTAGCATATTAAACCAATCATGCGTTCCAAATTCACCTCAATGGTTCAATACCGGCTTATATGAAAGCTATGGAATTACCGGAAAGCCACAAGGCCATTATTATGTTGACCCTGTAGATGAGGTGCTAAAAAAATCTGAAAATGCCTATGAACGGCCGCAACCTCATGCTTGCTTTATTTTATCCGTAAAAGATGATTTGGTAAACGAGGGAGGCATTATGGATTTATGGGTACGCGAAGCCCGCATTTTTAAATATGGAAGTGGTGTTGGTACCAATTTTTCACAAATAAGGGGTGAAGGTGAAAAATTGAGTGGTGGCGGTACTTCAAGTGGATTGATGAGCTTCTTAAAAATTGGTGACAGAGCAGCAGGTGCTATAAAATCAGGTGGAACTACCCGCCGTGCAGCTAAAATGGTTTGCTTGGATTTAGACCATCCTGAAATAATGAAATTTATTAACTGGAAGGTAGAAGAAGAAAATAAAGTGGCTGCTTTAATTGCAGCAGGTTACGATTCCAGCTATGAGGGCGAAGCTTATGCAACAGTTTCAGGTCAAAATTCCAATAATTCAGTACGTATTCCGAACTCATTTTTTGAGAAATTAGAAAAAAATGAAAACTGGGAATTAAAAGCTCGCACAGATGGCAGGGTAATGAAAACAATTCCGGCCCGCGAAGTGTGGGATAATATTTCCTATGCAGCCTGGCGCTGTGCCGACCCCGGTACACAATATGATACAACCATTAATGAATGGCATACTTGCCCAAAAGGTGGCCGCATCAATGCATCTAACCCTTGCAGTGAGTATATGTTTTTAGACAATACTGCTTGCAACTTGGCCTCCATTAACTTGCGTAAATTTTTTGATGAGGAGAATAGTACAATAGATGTTGAAGGAATTGAATACATCAGTAGGTTATGGACTGTTGTTTTAGAAGTTTCTGTTTTAATGGCACAATTCCCCTCAAAAGAAGTAGCTCAACTTTCCTACGATTATCGCACTTTAGGATTGGGATTTGCGAATTTGGGTACCATTTTAATGTTAAGCGGTATACCTTACGACAGTGAAGAAGCCCGCGGTATTGCCGGTGCAATTACGGCAATAATGACGGGTACAGCTTATAAAACTTCAGCTGAAATGTCTACATTCTTAGGGCCCTTCAAAAAATATGAAGAGAATAAAGAAGATATGCTTCGGGTTATGCGTAACCACAGAGCAGCAGCCTATGATGCTGAAGAAGCATATGTAGGATTAGAAATTAAACCTGCCGGTATAAAAGCAAAATATTGTCCGGATTATTTATTAAAAGCAGCCACAAAAGCATGGGATGATGCTGTGCAAATGGGTGAAAAATACGGTTATAGAAATGCACAAACCACTGTTATTGCACCAACAGGAACAATTGGTTTAATTATGGATTGCGATACCACCGGTGTTGAACCCGATTTTGCTTTAGTGAAATTTAAAAAATTAAGTGGTGGTGGCTATTTCAAAATTATTAATCAAGCGGTTCCAAATGCTTTAAAAACTTTGGGTTATACAGAAGCACAAATAAAAGAAATTATAAACTATGCAGTAGGTACCGCTAGTTTTGAAAGTGCTCCCTTCATTAACAATACTACTTTGGCTGCTAAAGGATTTTTGCAAGAAGAGATTGCCAAAATAAATCAAGCAGCTAAATCAGCCTTTGAAATTAGTTTCCTCTTTAATAGATATGCTTTGGGCGATGCCTGCATGCAAAGATTAGGATTTAAAGAAGAGGAATACAGCGATTGGAATTTTAATATGTTAGAAGCATTAGGTTTTACAGAAGAAGAAATTGATGCAGCGAACGATTATGTTTGTGGCACCATGACGGTAGAAGGTGCGCCTCATTTAAAACCTGAGCATTTGCCGGTATTTGATTGTGCCAATAAATGCGGAAAACGTGGTCAGCGTTACATCCATGCACATGGACATATTAAAATGATGGCAGCTTGTCAACCTTTCTTAAGTGGGGCAATTTCTAAAACTATTAATTTACCTCATGAAGCTACCGTTCAGGAAATTGAAGAGGCTTATTATTTAAGCTGGAAATTAGGTTTAAAAGCGTGTGCTTTATATAGGGATGGCTCTAAACTCTCTCAACCGTTAAGCAACAAATCAGACAAAAAGAAAAAAAGCGACGAAACAGCATCAACAGCAAAAGAAGCCACTACCGAAGCAGTAAAACTACCTGTTGAAAGTAGTAATATTGTAGATTTAGGCCAGCTTACGGTTGATGAGTTGTTAGAGGAAGTAACCAAACGCATGAACGCCTCTACAGACACCAAATTGAAACGGGCTTTATCTCGAATTGTTGAAAGAAAAGCCTTGCCAGCAAAACGTAGAGGATATACACAAAAGGCAAAAGTAGGTGGGCAAGTCATCTTTTTGCGTACCGGTGAATATTCCGATGGCACTTTAGGCGAAATATTTATTGATTTAGCCAAAGAAGGTTCAACTTTACGTAGCTTAATGAACTGTTTTGCTATCGCTGTTTCGGTAGGCTTGCAATACGGTGTTCCATTAGAAGAATTTGTTGAAAAATTTGTCTTCACAAAATTTGAACCAGCCGGAATGGTAGATCATCCTAATATTAAAACAACCACTTCATTGGTAGATTTTGTATTTAGAGCATTGGCCTTCGATTATTTGGGAAGAACAGATTTAGTTCATGTTTTAAATAAACCTGAAGTAGGAAATACAGATGATGACTCATCTGAACTATCTTACTTAGGTAAGCCGGAATTAAGTAACATGCGAGTTGTAGCACCTGCTAGTAGTTCACCTGCATCAACTGCAGTTAGCAAAAATGCTACTGCTGTTTCAAAAACAGTAAATAGTAGCGATTTGGATATGGTAAATGCGGCAGCCAAAAATATGCAAAGCGATGCACCTGCTTGTAATACCTGTGGGCATATTACTGTAAGAAGTGGTACTTGCTATAAATGTTTAAATTGTGGCAATAGCATGGGTTGCAGTTAAATTATTCTATTAATCATTTTTTTACAACAACCTGTTTCTATTTATGAAGCAGGTTGTTTTTATTTGTTCCTGAATAGGGTCTAAACCATTACTTTTACATTCTAACTATGATGCAATTCAGCTTTTCTTACAACAAAAAGAAGGTAATACAAGCTCTTCGTTACCATTTTTATGCTCGCCAGGAAGTAAAATTCATGATTATTATAGTTAACTTATATGCAATATTGGCTGCTATTTTGTTCTTTTTTAAAAAAATTAGACCCGAACCATTTGTATTAGGTTCGTTTATTTGGATTTTAATGTTATTGGCCGTTTGGTATATTTTACCCTACACCATTTATAAACGTAGTATTAAAACCTTTACCGATAAGTTTATTATACAATTTACGGATGAAAAAATATTATTGGAAAATGAAAGGGGCGAAGCGCATTGGCAATGGGATGATTTTTCAAAATACATGGAAAGCCCCCATTTTTTTCACCTGTACTTTAATCCAAAATCTTTTTTTTTAGTGCCCAAAGAAGGTTTAGACGATACATATAAACATGCGCTTCGAGAACTGTTTAAGCTGCATATTCATGCTCCAAATTAAATTAGCATTTTTTCCATTATGTAATGCTGAATGTTTACTTCTAAAAATTCTTCCGAAGCTATGTGGTAGCCCAATTTTTCATAAAATCCAACCGCCGACTTTCTTGCATGCATACATAAGATTGAATAGCCCATATCTTTTGCAAAGTTTTCCGCAAAGCTCATCAGTGAGCGCCCAATGCCTCGGCCCTGTAACCCGTCAATAACGGCCATTTGACGTAACCTAACTTTCTGTTTGTCTATTGGTGTTAAAATGCAACAACCCTCTAATTTATCTTCCTCAAAACACCCAATTAAAATATCATTTTTTTCTTTTTCCAGTTCTGATTCGTTAAAAAACAAACCCAACGGCTTGCGTAAAATTTGGTAACGTAATTCTACCATTTGTCGGTATTCTTCAGTGCCATAATCAATAATCTTAATAGCCATTCTTTCCTAATTTTTTACAAGATAAAAATCATTTCTAAAATTGTCGAAAAATGTGCAAATCAAAAAATGTTATTAAGCTGTTTAAAAAACTTGTTAAAACAAAATTGGTATAATTTATTGGAGTTTTGCCAAAAAACATATTTTTGCGCCTGTAACAAAACTTTTTACAATGTCAGACATCGCAACAAGAGTAAAGAAAATCATTGTCGACAAGTTAGGTGTTGATGAAGCAGAAGTAACCAATGAAGCTTCATTTACTAACGATCTCGGTGCCGATTCTTTGGATACCGTTGAGTTAATCATGGAATTTGAAAAAGAATTCAACATTTCTATTCCTGATGAGCAGGCTGAAACCATTACCACCGTTGGCCAAGCAATTACTTATCTGGAAGAACATGCCAAATAAGCTTTTACTCCATTGATGGAATAATGAATCCGCCTTTCTAAGGCAACATGCTAAAGATGGGCGGATTATCTCTTAAAAACAGGTACTTAAACTATGCAATTAAAACGCGTTGTCGTAACCGGCTTGGGGGCCCTTACTCCCTTAGGTAATACGGTAGCTGATTACTGGGAAAACCTTATAAAAGGGGTTTCCGGTGCTGCTCCTATTACCCAATTTGATGCCTCAAAATTTAGAACGCAATTTGCCTGCGAGGTAAAAGGATTTGATCCTGTTCAGTATTTAGATAGAAAAGAGGCAAGGAAAATTGACCGCTTTACACAATTTGCTTTAGTTGCCAGCGATCAGGCAATGGCCGATGCCGGATTAAATAAAGAAAATATTAATCCCGATAGAGTAGGTGTTGTATTTGCCAGTGGAATTGGTGGTTTGATTACTTTTCAGCAAGAAGTAATGGATTTTGCAAAAGGTGATGGAACTCCTCGTTTTAATCCATTCTTCATACCTAAAATGATTTTAGATATTGCCGCAGGGCAAATATCAATGCGTCACAATTTGCGTGGTCCTAATTTCGCTGTTGTAAGTGCATGTGCCAGTAGCACAAATGCAATGATTGAGGCATATAATTTATTGCGCCTAGGAAAAGCCGACATTATACTTACAGGTGGAAGTGAAGCCGTAATTAGTGAAGCAGGCGTAGGTGGCTTTAATGCCATGAAAGCCATGAGTGAGCGCAATGATGATCCCACTACTGCCAGCCGTCCTTACGATAAAGACCGCGATGGTTTTGTAATGGGTGAAGCAGCCGGCGTTGTAGTGTTGGAAACATTAGAACATGCTTTGGCTCGTGGTGCAAAAATTTATTGTGAAATAGCCGGTGGCGGAGCAACTGCTGATGCCTACCATATTACAGCACCTCATCCCGATGGATTAGGCGCTCAAAATGTAATGAAAGCTGCTTTAGAAGATGCAGGCATGCAGCCTGAAGAGATTGATTACATTAATACGCATGGTACATCTACCCCATTAGGTGATATTGCCGAAGTGAAGGCAATTGTAAATGTTTTTAAAGAACATGCCTATAATTTGAATATTAGTGCTACCAAATCAATGACTGGACACTGCTTAGGTGCTGCCGGAGTTATTGAAGCTATTGCCTGTATTCAAAGTGTGGTGCATAATATTGTTCCACCAACCATTAACCACTTTACCGACGATCCTGAATTAGATCCTAAACTAAATTTTACTTTCAATAAAGCACAATCTAAAACCATCAATGCTGCACTTAGCAATACCTTTGGCTTTGGAGGACACAATGCCTGTGTAATTGTAAAAAAATTTGTAGCTTAACGCTGTGCAAATGTTACCGAATATTTTTAGGTCATCAGATACAGCTTTGGTAAAAGAATTGAAAAACGTACTGGGTATTAAGCCTGGTAAAATTTTATTGTACAAAATAGCTTTAAGTCATCGTTCGGTAAAAGATACTCCTGAAGAAAATAATGAACGTTTGGAATACTTAGGTGATGCCGTTTTAAGTGCGGTAGTTGCTGACTATTTATTTAAGCGTTACCCCGCAAAGGGCGAAGGGTTTTTAACCGAAATGCGCAGCAAAATGGTGAATAGACAGCAATTAAATGATATTGCTGTGAAAATGGGTTTAAAAAAAATAACGCGCTTTAATAAGTTTGATGGCTCACTAAAAAGCAGCCAAATTTTTGGTAACACATTAGAAGCAATTACCGGCGCTATTTACTTAGATAAAGGCTATGAAAAAGCCCGAAAATGGGTAATCAAGCAAATATTAATTCCACATATGTTTATTGAAGATTTGGAATTAATTGATATTAACCTAAAAAATAAATTGATTGGCTGGGCAAATCGAAATGGTAAATTATTAAACTTTGAATTGGTAGATGAGAAATTAGAAGGAAGTAGGCGTGTATTTACTATTAATGCAGTATTAGATGGTGAAATATTATCCGTAGGTAAAGGTTTTAATAAAAAAGATGCCAGCCAGGCCGCAGCACAATTAGCCATTGAAAAATTAGGGCTCTAAAATTGATTAAGCACTTATTTAATACATGTAGTTAACTTGCATTCGAAATTTTTATACAGCGAAATCAAGTAACATGCTATTAGAAGTATCTCAAATTAAAAAACAGTACACCCCCCCTACCTCTTCTTCATTAGTACTCAATAATATTTCTTTTCAGCAAAAAGAAGGACAAAAAATAGCGGTAACAGGAGCTTCCGGATCCGGGAAAACAACACTTTTAAAAATTATTGCCGGTTGGGAACAGCCTGATTTGGGTGTGGTTATATTTAAAGGTGAAAATGTGAAAGGACCTGAAGAACAGTTGTTACCCGGGCATAAAGGCATTGCCTATCTTTCTCAGCATTTTGAGTTATGGAACAATTATACTATTCATGAAATTTTGCATTATAATACCCAACTTTCTGAAAAAGAATCGAAAGAGCTATTCCAAATTTGTAGAATAGAACATTTATTGAAAAGAAAAACCAATCAACTTTCTGGAGGAGAACGTCAACGGGTTGCTTTAGCACGCTTACTAATTACTAAACCTCAATTGCTTGTATTAGATGAGCCCTTTTCTAACTTAGATTATGAACATAAGCAAATTCTAAAAGCAATTTTGTCGGATATAGAGCAATACGAAAACATGAATTTTCTTTTGGCTTCGCATGATGCTAATGATGTTTTGCCTTGGGCCGACTTGGTGTTGGTTTTGCAAAAGGGAACTTTAATTCAGAAGGCAACACCACACGAAGTTTACTATAATCCCATCAATGAATATGCTGCTGCACTTTTTGGATATTACAATGTGCTTCCTTCAGGTATAGTGCCAGCTCAACTCATGCCCGAAAATCGTAAACACAGCAATAGTTTTATCGTTAGGCCGCATCAACTTCAAATAAGTAATTCCAATGCCCCAACTTCACTACAAGGCAGCGTAAAAGAAGTATTGTTTTATGGTAATTTTTATTTGCTAGTGGTTGAAACAACATTAGCAGGAACAATTTTAGTTAGTCATTCCAATAATCATGTTGCAGTTGGAAGCCAGGTGAACATTGAGTTTTACAATCTTTAATTATTTCGATTGAATTTCTTGAGACAATTCAACTAATACACCATTTGTTGTTTTAGGCATTAAAAAACTAATTTATTATCGGCACCCTGGTGCGGTTTACTATTAATAAAACTGAATCCTTCATTTTCAAGTGGTTTCACTTCTTCAAGTATATCTGCAATTTCAAAGGCAATATGGTGAATCCTTTCGCCACGGTGCTCAATAAATTTGGAAATAACTCCTTCTGGTTGCAAACTTTCCAATAATTCAACCTTCGCATCTCTTATTTTTAAAAATTCGGTGTTTACTATTCTGTTTCAACCATTTCGGTTTTGTAGCAAATAGTATTTAATAAAGCCTCAAAAAAAGGAACAGATTGTATTAAACCATTTACCGCTATGTCAATATGTTTAAGATTTTTACATAAATATGTTGAGATTATGATTAAGAAAACAGTTGTGTTATTTTCAATAACCTATCATACAACTGAATATACTACATTCGTGTAATTTGTGGATATAAAGCGTTTGATGTATGATGCAATTGCCTATTTATTTTGATTACAATGCTACCACTCCCGTTGACCCAAGAGTATTGGAGGCGATGCTGCCTTTTTACACTGTTCATTTTGGTAATGCTGCCAGTAAAAACCATGTATTTGGATGGCAAGCCGATGAAGCGGTAAATATTGCCCGTGAACAAATTGCTGCATTAATTCATGCAAATGCAAATGAAATTATTTTCACTTCAGGTGCAACG
Source organism: Hydrotalea sp. (assembly GCF_049968455.1). Classification (NCBI taxonomy): domain Bacteria; kingdom Pseudomonadati; phylum Bacteroidota; class Chitinophagia; order Chitinophagales; family Chitinophagaceae; genus Hydrotalea; species Hydrotalea sp. The sequence goes on along the minus strand of NZ_JBMFQT010000004.1, from coordinate 136,981 downwards.
GAAAGTGTAAACCTTGCTTTAAAAGGAATAGCTGAAAGTTATGCATTAAAAGGTAATCATATAGTTACATTAATCACAGAACACAAGGCTGTATTAGATACCTGTAAGCATTTGGAACAGAAAGGCGTTGCCGTTACTTATTTGCCAGTACAATCAAACGGTTTGGTGAATTTGAGTGATTTAGAATCAGCAATTCAACCTAATACCATTTTAATTGCTGTAATGTATGCCAATAACGAAATTGGCGTTATACAAAATATTGCGGCAATATCTGCCATAGCTAAAAGACATAATGTGTTGTTTTTTTCCGATGCCACACAGGCAGTAGGCAAGATTCCAGTTAATGTATTGCAAGATGGCATTGATGTAATGGCTTTTAGTGCACATAAAATGTACGGTCCAAAAGGGGTAGGCGCTTTATATGTACGCAGAAAAAATCCAAAAGTAAAATTAATGTCTCAAATAGATGGTGGCGGCCATGAAAAAGGTATGCGCAGCGGTACCTTAAATGTGCCAGGCATAGTGGGTTTTGGAAAAGCAGCTGAAATTTGTCAACAACAAAGGGAACAAGATGCTACCAACACAGCTTACTTGCGTAATAAGTTAGAAGCTGCTTTATTACAACTAAAAGGAACCATTATTAATGGAAGTGTTGAACATCGCTTGCCGCACGTTAGCAATGTGTCTTTCCAAAATAGGGATGGGGATGCCTTATTAAGGGCGTTTAATAAGCATATAGCCGTTAGTTCAGGTTCGGCCTGTACTTCAGCTACTTTACAACCTAGCCATGTGTTAAAAGCTATTGGCATGCCGGATGATTTGGCGCTTAGTTCAGTGCGATTTAGTTTGGGTAGATTTTCTACAGAAACGGAAGTAAATGCAGCCATTCAACTTATAGAAAAAACTTTGCAGCAACTGCCAACTATTTAAACGGAACCGGTAAGCTTTTGTTAAACTAGTGCATTTTAAAATTGAACCAATCAGCCCTAAAATTGTAAATGCGTTCTGTTCAACAAAGTTTTAATAACTTTGTAATAATAATAAAATTAAAGTTTTATGGTAGCAATGGAAAATGCAATACACATTAGCGATAAGGCTCGTGAAAAAGTATATGAGCTAATGAAAGAAGAAGGAAAAGATGCTGCTACACATTTTTTACGCGTAGGTGTTGTAGGTGGCGGCTGTTCCGGATTAAGTTATAAAATGGACTTCGATAATGAAATAAAAGCCGGCGATCAGGTGTTTGATGATAATGGATTTAAGATAGTAACCGACATTAAAAGCTTGTTGTATTTAGTAAATACAGTTTTAGAATATTCTGATGGCTTAAATGGTAAAGGTTTTCAATTTAATAATCCCAATGCCAGCCGTACTTGTGCATGCGGTGAAAGTTTTGCTGTTTAAATTGAGTGATAACCAATATATAAGGCTGCAATTGTTAAGATTGCAGCTTTTTTTTATAAATAAACGTATAATTTTTTTTAAAACCTTGTTGTAGAACTAACTTATCGCTTAGTTTTGAAGAGTTATGTGGATGATTTGTAAAAAAGAATGGAACCAATTTTTCAGCAGCATTACAGCATACGTAGCGCTAATTATTTTTTTATTGCTGAATGGTTTGTTTTTATTTGTTTTTCCCGATTCAAGTATGCTCAATTTCGGCTATGCCACTTTAACCCCATTTTTCGATTTTGTACCTTGGGTATTGCTTTTTTTAATTCCAACAATTACTATGCGCAGTTTGGCCGATGAATATAAATCGGGAACTTTTGAATTATTAAAAACCTGGCCATTAAAACCGGCTGCTTTGGTTTTTGGAAAGTTTTTAGGTGCTTTTTTAATCATTATTGCAGCCTTAATTCCTACCTTGGTATACGCATTTTCTTTGCAACATTTAAGTAGCAGTGGGGGGTTAGATATTGGTGCAACCATAGGCAGTTATATTGGATTACTTCTATTAAGCGGCGCTTTTATTTCCATTGGCTTAGCGGCAAGTAGTTTTACTAATAACACCGTTGTAGCTTTTATTGCCGGAGCCTTTGTTTGTTTTATGCTATATATTGGCTTTGATGCCCTAAGTAAACTGCCCGTTTTTAGTGGAACGCTTGATTATTATATTGAAATGTTGGGAATCAATTTTCATTATCAAAGTGTGAGTCGTGGAGTTATAGATACCCGTGACCTTGTTTATTTTTTTGTGATTATTTTCTTTTTCTTATTCATTACTCAAAAAAATATCATTCAACGATAATTTTTTAAATCAGCCATTAATTTGAAATAAATAAATAGTCGGTAGAAAATTTGCAACTCATGAACCCACAAAAAATACTGCAAAAGAAATATGGATGGATTGTACTTCTCATATTATTCGCATTGCTCATTTTACTATCGGCACAATTACATACACGTATTGATCTTACAAAAGAAAAGCGTTATTCATTAAGCACTTCAACAAAACAATTGCTTAACCAATTAAAGGGCGATGTAGAAATAAAAGTATTATTGAGTGGAAAATTAAGTGCAGGATTCAGGAAACTAAAAAACAGTACTTCGGAATTATTAGAAAATTTTCGCTCTTATTCTAATGGACATCTTCATTTTACCTTCATACAACCTGGAGAAGGGTTATCTGATTCTCTAAAAATGCAACTGTACGATAGTTTAGTACACATGGGTATCAAGCCTTTTAATAATCAATTGCAAGAAAGTGATGATGCACAAACCGAAAGAATTATTTTTCCCGCAGCTATTGTTGAGTATAATGGAAAGTTAATTCCTGTTGATTTAATGAGTGGTAAAAGTGGCATGGATGAAGAAAGTACTTTGAATTATTCAGAGGCTTTGTTGGAATTTAAATTTGATGATGCTATTCAAAAATTAACTACCAAACAATTTCCTGTTGTTGCCTATGCTGTTGGAAATGGCGAGCCTTTAAATCCAACAGTCAATGATTTGTTTACCACTCTAAGCAATAATTATCGCTTTGGCATATTCGATTTAAAAAATGGTATTTTAAATGCCGATACTATTAAGGCTTTAATGATAGTAAAGCCACAAACGGCATTTACTGAAGATGAAAAAATTAAAATTGATCAATACATCATGCAGGGTGGTAATGTACTTTGGTTTATTGATAGATTATACGCTGAATTTGATAGTTTACTAAGAGCTAAAAGTGATTTTGTTGCTTTTGATAAAGGATTGAATATTGATGACCAGTTGTTTAAATATGGCGTACGAATTAATCCCGATTTATTGCAGGATTTGAATTCAGCTAAACAACCTTTGGTGGTTGGCAACATGGGTGGGCAACCCCAAATACAACGCATACCATTTCCATATTATCCACTATTAACTGCACCGGAAAATCATCCTATTTCTCGAAATTTAGATCAGGTATTAAGCATATTTCCATCATCAATTGATACGGTTGAAGCAAAAGGTATAAAAAAAACCGTGTTATTGGCAACTGATACAACCAGTCGAAAATTGGGAACACCTGCTATTGTTAGTTTAAGAAGCATAAGAACCGAAGGCGATTTGCAAACATTTACAGATAGTAAAGTGCCAGTGGTGGTATTATTAGAAGGAAAATTTAAATCACTTTATGCCAATCGTTTTGATAAGGCCATGCAAGATTCAGTTGAAAAACTAACTGGAGTGCCCTTTATGTCGCAAGGTGAGAAAGTAGCCACACAAATTGTTGCGAGTGATGCGGATATTGTTACTAATGTCGTTACTCAATCTAATGGCCCTTTACCCATGGGTACACAGCAGTTTGAAAATTATCAGTTTGCCAATAAAGAATTCTTATTGAATTGTCTTGACTATTTAGTCGGTAATCGTGGTATTATTGAAACCAGAAATAAAGAATTTACACTTCGTTTATTAGACAAAACAAAAGTAAAAGATAATAAAACCTTTTGGCAGTTTATCAATATTGCTTTGCCAATTGTTATTATATTAATATTTGGCATAATTTTACAATGGTATAGAAAGAAAACGTACACAAATATTTAATTGAATGTTAGCTAATCAAATTGTTTACCTTGTTTTTGGTGTAGTGTTATTAATTGCTTTAACTGCTGATTTAGGTTTAATGAGCAAGAAGGGGAAAGCTATTAAAATGAAATCAGCTGTATATCTTACCATTTTTTGGGTTGCATTAGCTATGGCATTTTTTGTGTTTATGTGGATAGAGGAAGGACAGAAAAAAGCTATAGAATATATCAGTGCTTATTTAATGGAGTGGAGCTTGAGCATAGACAATATTTTTGTTTTTATCCTGATTTTTAACGCGTTTAAAATAAAGGAAATATTTTATTCCCGAGTGTTATTAATAGGTATTTTAATGGCAATTATTTTGCGTGTAGTTTTTATTTCCATAGGGGTTGGCATGGTTGAGCGTTTTCATTGGGTGTTATATTTGTTTGGTATATTTCTGCTATATACCGGCTTTAAAATGTTTAAAGCTGATGATGAAAAAGAATTTAATCCAAAAGAAAGTAGGGTATACCTTTTTCTACAAAAATTTTTTCCATTAACTGCTTCTGATGGGAATGGCCGATTTATTATTAGAGTAAACAATAAGCCCCAATACACCATTCTGTTTGTAACAGTAGTAATTTTAGCTACAGTTGATTTGGTATTTGCACTCGACTCAATTCCTGCCGTAATGGGTATTTCTCAAGACCGTCTGATTATTTATACTTCCAACATATTTGCCATATTAGGGCTTCGTAGTTTGTTTTTTTTACTGCGAGGTGCCGTAAACAAATTTGTATACCTTCAACAGGGTATTGCTATTGTTCTAATATTTATAGGTTTAAAAATGATTGGTGAGCATTGGATAGATTTAATTTTAACCAAAAATGAACAGGTATTTGTTTCGTTATTGTTAATTATAGTTTGTATTGGAGGGTCGGTATTGTATTCTATTTTTTATGTTAATCAACAACGGAAAAAAAATAAATTGTTGTGAGTTATTCTGTTCAACAAATTGCCAATATTATTCAAGCTTCTGCTAAGATTAATTATCCATGCAATATCAATTATTTATTAACAGATACTCGGCAAGTAATTGACGCGGATAGTAGTTTGTTTTTTGCTTTAGGTACGCATCCAACCCGAAATGGGCATCATTATATTCCTATTGCCTATAATACCGGTATTAAAAATTTTGTGGTTCAACTTGATTTTGATGATTCTCCATATCCGAATGCTAATTTTTTTAAAGTGTATAAACCTTTGGAGGCTTTACAAAAATTAGCGGCTTTTCATCGATCACAATTTAATTTGCCCGTAATTGGTATAACCGGCAGTAACGGGAAAACAATAGTAAAAGAATGGTTGTTTCAGTTACTTAACTCCGATTATAAAATTGTACGCAGTCCTCGCAGTTACAATTCACAAATTGGTGTACCATTGAGCGTTTGGCGCATGGCATCATATCATCAATTGGGTATTTTTGAAGCAGGTATTTCTTTGCCCAATGAAATGTCCTCTTTGCAAAAAGTTATTCAACCAACTATTGGTATACTTACTTCTATTGGCGATGCCCATAATGAGGGATTTGAAAATTTGCAGCAAAAAATTCAGGAGAAGTTATCGTTGTTTCAAAAAGTAGACTGTTTTATTTACTGTACAGATGATCTTCCTAAAGAATCAATTTTACCCAACGTCCCCACTTTTTCTTGGGGAAGTGATATAGCTACAAAAGTTCAGATTATCGATTATAATTACCAACTTAATAAGACCCTTGTTCGTTACAAGTATAACGAAAATGTAGATACGTTAGAAATACCTTTTACCGATAAAGCATCTATACATAATGCATTAACTTGTTTTTGTTGTTTACTGTATTTGAAGGTTAGTGAAACTATTATTCACCAACGCATGCAGCTTTTGCAACCTATAGATATGCGTATGCAATTAAAAAAAGGAATACAAGATTGTACCATTATTAACGATAGCTACAGTAATGATATTGATTCCTTTGGAATTGCTTTAGATTATTTACAACAACAAGCAGCTGGAAACAGAACAACGGTAATTGTTTCTGATTTTTTAGAATCAGGAATACCCACTCAACAGTTGTATGAAAATGTATCTCAATTATTAAAGCAAAAGAAAATTAATCGTTGTATTGCCATTGGCAACAATGTTGGTCATTATCAACAAACCATTGCTGCTGCGGTTGAAGAAGCATACTTTTTCATGGATACAACACATTTTCTAAATGAATGGTTTCGTTTTTCTTTTCAGTCTGAATATATTTTATTAAAAGGAGCACGCAAGTATGCTTTTGAAAGAATTGCCAATATTTTAGAATTACAAGTTCATGAAACAATTTTAGAAGTGAACTTAACAGCCCTTGCACAAAATCTACGAACATATAGACAACTATTAGCTCCCACTGTAAAAACAATGGCCATGGTTAAAGCATTTGGCTATGGCAGTGGCAGTATTGAGGTAGCAAAAGTTTTACAGTTTTACCATACCGATTATTTAGCTGTAGCATACATTGATGAAGGAGTAAGTTTACGAAAAGCAGGTATCGCTTTGCCAATTATGGTAATGAACATTGAAGAGAGTGGTTTTAATGCCATGGTAGAATACGGGTTAGAGCCTGAAATTTTTTCTTTTCAATTATATCATCTATTACATAAGTTTTTGTTAGATCAGGGCATTGAAAATTTTCCGGTGCATATTAAAGTTGATACCGGTATGCATCGCCTAGGCTTCAATTCAAATGAAGCTAATACCTTAGGTAATTTGTTGTCTTCCAATTATACCATGCATGTTAAATCTGTTTTTTCCCATTTAGCTTCAGCAGAAAATGCTTTGCATGATCATTTTACAAAACAACAAAATGATGAATTTATTTATTTCAGTTCAACTTTACATTCCATTTTAAATTATCAATTTTTACGTCACATTGCCAATTCTGCTGCTATTGTTAGGCATAAAAATTTGCAATATGATATGGTGCGATTAGGCATTGGTTTGTATGGAGTTAATAGTGCAGCTGAAACCAATTTACATTTACAGCCTGTCGCTTCATTAAAAACAACCATTGCTCAAATTAAACATCTAAAGCCGGGAGATAGTGTGGGATATAATCGAACAGCTGTTGTTCAGGAACCCACAACCATTGCCACTATAAGAATTGGTTATGCTGATGGGTTTAGTAAACGATTAAGTAACGGTATTGGATTTGTGTTTATAAATGGGCATCGTGCACCTGTAATTGGAAGTGTATGTATGGATATGACAATGATAAATATTTCACACATACCTAATGTTAAAGAAGGCGATAGTGTAGAAATTTTTGGAAAAAATATTGGTGTGGAAGAGATAGCAAAATGGTGTGCAACCATACCTTACGAAATCTTAACCGGTATTAGTCAACGTGTTAAGCGCGTATACTTAAATGAATAAAAAAAGCATCACTTCATTCAAGAAGCAATGCTTTGTAAGGTAATCATAGAACACAATCTGTTTAAAAAACCGGCTACATTATTCCTCAATTTATTTCCTGTATGCCCACTGCCGGTTTTAATTAATTATCAGAGGGAGTACCATCATATCCATTATAGTATGTAGGCTTGTTGCTATTATTGTTATAATAGGTAGTGCCTTGTTTATAATAATTCTTTCTAGCATTACTTATGGCTTGATCTCTTTCTTGTTTTAATTCTCTAATAGTAGCTCTTCTTTCTTTGCCGGTCATGCTATCATCTTCCCGGGCTGACCTTATTTTCTGGTCATAATCATGTTGGATAGTCATTATTTCACGATCTAATCTTGAAGGTCTTGGATTGTAACCATAACCATAATCGTAATAAGGGTAACCGAACCAAGGATAGCCAAAACCAATTCCCCATCCTAAACCAACATATGGACTATAATAGGGGGCATAATAAGGAGCATAACCTCCTACCACCACGGTAGTTCTTCCTCCTTTTAAACCTCCACCACCAAATCCTCTTTGAAATGCTCCGTTATTAAAATGAGGTTTTACGGTTGCTGAAGCTCCGGTAACAAACATCAGAGCAAATGCAGCTATTAATAATTTTTTCATAATCTTCAAATTTTGTTGTTCGGATATATGACTATAAAAGGGTACAGAAATAACATGGCTTGTTAAGAAAAATGTAGGTTATAACATTTATTTAAATGTTTAGCCTTTAACCCCTATTTGAGTAATGGATTTTTACAAAAAAATAGGTTTAAGCAGGAAACTTATCTTTATTTGGTTAAAAACCTTACTTTTGCGTCCCCGAATGCGGATGTGGCGAAATTGGCAGACGCACTAGACTTAGGATCTAGCGCCGCAAGGCATGTGGGTTCGACCCCCTCCATCCGCACAAAATTTACCAATATTCCGCTTTTTTAAGTGGATTTTTTTAATAGGAAAACAACAAGCATTATGGCAAATGTTACCCGTGAGAACCTCGGCGAGTTAAACGATAAAATTATAGTTACCCTTTCCAAAGAGGACTATCTTCCCGATTTTGAAAAAAGTTTAAAAAAATACGCTAAAACGGCAAATATTCCCGGTTTTCGTAAGGGGATGATTCCTGCTGGGCTCATAAAAAAAATGTATGGCCAAAGCGTATTTAGTGAAGAGATAATGCGCCAGGTTGAAAAATCATTGTTTGACTATTTGCAGCATGAACAGCTTGATATTTTTGCTCAACCCTTACCTGTTGAACAAACTACCCCTGCATTGGACATGAATAATCCAACCGATTATTCCTTTGTTTTTGAAATTGGGTTGAAACCCAACGTTTCTATTGACGTTACTAAACTGCAAGTAACACAATATAAAGTGAATGTTACTGATGAGATGGTTGATCAGGAAATAGACCGTTTGCAAGTTCGCAATGGTAAAATGACTGAACCTGAAACTGTTACCGGTGATGATAATGTTTTGAACGTAAAATTTGTTGAAACCAACAAAGAAGGGAACGAAGTAGAAGGTGGTATTACTAAAGAAAACTCTTTGTTAGTAAAGTATTTTGCCGAAAAATTCAGAAAGAATTTAATGGGCAAAAAAGCCAATGATTATATTCATTTGCAATTAAAGAAAGCGTTTGACGATAAAGAATTAGAATTTATTTTGTCAGATTTAGGATTGGAAAAGGGAAAAAAAGAAGATGAAAATCGTTACTTTAATTTATTAATTACTAAAGTAGGTTTGGTTGAACGTCCTGAATTAAATGAAGCATTTTTCGAAACCGTTTATCCGGGCAAAAACATCAAAACAATTCAAGAATTTAAAGAGGCTGTAAAAAAAGAAATTGAAGGATACTATGAGGCCCAGGCTCTTAATCAAGTGCACGACCAAATTTATCACCAATTATTAGAACATACCCATTTCTCATTCCCTGAAGCATTTTTAAAGCGTTGGTTGCAGGTAAGCGGCGAAAAAGCTAAAACAACCGAAGAGGTTGAAGCTGAGTTCCCAACATTTAAAGAACAATTAAAATGGACACTTATCAATAACCAATTAACTGCTGATTTTAAAGTAGAAGTACTTCCCGATGATATTCGCAATTTGGCCAAACAACAATTGTTGCAATACCTTGGCGGTCAATTGAACTTGGCTGATAATGAACAATGGGTTGAAGATTATGCTACACGTATGATGCAGGATAAGAAATTCGTGGAAGATAGTTACCACCGTATTGCTACTGAAAAAATGTTTACTGCAGTAGCTGAAAAAGTTAATAAATCAGAAGAAGCTATTAGTGCAGAAGATTTTGCAGAAAAACTGCATCACCACCATCATTAATAGTTTTTAAATCAATACTATATAAGAAGTTGCCTCAATGGGGCAACTTTTTTTATTCAACTTATGCGTATTTAAAAACTTGCAGAAAAGTAAATAGGCAACTATTTTTAGAATCAAAAAGTCAATTAGTTAAATAGGTTTATTTAGCTTTTAATTATCCGTACAACTCTAAATGAATATCCTTTCTATCATATCCTAAAGCCAATATTCTTTCTTTTGCTTCATCAATCATGTTCTTCCAACCACATAAGTAAAATGAAGCTGCAGTTTTATTTTTTTGTAAAAGATGTTCATATACTTGATGTACATATCCGGTATAATGCCCTGGTTCATGTACTTCATTTTCTCTGGAAAAACAAGCATGGAAATGAAAATTGGATTCTATTTTAGTCAATTCACTTAGTTCTTTAAGGTATAATCCATCAGCAAATTTTCTACACCCAAATATTAAATGTATTTGATGGTGGGGAATTTTGTGTTCATGTATATAATGTACCATAGAACGAAAGGGAGCAATACCGGTACCAGTACAAATTAAAAAAATATTTTTTTCAATTTTTTCGGGTAATGTAAATTTACCTAAAGGGCCTCTTAATAGAAATTCAGTACCAATGGTAGCTTCTTTGAATAAATAATTAGTGCCGGCTCCACCTTCTAAATAAACAATAATTAATTCAAAAACATTTGTGCCATTGGGTGCAGATGCAATTGAATAGCTGCGCCATCTTTTATTTTTTTGTTCATTAATGGGTAAATCTAAAGTCACAAACTGGCCAGGAATGAAATCGAATTTTTCTATTTCCGGAACCTGAATAAAAAACTTTTTTGTATGTGGAGTTTCCACTTCAATTGCAACTATAATACCCTTTTGCCAATCTTTCATTTGCTTATTTTTTCTAAATTTAAAATTTAGTGGTTAAATGAATGATGTTTTTTAAAAAAATACCCCGAGTGTTCGGGGTATTGTATTGTTGAGGGGTTAAATGTTTTTTTAATGTACAATTAGAATTTTTTGATTGTATACCTTATCTTTTTGTTTTACCTGTAAAATATAGGTTCCGGGTGCATAACCAGCTGAATTGTATTGCTTGTTAAAGCTGCCGTTAAAGTTGCTATATTGTTCCTGCATCATTAACTGACCAACATCATTAAATAAGGCAATATTTAGTGGCCCTGCGGTATTCATAGTAAATCTAATAGTAAAATTACTATTGGCCGGGTTAGGATTTACCTGTAAGCCAATGGCAGATGGATTAACATTTTGTACAGCAGTAAACACGTAATTAAATGTTGCGGAGCCACGTTGACAACCTGATGAATCGGTTACTATCACTGCATAGCCACCAGATTGTGTTGGTTTAATAGAACGATTCGTTGCGCCACTAATTGGATTATTGTTAAAGTACCATTGATTACCGGTATTACTACTGCTCACTAAGCTATCACCTACTTGTGTAATAGTTGGTGTAGGTAAACTTGTTGCAGTAATGGCTGTACGTGCACTCATACAATCAGGAGTGCTTACTCTTATGTTGTAAAAGAAGTAATAATATGATTGTGGATTAGAAGCTGTTGGAACACTATTGCCGGTAATCATAAATAAACCGTTCAAACCCAATGGATAAATGGTTCCGGTAATACCACTATTTCTAAATATGCTTGCTCCGTTGCTACATTGCATTATTAAAGCATAATCGCCTGCTGCAGGTACTTGTAAATTTAAATTAAATATAGCACCAGTATCAGCTGGGTTATCACTTCCGGGCAATGTACTTGGAGGATTGGGATTTGTGGCGGCAACATTAAAGCTTACACTTTGCACAGGAATATAAGAATAGCTAGATCCATCACTGCTAACTGTAAGATTTGAAGCCAATGTAATTTGTATTGTACCGGGGTTACCAATATACATTTTCGCTGTTTCAATGGTAATGGGGGTATAAGCATGGAAAGTGACATAATTTCCTGCAAATGCATTGTATGCTCCTGTTCCATATACTGCTTTATTAGCGGGTCCAATGGTAGCTTTACTGCCCGTTTGTAAATAATAGGTATTATTACTGGGTATAGTTGTGGTAGAAGTATTCGATCCAACAGCAATGGGTGAGGTGGCAGTATCTGAACTAAACCACAAATATGTACTATTACTATTTACATTGCTTGCTTTTAAGTAAGCAGTATTTGAACCACATATAGTTGCTGTACCTTGGGGTGCAGTGGATGCACTTGAAATAGCTAAAATGGATGTTTTGGTATTGTCAGTGGTATCTTGATCCGCTACATAATTTACTTTAGCACTAATAGTATAGGTGTTACCTGCAACGGTGGTAAAAGGTGTTTGAAAAACATAAGTGTCTGATGCTCCTGCTGCTAACGTTAAAGTATATAATCCACTTAAATTGGCAATTACGTTGCCACCGTTACTTACAGTAGCATTTAAGGTAAAATTACTTGCACTTATAGTTCCCTTGTTTAAAATTTGAACAGTAAGGTATTGATTATTAGCAGCACAGTTTCCGGCAGTTGGTGAAATAATGCCAGTTAAAGTTAAGTTGTTAGAAGGAGCGATAAACTGAATTCTATAATCTTGCGTTTCGCCATAACCATAATTTCCACAAGAAGTAACAGTAGAAGAATCTGTGGTTTCTACAGCCACTATACGCATTAATGTTAAGTTGTTTAAAGGTAAGTTGCCAGGTGTGGTGATATTGATGGTATAAGTACCATTGCCAGCTGCAACAATTGCTCCAACTTGATCACCCGGATCGGAGAAGCTGCCATTGTTATTATAATCAATATAAACTTTCACCACTTTAGGATTATTGGTAGCATCAGAACTGTTCAATACAATGGTAAATGGCAATGTTTGGTTGGGTTGTATTTTGCCTGTTAAATTAGTAAAGTTGCTATAAGTAGTATTAGTGGTGGTGTTTTTGTTGTTAATGCCCGCAAATGAAACGCTATCAATTCGTGTTCCGGTATTGTTAGTTGCACCTGATGCACAGTAAGCAGTGCCACCAATGCCACTAACAATTAAAGAAAATGCTTGTGTTCCTCGTTGTAAGTTGCCTTTATTCGTAATAGTTAATGTATAAACTTGACCTGGCACAGCACTATCAACCGATATCTTTTCAACATTATCTAAATAATTATCTCCCTTTGTTGCAGCTGCACTAGGATTAGTGGGATTTAAGATCCACGGTTTATAAGTGTTGCCGCCATTGGAAATACGCATATCTAAATCGTTTACCAAGCGAGGTGTTGTATTATTCACCGAATTAGTGGTTGATAATGGCGTAATGGGTGGATCTAACCATGCTAATGTTGCTACCAAAGGGCCTTTTCCAGATGCAACAACATTCATGGTATAAGGTACAGTATTCGATAAGGTTTTTTCAATAATTGTATCTGATTGTTGATTATAAGAGGAAGTGATTACGGATGAAGCTTTTAATACATTCAACAATCCCCATCCAAATTGATAGCTTGGTCCGGCTGCTGTTCCTGCTTGATTAGCAGTGTGAATTGCCAAGCCTTTTAAAGTAGCTGAACGCATGAAGCCACTAGGATGCAATTTGTTGTAATACTCCTGAAGCAGATACAATGATCCTGTAGCATTGGGTGCTGCCATAGAAGTACCACTTTCTGTTTGGTACGCCGTAGTAGAGGTACTCCAACTTGAAGTAACATTTACACCATCTGCTACTACATCCGGCTTAATTCGGCCATCACTGGTAGGCCCCCATGAGCTAAAACTACTCATTACCACATCACTTGGATAATTATAGCCCAATGGTATACCATTTACTGCACCTACTGCTAAAATGTTTTTCGCATCTTGTGTATAAGCAATTGATCCATAATCGGGGTTGTTGGGTATAGAAGTAGTTCTGTAAATTGATTTGTTACTATTACCATTATATAAGTACTTACTACCTACGGCTGGTCCATTTGAATTTCTGGAATTACCTGCAGACATACTAATGAGGTAATAAGGGGCATTGTAGGCAATAGAGTCGAACATTTGCGCACTTTGGTCATAATACCCAAAACCATATGATTTACTGGTGCTGATAGTTGTATCACCATACCAACTCCAGTTAGTACCGTCATAGTTCCAGCCCGCTAAATATCCATAAGAGTGGTTGGACAATAATAAGTTGGGTGAAGCGGCCATCATTTCTGACTGGTCATTATTATAATCGTACGCAATTAGTTTTTGAGCATTGAAAGCCATCCCTTTTGCAATGGGGTTAATACCAGTGGCAATTAATGTACCTGCCACATGTGTGGCATGGTCGCTAACAGCTGCCGAATCTGGATTTACAATTCTGCCAATTAACTCCACATGATTGGGTAAAGGAGTTCCTCCATCCCACATAGCCAATTTACCAACTATGTTATTCGAGGAACCCGAAAGGTTTAAATTAGAGGTTCCTCCCGGCCAAAGTTGATTAGTATTGGTGGTTGCAGCAGCAGTTGTATTATTAAATGTGCTTAAATATAACGGATTACCTTTTTCATCAACCCCGGCTAATGAAATTACACGACCGGTAGGAGTAACCCGTCTAATAAACCATCCCTCCTGCTTTGCCATTTGCAAAGCTTTTTGAAAATTAGAATTTTCCTTTGTGCGTATGGCTTCTGAAAGTTTTTGATATTCTTGATTGGAGTGAACATTTTGCGCTAACAAACTTCCACTACACATCATTAAAAATAAAAAATAAGCAAGGTGTAATTTTTTAAACATAGTACAGTATTGTATGTGAACAGCTTAATTTTACTAAATTAGATACTTTAAACATTCAAAATGCTTTATGTATAAAAATCTTTTTGTGTTATTTTCTCTACTTTTTATTTTATCAAGCTGTTTGTTTCAAAAAAAAGCAATATCCACAAATTATATTAAACAAGGTATTGCGGGAAAAGTTTTTTTAATTTCCGGTAATCAAATGCCTGCCCCCAATGCCCCAATGCCCCACCCAAAGCCCATTTCAACTACCATATACATTTATAAAATAACTAACCTTTCGCAGGTGGTAAGGGTAGATGAGGCACCTATTTACCGACAAATTTTTACTTCATTTGTTGATTCTGTAACTAGTAATAAAGAGGGTTACTTTTATAAGACGCTTCCTGTGGGTAATTATTCATTATTTACTAAAGTAAATGGATTGTTTTATGCAAATGCTTATGATGACAAGAATAATATTCAACCTGTAAATGTGCAAAAAGACTCAGTAGCTCAAATTACCATTCAAATTAGTAATAATGCAGTGTATTAATTGATTGGACCATACTGTTTTTTTAAATTCCCTTGAATTAATTGTAAATTTGCACCCTGTTGTATGAACATATGTGTGCTATTGAATGGTTTTATCAATACCCCCCAGGCTAAATTACTGGTGGAACAGATTTCTCTTGCCCAATCCACCCCCCCGAAATCTAAGATCTATTTATCAGGATTAAAAGGAAGTAGTCCTGAATGTTTCATTGCAGCCTTGTACCAACATCCGCAATTCAATCAATACAACCATCTTATTGTTTTGAGTGATGCTGAAGATGCAGCATATTTTTATAATGCCATTGAAAGTTTAACTAACGCATTAGATGTATTTTATTTTCCTTCTTCATTCAAATTGCGAAAAAATTTTAAGCTGCTGAATACTTCGCATGTAATGCTTCGTACTGAAATGCTTACACGCTTATCTGCCGGAGGCAATAAAAAAATAATTGTAACCTATCCAGAAGCTTTAGCAGAAAAAGTAATTCAATCACAAACTCTCAATAAAAACACCATCCTAATCAAAACCAATGATACCATTACTCCAGATGCATTAATGGAAACACTGGTAAGCTTTGGTTTTGTGCGTAACGATTTTGTATATGAACCTGGTCAGTTTGCGCTTCGCGGAGGTATTTTAGATATTTATTCTTTCGGAAATGAAAAGCCTTATCGAATAGAATTGTTTGGAAATGAAGTTGATAGTATTAGAATCTTTGATCCTGAAACGCAATTAAGTGAACGTAAAATATTGCAAGTAAGTATTATTCCAAATGTCGAAACCAACTTTGGGGAAGGCGAAAAAATTTCATTGTTTGACTTTTTAAGTAGCAATACATTAATATGGTTAAGCGATTGGGATATTGTTTTGAATAAACTGGAAGTGCAAGAAGAAGAGCTGGGACAGTTTTTAGAAAAAAATTACGATGATGCCTTGCTGTTAGAATCTGATGAAGATGAAACCAAAATTTTAAAATCGGTTGGATTAAATGATTTTACTCCTTCCACTACCATAACACGACAAATTCAGCAACATAACATTATTGAATTTGGCTATGCGCCGTATTTCGGAAAAACAACTATTACTTTTCAAACAGAAGAACAACCTTCTTTTAACAGGCAGTTTCCGCTGTTAATGCAAAATTTAAGTAACTATGAAGCTAACGGATATGCTATTTACATTTTTTCCGATCAAGCCAAACAGTTAGAACGTTTAAATAGCATTTTTACAGATTTGTCTGCTGAAATAAAATTCATTCCTGTACCCATTAGTATTCATAAAGGATTTATTGATCACGAACAAAAGGTAGTTTGTTATACTGATCACCAAATTTTTCAGCGCTATCATAAATACAAAATAAAACAGGCATATAGTAAAAGCAAAGCACTTACTATTAAAACATTGCGCGAATTACAACCGGGCGATTTTGTTACACATATCGATCATGGTGTTGGTACTTTCAGTGGTTTACAAAAAATTGAAGTAAATGGTAAATGGCAGGAAGCGGTTAGAATTATTTACAAAGACAATGATATTTTGTATGTAAACATCAACTCATTACACAAAATATCCAAATTTACAGGGAAAGATGGCTCAATTCCTAAAATCAATAAACTAGGTAGTGATGTTTGGAATAAGTTAAAAGAAAAAACAAAAACTAAGGTAAAAGAACTGGCTTTTGATTTAATTAGCTTGTACGCTGAACGTAAGGCCAGACAGGGATTTCAGTTTTCACCTGATAATTATATGAACACGGAGTTAGAAGCTTCCTTTATTTACGAAGATACTCCTGATCAAAGCAAAGCAACCATTGATATTAAAAAAGATATGGAAAGCCCTAGCCCAATGGATAGGCTTATTTGTGGTGATGTTGGTTTTGGCAAAACAGAAGTTGCCATCCGTGCAGCATTTAAATGCTGTGTGGATGGGAAACAAGTGGCAGTGTTAGTGCCCACTACCATTTTGGCTTTCCAACATTATAAAACATTTAAAGAACGTTTAAAAGATTTTCCGGTTACTATCGATTTTGTAAATCGATTCAAATCGACGAAAGAAAAAAAAGAAACTTTACAACGTGTTGCAGAAGGAAAAATAGATATATTAATTGGTACGCATGCTATTTTAAGTAAAGAAGTTAAGTTTAAAGAATTGGGTTTAATGATTATTGATGAAGAACAAAAATTTGGCGTAGGGCATAAAGAAAAACTAAAAACACTAAAATCAAATGTTGATTGCTTAACATTAACGGCAACCCCAATTCCACGTACACTGCAATTTTCATTAATGGGGGCAAGAGATTTAAGTATCATTAATACACCACCACCTAATCGGCAACCTATTCAAACGGAAGTGCACGTGTTTAATGAAGATTTTATTCGCGATGCAATATATTTTGAAACCGAGCGTGGCGGCCAGGTATTTTTTATACATAATCGTGTACAAGGCTTAGCAGAAATGGCGGCATTGATACAGGCATCTTGTCCCGACTTAAGTATTGGATATGCACATGGCCAATTAGAAGGCCATGAACTAGAAAAACGAATATTAGATTTTATTAATAAGAAATATGATGTTTTAGTTTGTACCAACATAGTAGAAAGCGGGGTAGATATTCCTAACGTCAATACCATCATCGTTAATAATGCACATCATTTTGGGTTAAGTGATTTACACCAATTGCGCGGACGTGTAGGTAGAAGTAATAAAAAGGCTTTTTGTTATTTGTTAGCACCACCTATGGCTACATTACCCAACGATTCGCGTAAACGATTACAAACCTTAGAACAATTCAGCGATTTAGGCAGTGGCTTTCAAATTGCTATGCGCGATTTAGATATTCGCGGTGCAGGTAATATGTTGGGCGGAGAGCAAAGCGGCTTTATGGCCGAAATTGGTTTTGAAATGTATCAGAAAATTTTAGATGAAGCTATGCGTGAATTAAAACGCAGCAGTTTCAAAGAATTATTTCAGGAAGAGATTTCACAACAAGATGATTTTGTAAGCGACTGTACCATTGATACAGATTTAGAAATTCTAATTCCTGATGATTATGTTGCTAATATTACTGAACGCCTTTCATTATATACTCGTCTGGATAATTGTGAAAACGAAACAGAATTAACCACCTTTAAACAAGAAATGGAAGACCGCTTTGGACCTTTACCATCACCGGTTGTTGATTTGTTTGATATGGTTAGAGCCCGTTGGGCAGGTGTTGCCTTGGGTTTCGAAAAAATGACTTTAAAAGAAAATGTGCTTCGTTGTTATTTTATTAACAAACCCGATTCACCATATTTTGAATCTGATTTATTTAAAAATATTTTAACCTACATACAAACTGCCACTAATAAAGCCAAATTAAAACAAGCAGGTAAAAACTTTTTACTGGTAGTTGATGATATGCTTTCCATGCAGGCCATGCTTCAGTTTCTACAAAAAATGCAAGCTGCTACTGTTAATGCTTCTGCTTTGTAATTGCATACCAATTAAGTATTGCATTATCATTTTATTAACTCCATTTATATATAAAAGCTCCCATTCATTCTTTTAACTGCTTCGCATTTCAATAGGCTTCTTCATTTTTACAAAAAAATTAATTCTGTATGAAAATGAAATTTACCCTGCTTAGTGCTTTACTCTTATTGTTTTGTATAAGCTGTAGTACTAATAAGCCTGTTTTAAGTGCCAATGCAGTAAATGCAAAAATTAAAACAATGGCCATATTACCTGTACTTGTTCAATATACTGGCAATATGCCGCGAAATGTAACACAAGCGCAATTAGATTCTGCTGCAGTAAAAACCGGTTACACATATCAGCAAATTTTGTTGGCTAATTTGCAGCGCTATAGCCGACCTAGAAAGAAAATTGCTGAAGCACAAATACAAAGTCCTGATAAAACGAATGGATTATTAAGCAGTGCGGGAATTTCTGCTAAGGCTGCATTTAATGCTGATCCGGATGTATTGTGCAAAATACTGGGTGTTGATGCTGTAATTAAAATGAATGTAACTAGTAATAGAATTATGAGCGATTTAGCTTCTATGGGTATAGGCGCAGTACGTAATATTATTTTTTGGGGTACTAGCATGGATCCTGTAGTTGGAGCAAGTGTTAGCAACAAAACTGCCGATGTATATGCGAATTGTGTGTTAGTGAAAGGAGGAGAAACTTTATGGTCTGCAAGTTATCAAAAGCCTACCAATTGGTATGTTTCTGGAACTGATGTTATGTTTAAAATTACCCGTAAAATGGGCAAACGTTTTCCGTTTTAGTTTTGAAAGGTTAAAAAAGCAGCCTTTTATTTAAAAGGCTGCTCTATTGTAAAATTTAAATTACTAATTAAAATCCTTTTTTGGCTACGCCATCAGCTATGGCTTGTAAAGCCTTTGCTTCGCTTAAAATAGCAGCCATTTTGTTGCCTTTACCATCGTTACCACTGGCCATATAACCACCTTTGGCAGTTTTAGTAATAACAGCATCATGCATAGGTACATTTTTTTCTTTTGTTTTTAAGCAATATGCTTTAATCATTTTTGATGTGTCCATTGTTTTGTGGTTTTGTATTCTCTGTTACGAGAATGAATGAATAATTTTTTTTCATTATTACAAGTAACAATCTATTCTGTATTGCTACTTGTTTGCAATATAGTTTAAAATTTGGTATTTATTGTTATGCATCAATACGAGCATAACGGGCATGTGTTTCAATAAATTCTCTTCTTGGAGCTACTTCATCGCCCATTAACATGCTAAATATCCTATCAGCCTCTGCTGCACTTTCAATCGTTACTTTTTTTAATGTACGGCGACTGGGGTCCATCGTAGTTTCCCAAAGTTGTTCTGCATTCATTTCACCTAAACCTTTGTAACGTTGAATGGTAACACTATCTTCTTTGCCGGCTCCTAATTTTTCAATCAATGCTTTACGTTGTTCTTCTGTATAAGCATAAGCTTGTTCTTTTCCTTTTTTAACAAGGTATAAAGGCGGTTGTGCAATATAAACATAACCATGTTCTACCAATTCCTTCATATAACGGTACACAAAAGTTAAAATAAGGGTAGCAATGTGCGAACCATCCACGTCGGCATCGGTCATGATAATTAATTTATGATACCGCAATTTTGATAAGTTTAATTGTTTCGGATCATCTGGAGTACCTACAGTAACACCTAAAGCCGTGTACATATTTCTTATCTCTTCATTTTCATAAATTTTGTGTTCCATGGCTTTTTCAACGTTTAAAATTTTACCCCTTAATGGTAAAATAGCCTGGTAACTTCTATCGCGGCCTTGTTTAGCAGTTCCTCCGGCCGAATCTCCCTCAACCAAAAACAGTTCACACTTTTCTGCATCTCTTTCTGAACAATCTGCTAATTTTCCAGGAAGACCACCACCACTCAAAACAGTTTTTCGCTGAACCAAATCTCGTGCCTTTTTAGCTGCAACACGAGCTTGCGCTGCTAAAATTATTTTTGAAATAACGTTTTTGGCCTCCTTAGGATTTTCTTCTAAATAAGCTTGTAATGCTTTTGAAACAGTTGTTTGTACAATACCTGATGCCTCTGTATTACCCAGTTTTGTTTTAGTTTGACCTTCAAATTGTGGTTCAGGAATTTTAACAGAAATAATAGCACTTAAACCTTCTCTAAAATCATCGCCTTCAACTTCAACTTTCGCTTTTTCAAACAATCCTTCTTTATCTCCATAGCTTTTAAATACCCGGGTAAGTGCTTGCCTAAATCCGGTAACGTGTGTACCACCTTCAATTGTATTAATATTGTTTACATACGAAAAGATGTGTTCTTTAAAATCATTGTTATAGGTCATAGCTACTTCAACGGCAATGTTGGTAGCTTCATCGTGTCCTTCAAAATAAAGCGTTTTGGTAATTAGTGGGGTTCTTTTGCCAATTTCATCTAACATTTCCACAAATTCAACAATTCCCCCTTCACTATAAAATGTTTTACTATAGGTTGTTCCATCCTCATTTTTTTCGCGTAAATCATTTAATGTTATGTGAATTCTTTTATTCAAAAAAGCCAGTTCGCGTAAACGGCCTTCTAAAATCTCACGTTTGTAAACTGTTTCCTGAAAAATGGTGGTATCGGGCCAAAAGTGTATTGAAGTGCCTGTTTTCTCACTCACGCCAATTTCTCTTACCGCATATTGAGGAACACCAATTTTGTATTCCTGTTCAAATATTTTTCCTTCGCGCTGAACAGTAACAATTAATTTTGAACTGAGTGCATTTACGCAACTTACACCAACACCATGCAAACCACCCGATACTTTATAAGTATTTTTATCAAATTTGCCACCGGCATGGAGTACAGTCATTACTACCTCTAATGCGCTGCGTTTTTCTTTGCTGTGCATAGCTGTAGGAATTCCACGACCATCATCTTTAACGCTTATAGAATTATCTTCATGAATAGTTACTTCTATATTTTTACAATAACCGGCTAAAGCTTCGTCAATTGAATTATCTACAACCTCATAAACTAGGTGGTGTAATCCTTTAATACCGATATCACCAATGTACATCGCCGGTCTTTTTCTTACAGCTTCTAATCCTTCTAATACCTGAATACTATCTGCTCCGTAATTTTTATTTTGGGCTTCTGCTAAACTTTGTTGTGTTTCACTCATAAATTATGAATAGTTTTTATATTTTTTCAACTATACGATAATTGGCGAAGATAATGAATTTGATGCCTAAAATTGCATATTTTATAGGTATTTATCCACTATTTTCAGGTACTTTTTAACGCCATAAAAGTGCCATTTTAACAGCTTTTCAGCCAATTTTGAAATTTTCTGTTTTACAGTATTGTGACTTAATTTTTTGCAGTTCAACTTAATTTTGCCTTAATATGATACAGGCATTAGAAATTTTGAAAGAAGCACACAAAAATGACATTGAACTTAGTATGAATTTGCTGTATCAGAAATCGCAGCATATTCCGGATTCTATTCAATATATTATTCGAAGATACAATGCAGAGCAAAATTTAACTACTGAAGATACTGGTATGTTGATTTACCATTATGATGCTTCCAGTCCGGAAAAACAATACTTAGAATTGCGTTTCTGTACCGTTGGTAACCGTTACTGTTCTGAAAAAAGCTGCGCCAATTGTCAACAGTTACCTACCGAAAATTGTGATGGAAATATTCATACGCTTGATGTGTTTAATTTTCATTTTTCCGCTACATTCTTGCATCAATTTACACATAATGTGAAATTAAGTAGTAGAAAAGATGAGGTATTGGCATTTAAACATCCACATCCATTTACTAAAGTATTCCCAATTTGTCCGAAGAAGCGTAGCATTTTAAACAGCTTATTAAACCATTCTTATAGTGGCGTTTTGGAAAATATTTTTGCGAATGCAAAGATTCATGAGTTGTTGTTATTTAGTTTAGATTGTTTGGTAGAAGAAAAAGAGGAAGGCTTTGTTTGTAAATTTTTAGCAGATGATAGAGGCAAAGAACAAATTTATAAAGCCCGTGATTTATTGTTGCAACACATTGGAGAACCCATTACTATTAAAGAATTAAGTAGAAAAGTAGCTATGAATGAGTGCTACTTGAAAAAAGGTTTTAAAGAAGTGTTTGGTACAACTATTTTTGATTTTTACCAACAACAGCGTATGGAACATGCTAAATATTTGTTGTATGAAAAAGGCTTGAGTGTTACCGACGTTTCAGCATTGTTGGGATATTCTTCCATATCGCATTTTTCTGCGGCATTTAAAAAACATACCGGCTTAAAACCTTGCGATTTGTTGAAATAATCCCTAAAATATTTTGTAACTTAATAAAAAGGCAACTAACACTAACGTAGTTGCCTTTTCGTTGTAGTATTTAAATGCTCTATAAAATCTCTTGCAAACTTTCTTTACTTGCTGCTATTGTTTTGTCTAAATCGGCATAGGTAAGTGCATTATTCAAAAACCAACTTTCAAATGGCGAAGGGGGTAAATAAATACCACGCTTCAACATGGCATGAAAATATTTTTTAAATAAATCGTTATTGGCAGCAGCAGCAGTTTCAAAATTAGTTACAGGTTTATTGCTAAAATGAACACTAATCATGGAACCTAATCGGTTAATGGTATATGGGGTCTTTGATGCTGCAAATACTTCATCCAATCCTTTGTGCAAATAAGCAGTCTTATCATCTAGTTCTTTATAAATGCTAGGATTGTTTTTTAATTCATTTAATAGAGTATAGCCTGCAATCATTGCAATTGGATTACCGCTTAAAGTGCCAGCCTGATAAACATTGCCTAAGGGAGCTATATGTTGCATTATTTCTTTTTTACCACCAAATGCCCCCACCGGCATACCTGCGCCAATTGCTTTACCATAGGTAATCAAATCTGCGTCAATAGATAAACGTTGTTGGGCACCGCCGGCAGCTAACCTAAAACCGGTCATTACCTCATCAAAAATTAACACAATGTTATGCTGTGTACAAATTTTTCTTAAACCTTCTAAAAATCCTTGTTCCGGTAAAATGCAACCCATATTTCCGGCAACTGGTTCAACTATGATAGCTGCAATTTCATTTGGATAATCGGCTACTATTTTTTCAACAGCATTTAAATCGTTGTAAGCGCAAGTTAATGTGTCATCACTTACTGCTGCAGGTATACCGGGCACAGTTTGAATGTTAAAAGTGGCTACACCACTACCTGCTTTTACTAAAAATGCATCGGCATGCCCATGATAGCAACCTTCAAATTTAATAAATTTATTTTTGCCTGTATAACCCCTCGCTAATCGTAAAGCACTCATACAAGCTTCGGTTCCACTGCTAACCATTCTTATTAAATCAACATTAGGTGCCATGCTGATAATTAATTCTGCCATTTCAATTTCAAGTTGTGTAGGTGCACCGAATGAAGTTGAAAAAACAGCTTTCTCCTGAATAGCTTTTATTACCGGTTCGTAGGCATGTCCAAGAATCATGGGTCCCCATGAAGCAATGTAATCTATGTAGGCATTTTCATCCTCATCATACAAATATGCCCCTTTGGCTTTTTGAATGAAAATGGGATTACCGCCCACACTTTTAAATGCACGAACCGGTGAGTTTACACCACCCGGAATACTTTTTTGTGCCCGTTGAAATAATTGCTCACTATTCTTAATATGCATATGATAAAATTTATGAGTGGTAGTTATCTAACATTGCAGTAAAAGCTTTCACGGCTTTGGTAGGTTTAAATTCAATAATACTGAATTCCGACAAGTTGTTGGTAAAGAAAGGGTCTTCTGCCATAATGGTTTCTATTTCTTTTTTACTTTCAGCTATTGCCAAAATAATTCCGCCGGTTCTTGGCTCTTTTCTTCCTGAAGCAATGAATTTTCCTAATTGATAATACCTTTCCAAAAATGCCACATGTGCTTCCATGTGTTGGTCAATTTCTTGTACGGGTGCTTTGTAGGTAATATTAATGATAAACATGGCTTTAAGAATTATTGATTTAATAATAAAACTGCTTGTTTAGCAAAATAAGTAGCAATTAAATCGGCTCCGGAACGTTTTATAGAAGTTAAACTTTCGATAATAGCCTTATTTTCGTCAAGCCAACCACGTTCTGCTGCAGCTTTAATCATGGCATATTCACCACTTACATGATAAGCACTCACAGGAATTGTTACTGCATTTTTTACTTCTCGAATTATGTCTAAATAAGCCATAGCAGGTTTAACCATTACGATATCTGCTCCTTCTTCAACATCTTGTAGTGTTTCATTAATTGCTTCTATTCGGTTGGCATAATTCATTTGATAGGTTTTTTTATCACCAAATCCGGGAGCACTGTCTAATGCATCTCTAAATGGTCCATAAAAACAGGAAGCGTATTTAGCACTATAGCTCATGATGCCTGTTTTGGTAAAACCGCTTTCTTCTAATGCTTCTCTTATTGCACCTATTCTTCCATCCATCATATCGCTTGGGGCAACCATATCTGCTCCGGCTGCTGCATGGCTTACACTCATTTTAATTAATGCATCAACCGTTTCATCGTTTACAATTTCTCCATCTTTAACAATGCCATCATGGCCATAAATGGAATAAGGATCGAGAGCAACATCTGTCATTACAAACATTTCCGGTACAGCTTCTTTTATGGCTTTTATGCTTCTTTGCATTAGCCCATTTGGATTCCATGCTTCTTTACCTTCATTATCCTTTGTTTCATCTAATGCTTTCACAAAAAGCAGTACGCTTTTAATGCCTAGATTATAGAGTTCTTTTACCTCATTAACGGTAATATCGAGACTATTTCTAAAATACCCGGGCATGGAAGGAATGTGGTTTTTTTCATTGTGGCCTTCTTGTATAAATAAGGGGGCAATAAAATCATTGGGTGTTAAAATGCTTTCAGCTACCAAACTTCTAATAGCAGCCGATTTCCGTAAAATTCTATTTCGTTTTTGTAAATACATAAAATCGTATTTAAATGGTTAACATTGGTTCGTTTTTTTTGCCCATTTTTCTTCACTAACGGAAGTGGGTTGTTGTATACTTAGCCAATCTATTGGCTGTAAGCATACCGCTAATAAATTTGCTTCGGCAGAATTGGGTTGTGGTTGGTAGTTGTAATCGAACCTAACGGTAGGCGGCAGGCTCATTAAAATGCTTTCAGTTCTTCCGTTGGTTTTTAATCCAAATATGGTGCCGCGGTCATGTAATAAATTAAATTCAACATAGCGACCACGTCTTATTTCTTGCCAATACTTATGTTCAAGAGAAAAGTAGGTGTTTTTTCTTTTTTCTACTATTGGTATGTACGCTTTTATAAAGGCTTCACCACAAGCTTTGGCAAAGTTTAACCAAAATTGTTCATTTTTTTCTTCAGTAGGGCGTTGGTGGTCATAAAAAATTCCGCCAATGCCCCTCCGCTCATTTTGCCGATGTGTGTTTACAAAATAGTTATCGCAATTTATTTTGAAGGATTGATAAAAGGAAGCATCAAACCGATCGCAAGCTGTTTTGTGAGTTTGATGAAAATGAATAGAATCCTCCGGAAATAAATAATAAGGAGTAAGATCTGTACCTCCTCCAAACCATCTATCAACTACGTTGTTGTTTTTATATAATTCAAAATAGCGATAATTACAATGTATTGTAGGAACAAATGGATTGTAAGGATGAATAACCAAACTTAAGCCGCAAGCAAACCATTCATCGCCATCCATTTGTAATTGATTGCGCATAGCATCGGTTATATTACCATATACTACTGAAGTATTTACACCACCTTTTTCAAACACATTTCCATTGGCAATTACTCTTGTTTTTCCACCACCGCCTGTTCCATCGGGTTTGCGCAGCCACTCATCTTGCATAAATTTAGCTTTACCATCAGCTAACTCTAATGCACGGCAAATAGTGTCTTGCAAATTGTGAATAAAATCAATCCACTCATTTTTAAAATTGTTATTGCTACTCATGTGCAAAACATTAAACATTAATTAGGTTGCCATTCTTTTACGGTATCAACAAAAGCTTTGGCATGGTCAACCGGTACATTCGGTAAAATGCCATGTCCTAAATTGGCAATATGGTGTTGGCCACCAAATGCTTGAAGCATATTCTTCACTTCTTTTTTTATTTCAGAAATCGGTGATAATAGTTTTGCGGGATCGAAATTGCCTTGAAGGGTAATTTTTTCTCCGGCCAATTGCCGTGCTATATTGGGAGGCGTACACCAATCAATACCCAAAGCTGCAGCACCGGTGTTTGCCATTTCAGTTAGGCTATACCATGCTCCTTTTGCAAACAGAATAACGGGTGCAATGGGTTGTATGGCTTTTACAATTTGTTCTAAATAGGGCAATGAGTATGTTTCGAAATCAGCTTTACTTAATAGTCCGCCCCAACTATCAAACACTTGAACCGTATCAGCACCGGAAGCAACTTGTTGATGTAAGTAGGCAATAGTAGTATTGGTAATCATTTGTAAAAGTTGGTGTGCCAGTTGTGGTTGTTGATAACAAAAGGCTTTAGCTTCATCAAATGTTTTTGAACCTTTACCTTGTACCATATAGCACAACAATGTCCAAGGTGCTCCGGCAAAACCTATTAAGGGTACTCGTCCATTTAATTCTTGCTTAATTAAATGAATGGCTTTAAATACATAGCCTAATGATTCATGTACATCGGGTGTATGTATGCGTTGTAAATCATTACTTGTTTGAATGGGGTTGGGTAATATAGGTCCTTTGCTTTCAATTAATTGTACTTCAAGCCCCATTGCTTGGGGTACAACTAAAATATCTGAGAATAAAATAGCCGCATCAACGCCAATAATATCAACAGGTTGTAAAGTAATTTCACAAGCTAATTCAGGTGTTTGGCAACGTTCAAAAAAACCGTACTTTCTCCGCAATTCCATGTATTCAGGTAAATATCTACCCGCTTGTCGCATCATCCAAACAGGCACTCTTTCAGTTTTTTCACCACGTAATGTTCTTAATATTAAATCGTTTTTTATTACACTCATGCATTAATGTTAATAGGTTTAAAATAGTTTAGTACCACATCAATCATTTGTTCTTTACCGGGCCATTCGCTGGTAATAATTTTATTTTGAACATAGGTTTGAATGGTGGCAGCGGTAGTTTTTCCAATAGCAAATAAAACAGTTGATAGCGGTATGGTATTTACGGAGAAGAAACTATGTACTGCACTGGGGCTAAAAAATACAATGCCTTGGTAATTTTTTGAGGTTTCACCCGGTGTTTGAATGGTTTTATATACAACCACTTGTTGCGTTGGAAAGCCATTAACGGCTAAGGTTTCAGGCAGTTCATCCATGCGTTGATCGCCACAAAAAAATACTAGCTGATTTTCTGGTTTGTGTTCAATAATTTTTTCTGCCAGTAATCCTGCACTTTTTGCACTTGCTTTAAAATGTTTTTCGCCAAAAAATTGTAACACTTTCTCTTTTGTAACTCCACCTAAACAAAAGATATCCCATTTGGGCACATGATTTAAGCGAGCCGTAACTGCATCAACTGCATTCATGCTAGTAAAAATGGCCGTAATTTTTTTTTGTGCCAGGTCGTTAATGGTATTTGAAATGTCCTCATCGGCTAAGGGAATGGTTTCAATAAAAGGTATAGTATCAATGCTTATACCTCTGTTAAATGCATTCGTAACCAAAAGTGAGTCTAATGGCCGGGTACATAAAACCTGTATCGTATTATTATTTTGCATTTTTAATAGATTCTATCAACATTTTAGCATCGGTTAATAATAATTCATTGGCAGCCTCAAATCCTAAATTTTTTGCCAAATTAATAGCGGCTCGTTTTTCAATATTGTATTGAAGTTTACCATCAGTAGCGGTAATATTCCCTTTAAAAATCACTTCCTTGTCTGTGCATGTTGCTAAAGCACTAATAGGTGTTGAACATCCGCCCATTAATGCTTGTAAAAAATCGCGTTCAATTTTTGTGCAAAGTTCAGTAGGAACATCATTAATTGCATTAATCATTTGATAGGTTGCTATATCTTCTTCTCGGCAAACAACCATAATTGCTCCTTGAGCCGGTGCAGGTAGCATCCAAGTTAAGTCTATAGATTTTTCCGGTCTTAAATATATTCTTTCCAAGCCGGCAGCCGCAAATATGGCTCCATGCCATTGGCTATTAGCTACTTTCTGTAAACGTGTATTTACATTGCCTCTTAAATTTTCTATGGTATGGTTAGGGTAACGGTGTAGCCATTGTGCTTTTCGGCGAATACTACTGGTGGCTATAACTGCCGGTAATTGTGTGTTTTCTAAAAAATTTGTATCATTTTTATAAACTAGTATGTCATTAAAAGAGGCACGTGGTAATACGGCAGCTTGTACAATACCTTTCGCTAATTGCGTAGGTACATCTTTCATTGAGTGAACAGCAATGTCAATTTTTTTACTTAATAGTGCTGCATCTAAAGTTTTTGTAAAAACACCTTGTACGCCAAGTGCATATAGTGGTGTAATTAAATCAATGTCTCCATCGCTTTTAATATAATGTAATTCACTTTTAACTTGGTGTTGTGCTAATATTGTTTGAACCAGTGTGGCCTGCCATACAGCTAATTGGCTTTCTCTGGTTCCAATTTTAATAATTGCCATGATATTAATAAAATCAATTACTGCTAATGGTAATAAAATCGTTGATGGCTTCTATAAAATTACAACCCGGTTGATACTGGGTGCGCAATTTTACTGCCATATTCTTTACTGCTTTTTGTAATGCTTCATCTGTGGTAGTTTGGTGTTGTTTTGTTGCATACACTGCATGAAACATTTCGCAGTTATTCATGTCTTCTAGTTTCTTTTTAACGGCTTTAATTACGGGTACAAATTTTCTACTATCTAACCATTCTGTAAACTCTGCTTCAAATTCTTGAATTATAGTAAGTGCTTTGGGTATTTCTGCTTTGCGCATTTGTAAAGTTGCATCATTAATTTTAGC
Organism: Hydrotalea sp.; assembly: GCF_049968455.1. Lineage (NCBI taxonomy): Bacteria > Pseudomonadati > Bacteroidota > Chitinophagia > Chitinophagales > Chitinophagaceae > Hydrotalea > Hydrotalea sp. The sequence goes on along the minus strand of NZ_JBMFQT010000004.1, from coordinate 107,403 downwards.
AAGATCATCAACATTTACTAATGCTATATGCGGTAACTGTGCAGTATTAGGATCAATATTGTTTGGGATAGATAAGTCAATCAGAATTTTTTTACCGGATTGTTCAAAGTTTTCTTTAAAAAGAATGGGAGTTTCTGAATTGGTAGCAACAATAATAACATCGGCGTTGTTTACTAGAGTAGGGAGGTGATGGAAATTGGCAGTACCAATGCCTAACTCATTTGCCAACTCAACTGCTTTTTCATTGGTACGATTAATGAGTGTAATATTAGTGGTATTTAAATAATCAATTAAATTTTTACAAGTGTTTTTGCCAATTTTTCCTGTACCAATCAACAAAATATTTTTATTGGGAATATCCGTTAAATGTTCTTTTAAATATTGTATAGCAGCAAATGAAACCGATACAGTTCCACCACTTAATGCCGTTTGATTTTTGATGGTTTTGGATGATTGTAATACTGTATTAAAAAGTCTTTCTAAAAATGAGCCTACAAAGCCTTTTTCTTTGGCAAATTTTACTGCAAGTTTCATTTGGCCAACAATTTCATAGTCACCTAAAATTTGAGAGTCTAACCCGGCGCTAACTGTGAAAATATGGTGAATAGCTTCTTCGCCTTGCTTAATGTAGCAGCGTTCCATAAAAAGCTCTTCACTACCAATGGTTTCACTACATAGCAAATGAATTAAGTCTGTCGGTTGTTGAGCTATGCCGTAAATTTCTGTACGATTGCAAGTGCTTAAAATTACCAGTTCTTTTATAGCGTAATCAACTGCTTTTTGCAAAATAGCGGCATATTGTTCTGAGCTAATGGCAAACTGCCCTCTAACGGAAGCATCATTTTTTTTGTAGTTAATGCCTATTGCAAAAAAGTTGGAAAGATTCATCATCTGTTATTCTTAAATATTGGTCTAATTACTTACGCAAAAGTATCTCGGATAGATGGCAGAAATGTATGACTTAAGTCATGTCTTTGTCATTTAATTGTCATTTTACTTGTTTCTTTCCTCATTTCAGGTTTTACTGCCCCTTTTTAAGGTTTTTTCAAACCAAATAAAAAATGTTTTGTTGATTGCCCTAAATGTTATTGGGTTCTATAGTTGAAAACAATTTTTGAAATAATACATTTGCCAATATTAAAATAGTATGAAAGCAAAAAAAAGAGGTGTTATATTAATGAATTTGGGTTCGCCCGATTCAACTTCAGTAAGCGATGTTAAGAAATATTTGAAAGAATTTTTAATGGATGAAAGGGTGATTGATATGCCCTATTTATCTCGATTTTTATTAATTAACGGAATTATAGTTCCTTTTCGTGCACCCAAGTCGGCTGAGGCTTATAAAACTATTTGGACTAAAGAAGGCTCACCACTCATTGTTTTAACCCATCAATTACAACAGGCTGTTCAACAAACTGTACATGTGCCGGTAACCATTGCCATGCGTTACGGGAATCCAACACCCGAAGCGGCATATCAGGCTTTGTTGCAACAAAGCCCCGATATTGAAGAGGTACTTTTATTTCCTTTATACCCGCATTACGCCATGAGTAGTTATGAAACTGCTGTAGAATATATGAAGGAAGTACATCGGAAAAATGGCTATACATTTCAATTACAAACTATTCAACCTTATTATAATCATCCCGAATACATTCATGCATTAGCTTCCAGCATTCAACCCTATTTACAATTAGACTATGATCATATACTTTTTAGCTATCATGGTGTTCCGGAAAGACATATTCGTAAAAGCGATACAACGGGATGCCATTGCCTGAAAGTAGATAATTGTTGTAATGTCCCTTCTGAAGCACATAAAACCTGCTATCGGCATCAGG